>DEKQ01000092.1:3011-14052 GCA_002353975.1 Prevotellaceae bacterium UBA2718
GCTCAGGCGCTTCGCGGAATCCTTCGTCATGGATATACAAAAAAATGCAAGCACTTTTTTGTGTATCTCAAAACTTAATCGTAACTTTGCAGCGGGTAAATAGGAGGTGACGTGCCCACGTCACAAAACTGCGCACAGTGACGTGGGACACGTCACCTCCTACTGCAAAACAGACAAATAACTTTCATCTATATTGCAGCGGCTAAATAGCAAACACTAAATAAAACTAAAACTCACCTGATTATGAACAACATTCCAAGTGTATTCTGGCTTGTGCCTGTGGCATCTGTGGTGTCGCTGGGTATGGCCTTGTTTTTCTACCTTCAGATGAAGAAGGCCGATGAGGGCACTCCACGCATGAAGGAGATTGCCGAGTATGTGCGTCACGGCGCTATGGCCTATCTGAAGCAGCAATACAAGGTAGTGACGATAGTCTTCATTGTGCTGGCCGTAATCTTCTCTGTGATGGCTTACGGCTATCAGTTGCAGAACCCCTGGGTGCCTTTCGCATTCCTCACGGGCGGCTTCTTCTCCGGTCTCGCGGGCTTCTTCGGCATGAAGACGGCTACATACGCCTCTGCCCGTACCGCCAATGCCGCGCGCAAGAGTCTGGATGCCGGCCTCAAGGTGGCGTTCCGTTCCGGCGCCGTGATGGGTCTGACGGTCGTTGGCCTGGGCTTGCTCGACATCGCCATTTGGTTTGTTGTGCTCAATGCGGCAGGCGTTGACAGCCTTATCACCGTTACCACGACAATGCTGACATTCGGCATGGGTGCCTCTACGCAGGCTCTTTTTGCGCGTGTCGGCGGTGGTATATATACGAAGGCAGCCGATGTGGGCGCCGACATAGTGGGCAAGGTGGAGGCAGACATCCCCGAGGATGATCCGCGCAACCCTGCCACGATAGCAGACAATGTGGGCGACAACGTGGGCGACGTAGCCGGCATGGGAGCTGACCTGTATGAGTCTTACTGCGGCTCCATCCTCTCTACCGCCGCCCTGGGCGCTACGGCATATCTCGGCACGCAGCTGCAGCTGAACTATGTCATCGCTCCGATGATTATCGCGGCAGTGGGCATATTCCTCTCGCTCTTCGGAATCTTCCTCGTAAGGACTGAGGAGGGTGCCACGATGCGCCAGCTGCTGCACTCGCTTGGTGTGGGCACCAACGTGTCTGCCGCGCTGATTGCGGTGGCTACGTTTGCCATCCTCTACCTGCTCGGCATCCCTAACTGGATATACGTCTCATGCTCCGTAGTGGTAGGTCTGCTGGCTGGTGTCATCATAGGTCAGGCAACGGAATACTATACTTCCCACTCCTACAAGCCGACGCAGGAGATCTCCGCTGCATCGCAGACGGGTGCGGCTACTGTAATAATAAAAGGTGTGGGCACGGGCATGATTTCCACTATGGTGCCCGTGGTGACCATCTCTGTCGCCATCATGCTGTCATACCTCTGTGCCAACGGTTTCAACCTTGATGTCAATGCCGAGGCTCTGTCCAAGGGACTCTATGGTGTGGGCATCGCCGCTGTGGGAATGCTCTCCACGCTGGGCATCACGCTGGCTACCGATGCATACGGTCCTATAGCCGACAATGCCGGCGGCAATGCCGAGATGTCGGAACTGGGCGAAGAGGTGCGCAAGCGTACCGACGCGCTGGATGCGCTGGGCAATACCACAGCCGCTACGGGCAAGGGCTTCGCCATCGGTTCGGCGGCACTCACGGCGCTGGCTCTGCTGGCTTCTTACATAGAGGAGATTAAGGAGGCCGTGCAGCGCCTTGCAAATGCCGGTGACCAGCACATGGCAGAGGTTCTGGGACAGATAGGCGACATTCCGTCGTTTATGAACTATTTCCAGGTGAACCTGATGAACCCAAAGGTTATCGTGGGTGTATTCATCGGCGCTATGGCGGCGTTCCTGTTCTCGGGCATCACAATGGGAGCCGTAGGACGTGCCGCAGAGGATATGGTGAAGGAGGTACGCCGACAGTTCCGCGAGATTGCAGGCATCCTTGAGGGTAAGGCAACGCCTGACTACGGACGCTGCGTAGAGATTTCCACACGTTCGGCACAGCGCGAGATGATATTCCCGTCGCTGCTCGCCATCATCATACCTATCGTGGTAGGTCTCATTCTCGGTGTGGCGGGAGTGCTCGGACTCCTTGTAGGAGGTCTTGCAGCAGGCTTCACGCTCGCCATCTTCATGTCAAACGCAGGCGGCGCGTGGGATAATGCAAAGAAAATGGTAGAGGAAGGCAACTTTGGCGGTAAGGGCTCTGAGTGCCACAAGGCCACTGTGGTGGGCGATACCGTAGGCGATCCGTTCAAGGATACCTCCGGTCCGTCGCTCAATATCCTCATAAAGCTCATGTCAATGGTGAGCATCGTAATGGCCGGACTTACCGTAGCGTTTATATAAAGTAGAGTAGAAACGGTGATTTACCCTAATAATTACGAAAAGAAAATAGGTTTTGACGAGCTGCGCCGTCTGTTGCGTGGCAACTGTATGTCGGCCCTCGGCTGGGAGCGGGTGGGCGAGATGTCGTTTATGTCCGACGCCTCAGAAATCAATCGCAGCCTGACCGAGGTGCGTGAGTTCCGTCACCTGAAGGAGGTGGAGGAGGAAGTGCCGCTGGAGTTCTTCTTTGATGTGAGGCAGAGCGTGGCCCGACTGAAGCTGCGCGGCACGCATCTTGAGGAGCAGGAGATGTATGAGCTCATGCGATGCCTGCAGACGATAGAGGGCTTTCAGGGGTGCATAACACCAGAGAGGGAAGCCGACAGAGCGGAGAATGGACTAAAGGACACTCCCCACAAGGAGGAAGACGCGGGGGGGCTTTACCCCTGCCTCTGGGAGTTGGTGCGCGATGTAAACCCATATCACGACATCTCCGTGCGCATAGACGGAATACTGGACAAGTACGGACACCTGAAAGACAATGCCTCTCCTGCGCTCTTCCGCATCAGAGGCGAGCTGAGGCGTACTGCGGGTAGCATATCGCAGACGCTGAACGGCATACTGAAGAAGGCGCAGCAGGAGGGTATAGTGGAGCGTGACGTCACTCCGACAATGCGTGACGGACGCCTGGTGATACCTATTGCTCCGGCCATGAAGAGGCGCATCAACGGAATAGTGCACGATGAATCGGCTACGGGCAAGACTCTCTTCGTGGAACCAACGGCTGTAGTGGAGGCGAATAACCGCGTCAGGGAACTGGAGGCAGAGGAGAAACGCGAGGTCATACGCATCCTCTCGGAGGTGAGCGGCGAGATACGTCCACATGCCGAGGGCGTGTTGCAGTCCATGAAACTGCTGGCTGAGCTGGACTTCATTCAGGCAAAGGCACAGCTGGCAGTGGAACTGAACGCCATCGAACCCGTCGTGACAGACCGCCCGCACATCGATTGGATTAACGCCGTGCATCCGTTGCTGCGGCGCTCATTGCAGAAGCAGGGCAAGGATATAGTGCCGCTGAACCTCAATCTCAGTACTGATTCCATCCTTATCATATCAGGTCCTAATGCAGGCGGTAAGTCCGTATGCCTCAAGACGGTGGGACTCCTGCAGTATATGGTGCAATGTGGACTGAGTGTGCCCATAGACGAAAGGAGCACGATGGGCGTGTTCCGCAACCTGATGATAGACATCGGCGACGAACAGAGCATAGAGGATGACCTGTCAACCTACTCTTCACACCTGCAGAATATGAAGGCGATGATAAAGCAGGCTGACGATCACACCTTATTATTAATAGATGAGTTCGGTGCCGGAACTGAGCCGCAGATAGGCGGTGCGCTGGCTGAGGCGATACTGAAGCAGCTGTGGATGCACAAGACATGGGGCATCATCACCACCCATTACCAGAACCTGAAGCACTTTGCAGAGGAACATCCGGGCGTGGTAAACGGCGCGATGCTCTATGACCGCCACCAGATGCAGGCGCTCTTCCAGCTCCAGATAGGACGCCCCGGCTCATCCTTCGCCATAGAGATAGCGCGTAAGATAGGACTTCCCGAGGAGGTCATCAGCGATGCCAGCGAGATTGTGGGCAGCGACTACATACAGAGCGACAAGTATCTGCAGGACATCGTGAGGGACAAGCGCTACTGGGAGCACAAGCGCCAGACGGTGCACCAGAGGGAGAAGGACATCGAGAGGACCATCACGAAGTATGAAAGCAGCGCCCTGGAGATAGAGCAGGAGCGCAAAGCCATACTGCGCCGCGCCAAGGAGCAGGCGGAGGAACTGCTGAAGGAAGCTAACAGAAGGATAGAAAACACTATCCGCGAGATACGCGAGGCTGAGGCTGAGAAGGAACGCACGCGCCAGTTACGGGAGGAAATGCAGGAGTTCCGTGAGGAGGTGGCAGACATTGACACAAAGGCTAAGGATGCTGCGATAGAGAAGAAGATGCAGCAAATCATAGCCCGCAAGGAACGGCGCGAGAAGAAGAAAGCTCAGGCAGCTAAGGACAAAGCTGCCCAACCCGCCAAGACAACGGAGCAGCAGGCAGCTCCGTCAGTCGATGAGATGCCTAAGATAGCCAAGAAACTGGTTAGCGGAAATGGTGAGTGGGTACAGGTGAACGGTAAATGGAAGCTCATGCTCGCCGGAGGCAAACAGGGCAAAGCTGCCGCAACGCCCACAGAGGAGCAGATTACGAAGTCAAGCCGCATGACGCGCAATGTAATAGACGAGCATCGAAGCACCTTCCGGCATGAGATTGACGTGCGCGGCTATCGTGGTGACGAGGCCGTGATGGAGGTGCAGCGGTTTATTGACGACGCTATTCTGATGGGAGAGTCGCAGGTGCGCATACTGCACGGTAAGGGCAACGGCATTCTGCGTCAGCTGATAAGGCAGTATCTCAACACCGTCCCCAACGTGCTGAGCTGCCGCGACGAGCATGTGCAGTTCGGCGGCGCGGGTATTACCGTGGTGGAGATAGGGTGAGTGAAAGTGAAGAGTGAAGCTTTAAGCTTTAAGCGTGAAGATTTCCCTGCGGTCCCAGGTGCTCCAATACTTCAGGGCGAGTTGCCTTACGTATTTCCAGTAAGGTTCAGTGTGTCCATACATGTTTACGCCTTTGAGTATATCCTCTTCTATTTGTTTCCGGTACTCTTCTTTCAGTTCTATACGGAAGGATAGGTCGTGCTGGCCTTTGGCATAGCTGATTAATGCTGATGGATTAGCCTTGTCTGTGTCGGCTATGCTTATTAAGCCGTGCCCAAGGGTGGAACCTGTACTAACCTGTAAGCCATCGTTCATGCAGCTGACGGGAGGGATGCTGCCGGCGTATGACACTATGTCAGGCTCTTCTGCATACCCCTCGGCCTCAAGAATCTCCTTTACTCTGAGTCCCATCTTCACTCCTATGGTGGAATATATGCCGAGGTGTCCGTGTATCTCGTTGGTGAGAACCACCAACCGCCATTCCCTAATGCCGAACCGCTCTTGCGTGACGCGAAGAATGGCATTAACGTCATCGGCATAGAGCGACTCGGGCAATTGGAATGAAGTCAATACATTGTTGCCAATCATTACTTCAAGGATTTTAGTACGAAATACCCTCCGAACAGTTGTACGAGCAGGCCAGGATAGCCCAGGCGTATGTCCTGCAATGCGTGCTGCAGGTCATAAGCGAGATATTCTGCACTCATTCCCACGCCTTGATATACTAAGATGACAAGCGCCAATGCCGCTAAAGTCACAGTCCCTCCGCGCTTGCGAGCTATGTAGGCAGCGGCAAGGGCCAGCGCGACAGATTTGAGCAATATGGCTGGCAGGGCCGGTGCGGGAGGCATACCAAAGAGCAGGCTATTGATGACGGGAGACCCCACAGCTGTAAGTATGCCCACCTGCCATCCGTAGCGGTAGGCGGCTATGAGGGTGAAGAAGTAGATAGGCAGGAAGATAAGCCCGCCCTGGGGTATGAGGTGGCACAACTGTGGCAACAGAAGATTGCCGATAATGAAGGCCGTTGCAAGCAGATAAGCCCTTATGTCGGTGAATGGTATGGTGGTAGCAATAGCTGTAGGTTGATTTGTTCTCATATTGATTGAATGTCGTTAATGGGTGATGTTTCTGTTGATTGTATGTTGTTAAGGTGCGAAAGGAGGAGAATACACCTTATATTATATACTCCACTTGTTCCTCCTGTATGGAGTATAGCTTTTCGTATATCTTCTTTCTATATTGCAGCGTAGCGGGAGTGTTGCGCCCTCTTGGCCTCGGTATGCGTATGTCATATATCTTTTCTATGTGGCCGGGAGATGATTTCATGACGAATACACGGTCTGCCAGATACACAGCCTCCTCTATGTCGTGCGTCACAAATACTACGGTCTTATTCTGCTCCTTTACTATGCTCAGCAGGTCATCCTGCAATTTGTTGCGTATTATGGGATCTAAAGCTCCGAAAGGCTCGTCCATGAAGAGGCATTCGGGGTTTACGGCAAGACCACGAGCTATCGCAACACGCTGCTGTTGACCGCCTGAGAGCTGCATGGGGAACTGGTCTTCAAAGCCCTTCAGACCTACCAGTTCTATATATTTGCGTGCCATCTCCTTGCGTTCGTATTCTTTCAGATGAAGGGTCTCAAGTCCAAGTTCCACATTCTTCAGCACATTCTTCCATGGCAGGAGGCCATAGTGCTGGAATATCGTAATGTATCTGGGTGATGGAGCTGTAACGGGTTCACCTCCTATAGTCACGGTACCCTCCGTCGGCTTTTCAAATCCCGCCAAGATATTGAGTATAGTGGATTTGCCGCAGCCCGAGAAGCCCAGCAGACAGATGAACTCTCCTTTCTCTATCTCAAAGTTGACATCGCCCAATACATGCTGCACGCTGTCCTTCATGGGGAAGTCTTTTTTCAGGTGTTCTACTTTTATATATGCCATGAATTATGCATTTGGTAATAAATAATTATGAATTATGCATTAATAATTATGCATTATGCATTATGAATTAATAATTACTTGCGCCCCCACAGACGCAGCACACTCAGCTCAAAGCGCCCTATCAGGATGTCGAGTACAAAGCCTATCACACCTATCACGAGCATCGTGGCCAGCAGGATGTCTGTGCGCAGGTTATTGCGGGCATCTATTATCATGTATCCCAGACCCGACTGCGTGCCCACCATTTCGCCCGATACGAGGAAGATCCACGAGGTGCCAAGGGCTATATGCAGCGAGTTTGCTATCTGTGGGAATATGGCGGGCAGTATGATCTGGAATACTGTCCGTGTGCGCGAGATGCCATAGTTCCTCGCTACCTTGAGGTATATCTCATCCACCTTGTGCGTTGCACTTGCCGTAGTGAGCATCACAGGAAAGAATCCGGCGAGGAAAATAATGGCAATAGCCGGTGCATCGCCTATGCCGATAAGCAGCACGATGATGGGCATCCATGCTACCGGGGCAATGGGGCGTATCATTTGCACCACCGGATTGACCAGACGGAACAGTATATTCACATTGCCAATCAGCAGCCCAACCGCCACTCCAAGGACAACTGAGATGAGATAGCCAATCACAAAGCGGTACATACTGCTGGCTATACCGTCCATCAGTACGCCGTTTGAAGCTATTTCCGCCAGTGCCTGCACCACCTTCAGCGGCGAGGGCAGGAGGGCTTCATCAAAGTTTCCCACTATGATGGCCAGCTGCCATAACGCTATTGCCAGCGCAAATGAGGCTATAGTATATAGAACTGTCTTCATGTCTTAATCCTGTTACTTTGCTACAAAGTCCTCAAAGGCTGGTGGATTGTCAAGTATCTTGTATCGCCTCACCTTGTCGGCGAGGTCAGAGTAAGCCTCCTTCGTGATGTCGAGCCTTGAGTAGTCTATCCACTTCAGAGACTGTGACAGCACGTCGTCTGGCTGTGAGAGTATTCTCTTGGCCGTGACAAGGGCTTTCTCCTTGTCTTCCAGCTGCTTGCCGTTGTCGCGATAGGCGGTTATCACCTTGTCAATGAGAGCCTTCTTCTGCTTGTAGGCAGCGTCGTTCAATACCAGTGCGCAGCAGATGGAGTTGGGCCACAGCTCTTCACTCCTGTAGAGCACCTTGCCTTTAGCCACTTTCAGCCCCATCGCCCCAAACGGCTCCGCTACGCAATAGCCTGCAATCTGACCGCCAGACAGAGCACTTGGCATCTCAGGCGGAGCCAACTCCACCACGTTGACATCGCTTATGGACAGTCCTCCCCTTGCCAGAGCCTCCTGCAACAGTATGTGGTGAGAAGAGGCTCTGTGTGGTATGGCAAACGTCTTGCCCTTCAGGTCTTCCACTGAGTTGATGCCCTCAGCCACCACTATCACGTTACCGTCAGTGTGTCCCAGCGCTACGGCAGTCAGTCCTATGCCCTGCGCCTTTGCCGCCATAGCCAGTTCTATGAGCACACTGGCTCCATCCACACGCCCTGTGTTGAGGGCATCAAGCAACTCGGGCCACGAACCATACCTCACCAATTCTACTTCCACACCCTCAGCACCCTGCAACTCAACCAGCGGCAGGGCGTGTGTGATGGGGAGATACGCTATGCGCACCACGTCCTTACTCTCTTTCTTGCCGCATGACACCGCGAGTGCCAGCGCTGCGACAAACAATAAATAATATACTCTTCTCATAAAATTATGCATTATGAATTCTGAATTTTGCATTATGAATTCTGAATTTTGAATTAGCTCCATCCCAGCGCCTTTCTCTTGGCGTTGAGATCATCTACCAGCTGCTGAGCCAGCTCCTGCGTGTCAACATTCACCACCATCTCAGAGCCAAGGATGGGCTTTGTGCCCGTTGCCATAAACTCATGCACATTTGGCGCGCCCTGAGTCGGGGCATATACGCTGTGGTAGGAGTTCATTCCCAGCAGCCTGAATGCAAGAGCCGCACAGATACCCTTCTCGTTGCTCCACTCAGGAGACATGAAGGCATACGGCAGATCCTTTATTGCTATGCCCAAGGCTCCGCTGATACCATTGAAGAATCCGCTTGCACGGGCATTGTCAAGACATTCGCCAAGATGCCATACGGGTGGGATATTGCCGTGCTCCTCACAGAAGTTGCGTAAGGCCTCGCCCGTATATTCCAGCGCCTTAGACGAGCAGTAGCCTAACTTCAGCAATGCAAACGATGCACACCCGTTGGTGAGTATCAGTATGTTGTTCTTCAGCAGTATCTCCGCAGCCTCCACAATGTGCTTCTCATACACTAAGCGTGGATTGTTACAGCCCACGAGATTCACGATGCCGCGTATCTTTCCCGCTCTCAGGGCATCGGCCAAGTCCCTCAGTCCGCGGTCAAAATGCCCTGCTGCCCATTCCACGGAGAAACCCATCTCGGCTTCAACCTCATACTGTGGTATCTTCACCGGCACATCACGGCGGTCCTGAAAGGCCTCGATGGCGCGTAGTATGATTTTCTGTGCCAGTTCTTTTATCTGGCCTATATTGGAGTGCTCATGGTCAAAACCATAGTGTTCAGCCCCTGGCAGACGTGCTGAGTCGCTCGTTGTCACCACCACAGTACGGAAACACTTCGCCACATCCATTATCGTGGGGAATACATCCTGAACATCAGCCACCCACAGGTCCAGTGCTCCGGTACCCAAAACGAGCTCAGAACCAACGGCATTGCTCAGTGGTATGACGCCTCCGTAGCGGTACATGGCGCTAAGTCCCGAGCAGCAGATGCCGTAGAACTGTATGCCCTCAGCACCAGCCTCACGCGCCTTCTGCTGATACTCGTCGCTTTGTCCGAGTTTCACTATTTCGCGAATGAGCAGCGGGGAGTGTCCGTGAACGGCTATGTTCACCCATCCTTTCTTCAGCGCACCGAGATTGACCTTCGACGTGCTGCGGTGGGGCAGGCCATAGAGACAGTCCATCGCTATGCCTGAGCCCAGACACGAGGTCCATGCAAAGCTGACACCTGTGCGCAGAAACTGCTGCATCACGTTGCGCCAGTCGCCGTCGGTGCCCGTAGTGGTGCGGTGCAGCGACTCAAAGACCTCGTGATAAGGCGAAATGGGTATGATGCCAGCCTTCTCCCATGCGGCTATGCGTTCCTTTGGCGCGTGGCTGTAGATGGTCTTGTGCTTGCCCGGCACGGTGCGGCTCAGGTCCTCAAGCAGTATGTCTGCTATCTCTCCTGCCAGCTCCTTGACGCTCTTACCCTCCGTGCTGAGGCCGTAAGTCTTTGCCTCGGCCAGGATTTTCTTCTCACCCTCAATGTCTATCGGGGCCTTACCCTCAGCGGCATACTTCAATGCCAGCATCGATGCCCTGCCGCGTGCGCCGTGACTTGCAGTTCCAGCAGCAAGGTGGCGCAGCAGGTTACGCGCAGCTATCAGGTCAGCATCGGCACCGCAGACACCGCGTGGAGACTTCTTCGTGATGCGGCATGGACCCATGAAACAGTTCTTGCAACACGTGCCGGCAATGCCGAAGTTACACTGCGGCTGCTGACTGTCAAAGCGGTCAAACACCGTCTCGATGCCAAGCTCCTCCATGTGCAGCAACATCTCGCGCACGGCGGGGTCTGGAGTCTGTTCAATAACTTTCTGCTTGTTTGAGAATGTCTTGCGATACTCATTCACTGCAGACATGTAATCCTTCGTGTCACCATGCACGTGAGGGTGCTCCGGGTCATGGTGATGCGCATGAGAAGCCTGATGAGCCAAAATCTCCTCATCGGTCTTCCTGCCTGAAAACACCTCCTCAAACTGCTCGTTGAGGTCATGGTGGTGGTGCTCATGGTGGTGATGTAATTCTTCTTTTGCCATTCTTCTTTCCTTATTTATATTAGATTCACCTTTGTTGTAATAATCTCCAGTGACACTTTTCACAGAGAAAAAGGTGAAACGGTTAGGATTTCCGAATGCAAAGTTAGTAAGATTAAGATGTTGTTTCCAAACAATAAGCGTATTTGCAGAATAATATTCTAAGAACTCTGCAAATACGGGAAATTATTCTTCCGCTCGTATGCAAGCTCTGCTTGCGTCTTCTATCTCCCTCTAACTCCTTCT
>DEKQ01000081.1:0-1319 GCA_002353975.1 Prevotellaceae bacterium UBA2718
CGGCAAGGGCGGTTATACGGCAGTAAGGAATAAGGAATGGTTAAAGTACGGTCTTAGTTATCTATCTGTAGTAGTCAGTGGTATAGTAGCATGGCTTCTTGCCCAGTGTTCCAATTAGTGTTTTTATACTTTTACATAATATACGCTCAGAGAATGGTTCTTGCGTAAGGTTGCAAGATATTGTTCTACTTCCTTCGTTGACTCAGAAACACCTGCAATGACCATCTTTCCGATTTTGTCACGACAGAAGAGATAGGCATATTGGCACAACTGCCCTAATGCCTCTGTGACACAATCAAATGGGTTAAGTGCAGTCTTGACTTCATAGAGATCGTAGAAGTCGCTACCTTTAACAACAGCATCAATTCGTTTAGTTCCCACTCGGATTTCTGTACCAACATTGTCCTTGCTGCTCTCGCTACAAAGACTATCATATAGCTTGTCCAAGAAATAAAAAGAAAAAACAGGTTTTCCTTTTGTATTTCTCTCGTTTTTGTGTAACTTTGCACCATATAATCAAATTTTTAGCCTTATGAAAATCGTAGTATTAACAGGTGCCGGAATGTCGGTAGAGAGTGGACTCAGCACTTTCAGAGGTGCTGGCGGTATGTGGGATAATTACCCGGTGGAGCGTGTGGCTACCCATGAAGGGTGGGAGGCAGACCCCAATTACGTGAATGACTTTTACAACATGCTACGCGTGAAGTATAAGGATGTGAAGCCTTGTGAGGGGCATTGCCTACTTGCAGAACTGGAGAAGCAGCATGATGTGACTGTCATCACGCAGAATGTAGATGCCCTGCACGAGGCAGGCGGCTCATCAAAGGTAATACATCTTCATGGCGAGATGATGAAGATGTGCTCTTCACGTGATGTTGACAATCCCCGTTACCACATCCAGTTGCCACACGAAGGCTTTGGTGAGACGGGGTTGGAGGTGCCACACGACTTCAAGGCTGAGGACGGATCGCTGCTGAGGCCATACATCGTTTTCTTCGGAGAGGCGGTGCCAAATATGTATGACGCTATTCAGGAAACGATGAAGGCAGAACTGTTTGTCATTATTGGCACATCATTGAATGTTTATCCCGCTGCGGGATTGGTGCAATATGTGCCGGCAGGAGTGCCAATTTACCTGATTGACCCTAATCCGGTGGCAGCAAAGTCCAACATAACTCATCTGCAAAGTAGTGCCTCGGAAGGTATCAAAGAATTGATTAAGATTAATAATCTGATAAAATAAACGGGTTTTTCAAAAAAATAGCCGAAATTATTTGGTCGGAATAAAAAATCGTATTACCTTTGCACTCGCAATTCAG
>DEKQ01000081.1:1349-2329 GCA_002353975.1 Prevotellaceae bacterium UBA2718
GTTAGTTCAGTTGGTTAGAATGCCAGCCTGTCACGCTGGAGGTCACGGGTCCGAGTCCCGTACGCACCGCAAAAAGAAGTCTCAAAGTTGAGACTTTTTTTTTGTATATCATGGTCTGTGTTTATATCAACTTTGTCTAAGTTAAGGTGATTGCACACCTTATATATTATTACGACAACAGCAGCTATGTCTTCTACTGAAGCATATAGCTGCTGTTGTCATTTTTCTTTTGTATGTGAGTTAAGAGTAATCTTTGTACTTGCATTAGTTATGCTGCTGCTTTACTCTTGTAGCAAATCCGGTCTGAGGCGTTTAGTTCGCTCAAGGGCTTGCTCCATCTCCCAGTCCTTTATCTTCGCTTCATGTCCAGAGAGCAGTATTTCCGGAATACCCCATGTCTCATTTGGATTATCCACAGGGTGGTACTCTGCAGGTCGTGTATAGACAGGCGGTTCAAGCAGGTTGTCTTGGAACGAGTCGGAGAGGGCACTCTCTACATCGCCTATCACTCCTGGTATGACGCGAACGATACTGTCTGCCATAACAGCTGCGGCAAGTTCGCCACCAGTCAATACGTAGTCTCCAATAGAGACCTCACGTGTCACGAGATGTTCTCTGATACGATAGTCTATGCCCTTGTAGTGGCCGCAGATGATTATGATATTCTCTTTCAGGCTCAGTTCGTTCGCCATTCCCTGATTAAAGGTCTCGCCATCGGGAGCGGTAAAGATAATTTCATCATAATGACGCTGTGCCTTGAGGGCAGAAATGCAGGCATCCAATGGTTGACATTGAATGAGCATACCTGCGGCGCCTCCATAGGGGTAGTCATCTACGCGGCGCCATTTGTCGGCTGTATAGTCACGCAGGTTATGGATATGTATCTCGGCAAGTCCC
Source organism: Prevotellaceae bacterium UBA2718 (assembly GCA_002353975.1). Lineage (GTDB taxonomy): Bacteria > Bacteroidota > Bacteroidia > Bacteroidales > Bacteroidaceae > Prevotella. Next base: position 2,247 of record DEKQ01000081.1, read on the forward strand.
TTCTTCTGGGCACGTCCGAGAATACTCTCATTGACAAAGCCTGACAGCATCTCAGGCAATACGGTGATAATATCTATTCGCAA
>DEKQ01000081.1:2371-3199 GCA_002353975.1 Prevotellaceae bacterium UBA2718
AATCCCTTTGGAAGACTCACAAAGTCATATATGAATAAGCTAAATTTCTATTGTCTGTCCCGGCTCGAGGTTGTCGTACAGGATTTTCTCGCACACCACATCCTCTACGTGTGTCTGTATGGCACGCTTCAGAGGTCGTGCTCCGAACTGCACGTCATAGCCCTTCTTTGCCAGTTCTTCTTTCTTTGCATCGCTGACAACAAGCTCATAACCCAGGTTCTTGACACGTTCGCAGACTGGTTTCAGTTCCAGATCTACAATCTTCTTGATTGCCTGCAGGTCCAGCTGGTCAAAGGTTATAATCTCGTCAAGACGATTCAGGAACTCCGGTGCAAACTGCTTGCTGAGTGATTTCTGTATGATGCCGCGGGCATATTCCTTATCTTTCTCACTCATGGAATAGCCTCTGCTGCCTGCTGCGTTAAATCCCACACCGTGGGCAAACTCCTTCAGCTGGCGTGTTCCGGCGTTACTGGTCATTATTATGACGGTATTCCTGAAGTCAACAAGTCGTCCATTTCCATCAGTGAGGCGTCCCTCGTCAAGCACCTGCAGCAAGAGGTTAAACACGTTGGCGTTTGCCTTCTCTATCTCGTCGAGCAGCACTATGCTGTATGGCTTACGTCTTACGCGCTCTGTGAGCTGGCCTCCCTCTTCATATCCTACATATCCCGGAGGCGCTCCGACGAGGCGTGACGTGTTAAATGCTTCGGCATATTCACTCATGTCAATGCGTATCAGGGCATCGGCAGAGCCGAACATCTCTTCTGCCAGTTTCTTTGCCAGATATGTTTTACCCACACCTGTCGGACCGAGGAACATGAATAC
>DEKQ01000081.1:3280-6073 GCA_002353975.1 Prevotellaceae bacterium UBA2718
GTCTTCAGCTTATCAGCCATAGTGCGAAGGCGTTCTCCTTCGCTGGCAGCAACGCGTTGCACAGGCACTCCGGACATCATTGACACCACATCAGCTACATCGTCGGCTGTCACCTCGTTACGGCTTCCGCTATCTCCGCGAAGCCAAGCAGAGTGCAGGCGTTCCAATTCACTCTCCATACGGCTTTGCTGGTCTCTGTAGTTGGCTGCCAATTCAAAGTTCTGGTCACGTACGGCCTGAAGCTTTTTCTCCTTCACCTCACGGATTGTGTTCTCCATCTCCACGATGTCGTTTGGCACATCCGCATTGTGCAGGTGTATTCTTGAGCCCACTTCGTCCAGGGCATCAATCGCCTTGTCAGGGAAAGCACGGTCTGTGATATACCGCTGCGTGAGCTTCACACAGGCCTCTATGGCCTCATTGTTATAGTTCACGTGGTGATGCTCCTCATAACGGTCCTTTATGTTGTTGAGGATATGTATTGTCTCATCAGGCGTTGAGGGCTCCACGATTATCTTCTGGAATCGGCGTTCCAATGCTCCATCCTTCTCAATGGTCTTGCGATACTCATCTGTCGTAGTCGCACCGATGCATTGCACGGTGCCGCGAGCCAAGGCAGGTTTGAGCATATTGGCTGCATCCATGCTGCCCTGGGCGTTGCCTGCACCGATGATGGTGTGTATCTCGTCAATAAAGATGATGATGTCGGGATTCTCCGTCAGTTCCTTAATCAGATTCTTGATACGCTCCTCAAACTGTCCGCGATACTTCGTGCCAGCAACCATAGATGACAGATCCAGTGACACGAGGCGCTTGTTGTGCAGCACCGGTGATGTCATGCGTTCTGCAATCATCTGTGCCAGTCCCTCTACAATAGAGCTTTTTCCCACACCGGGTTCGCCGATGAGCACCGGGTTATTCTTCTTTCTGCGGCATAGTATCTCCTGAAGCCGCTGTATCTCCTTCTCCCTTCCTACCACACGATCCAGCTTGCCCTCGGCAGCTGCCTGGGTCAGATCTACTGAGAAGGTGTCAATGACCGGTGTCTTGCCGCTCTTCTTCTGTGGTGTCTGGGTCTCTGTGGCAGCCTTCTTGTTGTTGTCTTCAGGGTCAAGGGTGTCGTTATAGTCGTCGTCAGACAGCTCCATCCCGTTGACAGGGGTGCTAATGTCCTCTGTCAGACATTCTGTCACAGTGTCGTATGTCATGTCATTATTTTCCATAATCGTTCGTGCCTCATTGCCTTTTGAGTCGTGCAGCATGGCGAGCAGCAGATGCTTCTCGTCTATCGTCTCCGTCTTGTCTATGCGGGCTTCGAGTGATGCTAACACCATGATGCTGTTCAGTTTGTTGTCCATTTCAAGATTGTCGGTCTCCTGCGTGTCTGCCATCTGCGGTTCGGCATTGCCGTTCATGGCGCTTTCACAATCGAGGGTCATTGCAATCTTGTCCAGCTTCAGCTTGTTTATCACCTTGTCCGTAAAGGTGTCTTTCTCTTTCAGCATTGCCAGCAGCAGATGTTCTGGCCTTACTACAGAGCTTTTATGTCTTACGGCTTCACGGCGGCTTTTCTTCAGAAGTGCCATGACGCCAGATGAAAAGTTGTTATTCATATCCTGGAATATCTGTATCTATGTGGTTACAGGGTTTACTTAATGATGTCAGAAGAGCAAATTGCGTGCCAAATGTCCCAGACACCCTTCTTCGCAAACAAAAACGACCGACACAGATGCTATTCTCCGTATCAGTCGTTTCCTTCTTTGCGTGCCCAGAACGGGACTCGAACCCGTACACCCGGAAGTATTGGTGTTTGAGACCAACGCGTCTACCAATTCCGCCATCTGGGCAAAGGTGACTCACCTTAACGGGGTGCAAAGTTAATATAATTTTTTTAGTTGTGCAAATGTTTTTTGAAAAGTTTGCCGTTCTCAGGGGCTTAGAACCGCATAAGTGCCGCTTTCTAATCCCTTTAGTGGCGTCTTGGCACCACCTTGGCATCTCCCGCTCAGAGTGTCTGCAGATACTTCTCTGCCTCCAGTGCCGCCTTGCAGCCTGAGCCGGCAGCCACGATGGCCTGACGATATACAGGGTCGCAGACATCACCTGCGGCAAAGATACCTGGCAGGGGCTTTCCATCGTTGTCACACACCTGCTGGGTCGTGCCGACAGTCTTCACATATCCCATCTCGTCAAGTGCCACCTTGCCCTGCAAGAAGTCGGTCACGGGCTTGTGTCCTATGGCAAGGAAGAAACCATCGATGGCCACATCATAGTGTGTTTCGTCGCTCTCGCCTTTGCGCTTCACGAGGTGCATGCCTTCTACGCCGTTCTCGCCATAGAGGCCAATGGCATTGTGCTCAAAGAGTATCTCGATGTTCTCAGCTTCTTTCACGCGTTGCTGCATGATGTCTGAAGCGCGGAGGTAATTCTTGCGCACCACGAGATACACCTTCTTGCAGAGCTTCGAAAGGTATAGCGCATCCTCGCAAGCTGTGTCTCCGCCACCCACTACGGCTGTCACTTTCTTGCGATAGAAGAAACCGTCGCACGTGGCACATGCGCTGACGCCCATGCCATTATACTTCTCCTCATCGGGCAGACCAAGATACTTAGCCTTTGCTCCGGTAGAGATTATGATGGTATCGGCTTCTATCGTCTCGCCCTCTTCTGTCTTGGCTACGTATGGTCTCTTGCTGAAGTCTATCTCCGTGATGATTCCATCGCGAATGCCAGCACCGAAGCGCTCTGCCTGCTCGCGCAGCTCCATCATCATCTGGTTGGCATCCACGCCGT
>DEKQ01000081.1:6180-6437 GCA_002353975.1 Prevotellaceae bacterium UBA2718
GGGGAGATGTTTGCTCTTCCCGCATATATGGCAGCAGTATAGCCTGCAGGGCCGCTGCCAAGTATAAGACATTTTGTTGACATGACGTTCGTGATTCTAAGCCAAAAGTGCGTTGATTTTCTCCTCTATTTCGCTCATCGGGGTGGTGGCACTGTAGCGGGCTACCACTTTTCCTATCTTGTTTACGAGGAACTTGGTGAAGTCCTCTGTTATCTCCCCGGGTTGCTTCTCGGTGAGGTATTTGTAGAGCGGGTCAC
>DEKQ01000081.1:6463-15316 GCA_002353975.1 Prevotellaceae bacterium UBA2718
TTCACCTTCTTGAAGCGTGGGAATTCCGTGCCGTACGTGTCCTTGCAGAACTGGTGTACCATCTCATCGGTACCGGGACACGACTTCGTGGGTTGGTTAGAGGGGAAGTCCAGAACCTCAAAACCCTGGGCGTGATACTTGCGATACAGGGCTTGCAGGTCGGCATATTGTGGGGTGAATGAACTTTTGGTTGCAGTATTTACAATCAGTACTACTTCGTTGGCATAGAGATTTAACGGTACGGAAGCACCTTTGCGGTCTTTTACCGTAATGTCGTGTATTGAATTCATTAGTTCTTTTCCTTTGTTAAGAAATAAATCTTATATTGATGCAAATATACGAACTTATTTCTTCTTGGCCAAAACTTTTAAGTTTTTTTATAGGCAAATATCGTTTTAGTGCCTGCCCATAGAGCCTCGTGAGCCTCCTCCACCCATGCCGCCGGAGCTACGTGAGCCCATGCCTCCGGAGCTGCGAGTTCCCATGCCTCCGGAGCTGCGAGTTCCCATGCTGCCTGAGCTTGAGCCACCGAAACTGGAGATGTTGCCGCGTGAGCCGCCATAGCTGCTCGAACTGCTGCTGCGTGAGCCGCTATAGCTGCTGCCTCGCATCTGGCCGATGTTAGAACTGCCCCCGCCATAGCTCTGCCTGCTTGAGCTGCTGCCATAGCTTTGTCTGTTTATGTTGCTACTGCCTGAGCCATAGCTCTGCCTGCCTGAGCTGCTGCCATAGCTATGTCTGTTGTAATTGCTGCCGCCGCTATAGCTGCCTGTGCTGCTGTTGTCGCCACTCCTGTAGCTGGAACGACCGCCGGAATACATATCGTCGTTATCGCTCCGTGAGCTGCGTGAGTTCCTATACGTGCCGCTGTTGCTGATATTGCTATTGCCTACAGTCGTGCGTGTGCTGCTGCGATAGCCGTTGCGTCCACTCATGTTCTGACGGTTGATGTTCGAGCTTGTGCGTGACATCGTGTGTCTGCTTATGCCGTTCCTGCGGTCATAACCGTCGCGCAGGCCTATGTGCTGGGCTCTGTGCGTGCCGCGATAGTGTGCGGTGCGGGTTGCATACCATGAGCGTCCACCTCCGGCTCTCCATCCGTGTCCGCCACGATATGATACATAGACTGCGGGACGGTCAAAGTAGAAAACCTCGCGGTGTGGGTAGTATGCATATACTCCGAAGTGCCAATAGCCGGCATCCCAGTACAGAGGGCGATAGAAATAGTTTGTGGCACAGAACGCAGAGTATTGCCAGTCGAGCATGATGTACTCCATGTCGATGTTGCGCTGATACCAGTAGTTAGAGTAAACCTCATCAACTGTGGTCACGCTCATCAGGTAGTCCAGGTTTATCTCGTAGGCTGCCTCATACTGCTCCTGGCTGAGGTTCAGCTCGTATGCCATCTTGTCAGTGAGGAACAGAGCCTGCTCGCGTGCCTGCTCGTATGTCATTGCCCATGTCTGGATTGCCATCATCAGCAGCGTCACGATGGCTGCAAGGCGTGATAGTGCGGTGATATGTAAAAGCCTTTTCATAATTGAATACGGTTAAAGGGTTGTTGTTCTATTCTTCTTTTCACCGCAAAGGTAGTCATAATCCCTATAACGCAGAAAGGGATTTTCCCTAAACACAAAAGGAAAATCCCTATCTCACGCAGCTGCCTATCCGTTTGGCTATCACGGAGCGTTGCTGATATATCTGCTGTAGTTGCCCCATCAGTTGTCGTTGTTTCTCCGGGTCGTCTTTTGCAAGTGCAATGTCCCTCACCAGTTGGTCCTTCATTATATTCAGATATTCGTTTCTGAAGTCCAGCAGCAGGTGATTTGCGGCATCGAGCAGTTGCTGCGGACTCTGTTCCAGTTCCTTCTCACTCTTCATAATCTCATCCCTCGTCAGCTGTATGGCAAGTGTGGAGATGTCATAGTCCGGATGCTGGGTGAAGTGTGTCAGGTTCTCCGTGCCTGTCACTCCTGTCAGTTCTGCCGCCTCGCTTAATACCTTATTATATATAGGTAGGCTGAATGCGAGTTCGTCTTGTCCCAGGTTCATCTGTATAAACTGCGCCACGGTGAGCGAAATAATCTCTCCCTCTTCTGTCTCCGCGTTTTCCACGCAGATGTCCCCTCCGTGCAGGAATATCAGTTTCATTATGAGCTCCGAAACGCTCAGGTTTGCCCTGCGCCCCGCCGTCTTTGGCATTGTTCCCACGTTGCCCGTCGTGCGTGCCGGCTCCTGCTGCTGCGTCGCCGTTTGTGTGGTTTGCGTGGGGTGGGGTGGAGTAGCATCGTTGCTTGCGGGCGTTTCTGCATTCTGCACCCTGCTGCTGCGCCGCTCTTCTTTCAGCTTTTCCTCGCGATAAGTCTTGATGAGCTCGTTCATCTTGGCTATCAGTACCTGCTCGCTGTATCCCAACCGCGAGGCGCAGTCCTGTATGTACGATGCCCTTATCACGGGATCGTCAATCACGCTCACGCTCTCTATGATGCTCGTCACGGCCTCTGAACGCTGGTGCGGGTCGGTCACTCCGTCGAGCAGCACGCGCGTCTTGAAGGCTATGAAGTCCGTCTGGTGTTCTTTGATGTATGCCCTGAACTCATCAGCGGGATGCTGCTTTGCAAACTCGTCGGGGTCCATGCCGTCAGGCAGTAGCATCACCTTCACGTTCATGCCCTCCTTCAGCAGCATGTTCGTGCCTCGCAGCGCCGCCTTTATGCCTGCGGCATCACCGTCATAGAGCAATACGATGTTGGGGGTGAAGCGGTGCAGCATGTGCACCTGATGTTCCGACAGGGCCGTACCTGAATTGGCTACCACGTTCTCTATGCCGCACTGGTGCATGGAGATAACGTCCGTATAGCCCTCCACCATATACACCAGGTTCTCCTTCGCTATGGCTTTCTTCGCCTGGAAGATGCCGTAGAGTTCATGGTCTTTATGATAGATGTCGGAGTCGGGGGAGTTGACATACTTCTGGTTCACGCCCTTGGTGCGTGAGTCCAGCACTCGTCCTCCGAATGCCACCACTTTGCCGCTGACGTTCAGCCAGGGAAACATCACCCTGCCATAGAATCTGTCTGTCAGCATCTTCGGGTCTATCTCCTCTCCCTCGTTCTCCTTGCTCTCGCCGCCGCGCTTGTAGCAAAGGCCTGTCTTCAGCAGGTATTCCGCCTTGAAGCCCTTCTGTATCGCCGCCTGCGTCATCGCCGTCTTGTCTGGCAGGCAGAAGCCCAGGCGGAACTTCTTTATTATGTCCTCCCTTATGCCGCGTTGCCTGAAGTACTGCAGGCCTATGGCGTGGCCGTCCTCGTTGTTGAAGAGAATATCAGAGAAATAGTTTGCTGCCCAGTCGTTGACGATATACATCGATTCCCTGTCAGACTGTTCCCTCTTCTGCTCATCGGTCAGCTCGCGCTCCACCACCTCTATGTTATACCTGCGTGCCAGCCACAGCAGGGCATCACGATACGTCAGCTGCTCCATCTTCATGATAAAGCCAACGCTGTCTCCACCTTCGCCGCACACGAAGCAATGGCATGTGCGCCTTGTGGGAGAGACGTAGAACGACGGCGTGTGGTCATCGTGAAAAGGGCACAGGCCGCGGTAGTTCACTCCCACTTTTCTCAGTGAGACGAACTCCGATACGACATCCACGATGTCTGCCGCGTCCTTGATGCGTTCTACGGTAGGCCTGTCAATCACCTCTGACGCTTGTAGATAAAGATTCCCTTGCTGTTTTCCAATTCCATACTGTCAGCACCGAGTGTCAGTATGTCAAATGTGTCTGCATTCAGAATGATGCGTGCATTCACCATCTGCCATTGCGTGTAGGGGTTGCTCTCTGCTGCCAGATTGCTCTTCACCACACCGTTCTCCTCTATCTGGAAATTGCGGTCCAGCGAGGTCCATTTGCCTAAAAGAGTGCTGAGGTTCACGCACTTCACCACCTGCATCTCCTCTTCCCCCTTCGTCACGGTCAGAGTCACCTTGTCACCGGCAAAGATACCTCCCTGTATGTCGCTGCCCAGGCTGTCGAGGTTCATGGCAAACGTCTGCTGCTTGCCGTCATCCATATTGATGGTCAGCATGTGCATGGTGGTCGATTCGTCCACCGTGCCATAGATGGCGGTGTCGGCAACGGTAAGGACTTCTACTGAGTCAGAGTCCAATTCTCCTGCACCGGGCATGGTGCTCTTGCTATTGCATGACATGACGAACGTGGCAATAGTAGCAAAAATACTGAAGGTTAGTAAGTGACGCATCTTAGTTAAATTAATAATTAATAATGCAAAATTCAAAATTGATAATGCAAAATTCAAAATTAATAATGCAAAATTCAAGTTTCGTTCATTCGTTCAGTCGGATTTGCAATCCAGCTGCTGCGGGGATTTTTCACTCTTCACTCTTCACTCTTCACTCTTCACTTTCTTTGCCTCTTCCCACAGTTCATCCATCTCCCTGAGGGTGAGGTCTTTTATGTCTCGGCCTGCCTCCCGTGCCTTGCGCTCTATGTATCCGAAGCGACTGATGAACTTGCGGTTGGTCTTCTCAAGTGCCGTGTCGGGGTTCAGGTGATACAGTCGTGCCGCATTGACGATGGAGAAGATTACGTCTCCCAATTCTTTCTCAGAGTTCTCTTTGTCACCCTTCTCCAGCTCCGCCTTCAGCTCGCCTATCTCCTCAAAGACCTTCTTCCACACGTCCTCGCGCTCATCCCAGTCAAAGCCCACGTTGCGGGCCTTGTCCTGTATGCGGTAGGCCTTTATGAGTGATGGCAGTGAGGAGGGCACGCCGCTCAGCACGGTCTTGTTGCCGTCCTTCTCCTTCTGCTTCACTTGCTCCCATATCTGGCTCACCTCCTCGGCGTTGGCTGCCGTCTGGCTGCCGTAGATGTGCGGGTGTCGGAAGATGAGCTTCTCGGCCTCCTTCGTCAGCACGTCGCCCATATCGAAGAGCCCCTTCTCGCGGGCTATGATGGAATAGAACACCAGGTGCTCCATCACGTCGCCCATCTCCTTCTGTATCTCCTTCGGGTCGTCGCTCATGATGGCGTCACAGAGCTCGTACACCTCTTCTATGGTGTGGGGGCGCAGCGACTCGTTCGTCTGCTTGTGGTCCCAAGGGCACTTCTCGCGCAGCTCGTCCTGCACGTCCAGCAGGCGTGAGAAGGCTGCAAGTATTTCTTCTCTTGTGTGCACGGCGCGTCTTATCTTATCCTGTCCATTGAGCGTATCAGGTCCTCGTCATGCTTGATGCCCGCCTTGGCCATGAAGAGACATACTATCGTGACCACCGGCAGCACCGCCGTAAACGGCAGCGCGCTGACCTCCTGACCCTCTACGAAGAAGTGGTTGTAGCAAAAGATGCCTATCCAGCACAGGGTGAGGATGATGTCTGTATTGCAGAGCTGCTGCTGTCTTTTGCGGTTCTTGAATTGCAGTATGGCCACAAATGCCAATGCCGCTACTATTCCGCACAGGGTTGGCATGGGAAAGGTGTCAATGCCGTCAGCCGTAGTGGGGAAGGCAAACACCCCCGTCAGTACCATGAGGAATATCACCAGCAGGAGATAGATGGTCTGTTTACGCTGCCACATAGCCGTACCGTTTAGAAGTCATCGTCATCGTCATACTGCTTGTCGTTGGCAGGGTCGTGCCAATACACCTCGTGGTTCAGGAACTCCTCCGTAGCTATCAGAGTGGGCTTTGGCATCTTCTCATAGTAGCGGCTGATTTCTATCTGCTCACGGTTCTCAAAGACCTCGTCGAGGTTGTCGTTATAGTTGGCAAACTCCTGCAGCTTCTTGCTCAGCTCCTGCTTAATCTCATACGAAATCTGATTTGCCCTGCGGCCTATGATGACAACGCTTTCATAGATGTTGCCAGTACCCTCACAGAGATCCATAATGTTGCGCGTAACGGTATTCACCGGCGCCTTTGTCTTCTTGTAATCCAATGCTGTATGTATTTTTGAGTTAAATTTATTTACAATCCATGTAATAATTTACCATGTACCATGTACTAATTTACCATTTACCATGTACAATGTACAATTTTCATTTGGCCATGTACAATTCCTTGTTCAGTCGAACGTGATTTTTCACTCTTCACTCTTCACTCTTCACTTTTCACTCTCTCTCCACTTCTCCCGTCTGCAGATACTTTTTGCACTTTGCTATATACTTCTCTGCCAGCTCCTTGTCCTTTGAGTCGGGAAACTCGTTCAGGAAGCCGTAGCACTCATCCTCCGCATTCTGGAAGCGCTCCATCTGCTTCTCCCTTACGCTGTGCACCGCCAGGGCGTACTTGCTCTTCATAATCAGCAAATAGAAATTCTCTCTGAGCGACGTGAACGGATAATCCTTCAGCGCATTCTGCGACGTGATGATGCACGCATCATAGTTATTGCCGCCACCGGTACAGTTGCCGATGTATGTTCCAAGGTTATAGTACAACTGGGCGTTGTGCAGCTCTTTCTGCACCAAGTTGTCTTGCAACTCAAAGAGTTTCTTCTCCGCCGTTGCCCTGTTCGGGCTTGCGGGATAAAGGTCCATGAACTCCTGATACGCCTTCAGCGCGGCATACGTCGGAGTCTGGTCCAGACGCGGCTCCGGCACAGTGTGATACAGGCTCTCGCCCACGAAATAGCTGCACTTCTCCACGTACTTACCTCTCGGGTAAGAGGTGGTGTATTTGCGGAAAATCTCGCTGGCCGACTCATAATCCTTCGCGTTGTATGTCGCCATGCCATACATATACAGGCACTCCTCCGCGTTCTCCGTGCCCTTCATCACCGTCACCAGCTCGCCCAGCAACAGCGATGCACGCGAGAACTTGCCGCGGGCATACTGCTCCTTGGCATACTCGTACTTGTATAGATTATCCGTGCTCTTATAGACCGCGTTAAACTCCTTGGCACAACTTGCCAGGAGCACCGCAACCATAATGGCAATTATTGCTTTCGCTTTATTCATTCGCATTTTATGCATAAATCGGTGCAAAGTTACAACTAAAAAATGAGATACGCAAGAGAATGAATTGAAAATTAAGGTTCTTTACCCTTTCCTCCTTGCGAAATTACACTTCTTCTAAATCGCTAAACAGTTATTATGCTCTCCTGCTTGGATGCTGCAAAGGTACGAAGAATATCAACACGTTTCCGAAAATCGCGAAATAACTGCCTCGCTTTAACATCCGTTTACACGGCATTTTAACATCTCGCCATCCTTCGATGTACGATATAGCAATGGTAGGTGAATAAGCCCCTGAAAGCATATAAATAGCAAGGTAATCGCATTGAGATAACCACCTAAGAACAAAGGTTTTACACCGTAAAACATCTGCTTTGAAAGCTGCTGAAAATGTGGAAGTTACATCAGCGCGACAAGGAATAAGGCAAATTCTAAATTTATAGTGAAATATGCGTGACGTTAACAGTTGAAAGGTTTGTTAACTTTTCACGCTATATTCGTCAAATAACAAAAAGTTCACAAGTTCACAAGTTCACAAGTTCACATTAAGCCGTTTGAGTGGATGTTGGGGAGGGGAGTATGTCATTTAAATATATAAAACTCTCGCGCGTACATTATTATAAAAGGGATAACTATAAAGAGATAACACTTAAAATTCACTAATGTGAACTTGTGAACTTGTGAACTTGTGAACTTCAAAAAAATGCGAGCACTTTTTTGCATATCTCAAAACTTAGTTGTAAATTTGCGTCCAATAACCTGAAATGACCAGAATGACAGACATACAGACCATACATAGCACGGCATTTACAGAGCTGCAAGCCCAAGAGCCACGCAAACGTGAGCGCAGGCCTATAGGCTTTGTTGTGCCTAAAAACAGGCCGAAAAAGTTTTTATGTAACGGTTTTGCAGTGTCGGATTTTTTGTGTAACTTTGCACTCCAGATAATAATTCTTCACTCTTCACTCTTCACTCTTCACTTTTAACCAATGAGCACATTCAGTCTTACATCGAAATATCGCCCTACGGGTGACCAGCCGGAGGCCATCAGGCAGCTGGTTGAGGGGGTGCGGCGCGGGGACCGGGCACAGGTGCTGCTGGGCGTGACGGGATCGGGAAAGACGTTCACGATGGCTAATGTGATAGAGCAGATAGGACGCCCCACGCTGATATTGAGCCATAACAAGACGCTCGCGGCGCAGCTGTATGAGGAGATGCGGGCTTTCTTCCCCGACAATGCAGTGGAGTATTATGTGTCCTATTACGACTACTATCAGCCTGAGTCTTACCTGCCTTCCACAGATACGTATATAGAGAAAGACCTTGCCATCAACGAGGAGATAGACCGTCTGCGCCTCAGGGCGGTGTCGGCGCTGCTGTCAGGACGCAGGGACGTGGTGGTGGTCAGCTCAGTATCGTGCATATACGGCATGGGCGGACCATCGACGATGCAGGGCTCGGTGATAGGCATCAGTAGGGGTGAACGGCTGGACCGTAACGACTTCCTGCGCAAGCTGGTGGAGGCTCAGTACGTGAGAAACGATGTGGCGTTGGAGAGGGGTGAGTTCCGCGTGAAAGGCGACACGGTGGATGTGTCGATGGCCTACAGCAACGAGGTGCTGCGCGTGACGTTCTGGGACGATGAGGTGGATGAGATATGGGAGCTGGACGCCAAGACCTACGCTCCGCTGCGGGCCTTTGACGAGTATCAGGTTTTTCCCGCCAACCTCTTTGTGACCACCAAAGACCAGCAGCAACGTGCAGTCAGCATGATACAGGATGACCTGGTGGTGCAGATAGACTACTTCAAGGAGCGTGGCGAGGGAGAGAAGGCGCAACGGCTGAAGGAAAGAGTAGAGTATGACCTGGACATGATCAGGGAG
>DEKQ01000081.1:15395-15982 GCA_002353975.1 Prevotellaceae bacterium UBA2718
CAGGACTATCTGATGATGATAGACGAGAGCCACGTGTCCGTGCCCCAGATCAGGGCGATGTATGGCGGTGACAGGTCAAGGAAGCAGAACCTGGTGGAATATGGCTTCAGGCTGCCTGCGGCTTTTGACAACAGACCGCTGCGATTTGAGGAGTTCGAGGAGATGACAAATCAGGTCATCTATGTCTCTGCCACTCCTGCGGAGTATGAGCTTGAGGCTGCCGAGGGCGTGGTTGTGGAACAGGTGATACGCCCTACGGGATTGCTTGACCCGCCCATTGAAGTGAGGCCTACGGAGAACCAAATTGATGATTTGCTTGAAGAAATAAGAAAACGCACCGAACGTAATGAGCGTGTGCTTGTTACGACGCTTACAAAACGCATGGCAGAGGAGCTGACGGAGTATCTGCTGAACAACGGTGTGAAGGCCAACTACATACACTCTGACGTGACGACGCTTGACAGGGTACAGATACTGAGCGACCTGCGCGCCGGTGTGAATGATGTGCTGGTGGGTATCAACCTGCTGAGAGAGGGATTGGACTTGCCCGAGGTGTCGCTGGTGGCCATCCTGGATGCCGACAAGGA
>DEKQ01000081.1:16109-16291 GCA_002353975.1 Prevotellaceae bacterium UBA2718
CGCAGGGAGAAGCAGATGGCATACAATGAGGCTCACGGCATAAAGCCGCAGCAGATAAAGAAGGAGCTGAACAGAAAGTCCATTCAGCCTGCGGGCAAGGCCGCCGCTATGGCGTATGTGGAGCCGGACTTCACGGAGAAGGGCGCACTGGCTGCCGACCCGATAGTGAGCGTGATGACGGA
>DEKQ01000055.1:0-13708 GCA_002353975.1 Prevotellaceae bacterium UBA2718
GGTGCCAACGTGGCAGGCTTCATCAAGGTTGCTAAGGCTATGATGGCTCAGGGCATCGTATAAAGACTGACTACGTAAATACTAAGAGATAATTATAACGGGGAGGTGGATAACAATGTTGTTATTCACCTCTTTTATTTGTTAATTCGTACCACCTGTAAATGGAGCTAAAAGACGTAACCTTTCTTAATCTGATGCAGCGTCGCATCTTCAATGTGCTGATAATCGCTAATCCGTATGATGCCTTCATGCTGGAAGATGACGGGCGTGTTGACGAGAAGATTTTCTCGGAGTACATGCAATTAGGCTTGCGCTATCCCCCTTCGTTCACCCAGGTGTGCACGATAGAGGAGGCGCGTGAGGCCATAGAACATGCTGTCTATGACCTCATAATCTGTATGCCGGGCAATGCCGATAATGATGCCTTTGACGTGGCGCATCAGGTGAAGGAGATAACCCCTGAGACACCTTGCGTGGTGCTGACACCCTTCTCGCATGGCATCAGCAGACGTATGGAGAACCTCGACCTGAGCATCTTTGAATACGTCTTTTGCTGGCTGGGCAATACAGACCTCATCCTCTCTATCATCAAGCTGATAGAGGACAAGATGAACGTGGCCAACGATACCGCCGAGGCAGGCGTGAAATGCGTGCTGCTGGTAGAGGACAACATCAGGTTCTATTCCTCCATTCTGCCGCATCTGTATAAGTACATCCTGACCCAGAGCCTGAACTTCGCCACCGAGGCACTGAACACCACAGCCGAGATGCTGCGAATGCGTGGACGTCCGAAGGTGCTGCTGGCACGTAACTACGAGGAGGCGATGGCGGTCTATGAGGAGTATCATGACCATCTGCTCGGCATCATCAGCGATTGCCGATTCCCGAAGGACGGAGCAGAGGACCCGCTCGCCGGCGTGAAATTCCTGCAGACGGTGAGGGAGCGCGACGAATATCTCCCCATGATTATGGAGACATCGGAGACGGACGTGGAGCTGGATGTGAGGGGCGTGAAGATGGTGGACAAGAACTCAAAGAAGTTCGACGTGGACCTGCACGCCATTATGGCAGAGCACTTCGGCTTCGGCGACTTCCTGTTCCGCGATCCTAAGACGCGCGAGGTGATACGGCGTGTGAAGAACCTCAAGGAGCTGCAGGACCAGATATACAAGATACCGTCAGACTCGATGGCCTATCACGTGAGCCGCAACCACATCTCGCGTTGGCTGGCGGCGAGGGCCATCTTCCCCGTGTCAGAGTTCCTGAAGTCCATCACGTGGCACCGCTATCCCGATGTGGAGACGCATCGCCGCTATATCTTTGATGCCATCGTGGCTTATCGCCACATGAAGAACCTGGGAGTCGTGGCGGTGTTCAACAAGGACCGCTTTGACAGCTACTCACACTTTGCCCGCATCGGCGACGGCTCGCTGGGCGGAAAGGGTAGGGGACTGGCATTCCTCGACAATATCATAAAGAAACACCAGGAACTGCATCAGTTTCCCAATGCCCGCGTGATGATACCCAAGACGGTAGTGATGTGCACGGACATCTTTGACACGTTCATGTCAGACAATAACCTGTGGGAGGTGGCGCTGAGCGATGCTGAGGATGAGGTAATACTGCAGCACTTCCTGCAAGGACAGCTGCCGGACTCGCTGCGCGATGACCTTGATACGCTTATCGACGCGACGCGCAAGCCATTGGCGGTACGTTCATCGTCGCTGCTGGAGGACAGTCACTATCAGCCTTTCGCCGGAGTGTATTCCACATACATGATACCCTATTCCGACAACCGCGACGAGATGCTATGCAATCTGTCAAATGCCATCAAGAGCGTCTATGCCTCGGTATATTATCACGACTCCAAGGCCTATATGACTGCCACGCAGAACCTTATAGACCAAGAGAAGATGGCTGTGATAGTACAGGAGGTGGTGGGTCAGGACTTCGGCGACTATTACTACCCCAATATCTCGGGCGTGCTGCGCTCGCTGAACTTCTATCCCGTTGGTGACGAACGCCCCGAGGAAGGCATAGCATCACTCGCCTTAGGACTGGGAAAGTACATCGTCGATGGCGGTCAGACACTGTGCGTGTCGCCTGCCCACCCAAGGCAGGTCATGCAGATGTCGGAGATGGAGACAGCCCTGAGACAGACGCAGACCAGCTTCCTCTCCATAAAACGGTCGGATGCCACCATCAACTTCACCACCGATGATGGCCTGAACCTCACGAGGCGCAGGGTGAACGACGCAGAGCCGGAAGGGTCGCTGAGGTATATCGCCTCCACGTTTGACCCGTATGACCAGGTGATACGTCCCGGAGTGTATGAGGGAGGCAGGAAGGTCATCTCAATGAATGGCGTGCTGGAGCAGGATGCGTTCCCCTTCCCGCAGCTCATGCAGATGGCCCTTCATCTGGGCAGCGACGAGATGCGACGCCCCGTGGAGATAGAGATGGCATGCAATATCCATCCTCCAAAGGATGGGGAAGAGGGTTCCATATCGTTCTACCTCTTGCAGATAAGGCCTATCGTGGACACTAAGCAGGAGCTGAACGAAGACCTGTTGCAGATACCGGACTCTCAGTGTCTGCTTCGCTCGCACAACTCGCTCGGTCATGGCGTGACAGAGGGGTTGCAGGATGTGGTGTATGTAAAGGTGGATGAGGACTACTCGCCCTCTAACAACGCCTTGATACAAGACGAGATAGACAGCATCAACGACTCCTTCCTCGCCGCTCAGGCAAATCCTCAACAGGAGGCCCTCCCCTCTGGGGGAGATGGAGGGGGCTCCTCTCATCCGGACTCGTATATCCTCATAGGTCCAGGACGCTGGGGCAGCTCAGACGAATGGCTCGGCATCCCTGTCAAGTGGCCTAACATCTCAGCTGCCAGGCTGATAGTAGAGGAGATATTGCCAGAGCATTACGTTGACCCATCGCAGGGCACGCACTTCTTCCAGAACCTCACATCGCTCGGAGTAGGTTACTTCACCATCGACGTGCACCACGACCGCGAAGGCAATCCCATCGCTGACCCTTCTGCTTACGGCAACGGCGAACTGGAGATACTGCGCCGCGACCTGCTGGACAAGCTCCCCGCCGTGCGTGAAACCAAACACGTGCGACACGTACGCCTGCCTCACCCCGTAACCCTAATGATGGACGGCCTGAAGCAAGAAGGGGTAGTTGTTTTTAATTCATAATTCATAATTCATAATTAGCCCCCCTCCGGCTCCCCGCCCCCCCTTGGGGGGAGAGGTCTAATCCGCGACCACGAATTTCACCAATTACACGAAAGTCCCCTGTCATCTTCCACTTTGGGTAAAGATGACAGGGGACTGCATCGTGTTAAGTACTCCCTCCCCTTGGGGGAGGGCTGGGGAGAGGTTTTTACAGGAAGGCGTAACGGCAGATGAAGAGGACTGCCAGAAGGATGGTGGCCCAGTTCATGTTGTTGCGCTCGTCTTTGTCTTTTAATTGTCCGGAGCAGAGGTGGATGAGCACATAGGAGATGACGCCTATGAGTATGCCGTCGGAGATACTGTTTGTCAGAGGCATGAGGATGATGCACAGGAAACATGGTATTGCCGTGACATAGTCGGAGAAGTCAATCTTGTGTATGTCGTGCATCATCATTACGCCTACGAGTATGAGCGTAGATGCCGTAGCTTGTTCGGGTATGGCGAGGAACAATGGTGCAAAGAGTAATGCAACGATAAAGCATATTGCCGTCGTGAAGCTGGTGAGTCCTGAGCGGCCACCGGCATCAACGCCTGAGGCACTCTCCACATACGACGAAACCGTTGATGTGCCAAGCATCGCTCCTACGGTGGTGCCTATGGCATCGGCCATGAAGGCTTGGTTGAGATTTTTTACGTTACCGTCTTCGTCAACCATGCCGGCGCGATTGGACACTCCGATGAGGGTGCCGATGGTGTCAAAGATGTCAATGAACAGGAATGTCAGCACAACGATGGCCATATCGACGGTAAAGATGTTATGCAGCTCGAACTTCCAGAAGATAGGCTCTATGGATGGCGGCATGGATATGATGCCGTTATAGTGCGTGATGCCGAGAGGTATGCCTATGGCTGTGGTCGCGAGAATGCCGATAAGCAGGGCTCCCGTGACTTTCCTTACCATCAGGGCAGCCGTCAGCAGTAAGCCAAAGATGCTCAGCAGCACACCTGTGTCGTGCATGTTGCCAATGGTGAGGAATGTGGACTCAGAGGATGTGATAAGCCCCGCGCCCTTGAGTCCCACGAAGGCTATGAACAGGCCTATGCCGGGACCGATGGAACGTCTGAGTATGAGGGGGATGGCATTGACAATATGCTTACGCAGCCCCGTGATGGTAAGGAGGATGAAGATGAGTCCCTCTATCAGCACGGCGGTGAGGGCAAACTGCCACGTGTAGCCCATAGTGAGAACTACGGTGAATGCGAAGAAAGCATTGATGCCCATGCCCGGAGCCAGGGCGAATGGCAGTTTGGCATAGATAGCCATTACCAATGTCGCGACAACTGACGAGATACAGGTGGTGGTGAATAAGGCACCTGCGTCCATGCCTGTGACAGAGAGAATGCTGGGGTTGACTGCGAGGATATAGGCCATCGTGAGAAATGTAGTGATGCCACCGATGACTTCTTTGCGCAGTACCATCGTAGAGGGGTCGAAACCGAAGAGTTTTTGTAACATGATTAAAGAATTAGCAAATTATCGAATTAAGAGAGGGGTTGGAAACTGTTGATGGCTTTGGCGATGGTTGCGGCGTCGTCAAGCGTTATGACGGGGCTGATGGGCAGGGACAGCTCACATGCGTGTATGCGCTCCGTTATGGGCAGGTGCAGGTGTCCAAGCGTTGCGGCATAGCACTGCTGTCGGTGAGGAGCCACGGGATAGTGTATCATTGTTTCGATGCCGCAATCAAGAAGGTGGCGGCGCAGGCTGTCACGGTGGGGGGTGAGGATGGGGAACTGATGATACACGTTGCAGTCATCAGGCAATCTCTGAGGCAGAGTGACGTGGGGATTGCTAATGGCATCGTAGTAGTACGCAGCTATTTGTTGGCGATGATGATTGTCCTCGTCAAGGTATTGCAGCTTGATGCTGAGCACGGCGGCATCAATCTCAGAGATGCGGCTGTTGCGCCCCACGTAGCTGAAGACGTATTTCTCCTTTGTGCCGTAGTTGGCAAGTGAACGCACCGTCTCAGCAAGGCGGTCATCGTCGGTCGTTACCGCTCCGGCATCGCCGAAAGCCCCGATGTTCTTGGCGGGATAGAAAGAGTGTGCTGCGGCATGGCCGAGGCTTCCGGTGCGGCGACTGTCAAGTGTGCGGCAGCCCTGGGCCTGCGCGTTGTCCTCTATGAGCAGAAGATTGTGGCGCTTGCAGATGTCGGCAAGGGCGTCGCTGAAGGAGAGGCGTCCATAGAGGTGTACTGTTACCACGGCACGCGTGCGAGGTGTGACAGCCTCTTCCACGCGGCTGATGTCAAGGTTCAGGTGCTCCCATGTCGGCTCAACAAGAATGGGCCTGAGGCCACATAGGGTTATAGCATTGATGGTCGCGATGAAGGTATTGGCGGGAACGATGACCTCATCTCCCTCACTCAGAGAGCCTAACTGCTTATATGCCTGCAGGATGAGGCACAAGGCATCAAGCCCGTTGCCCACGCCTATGCAGTGGCGTGTGCCAATGTAGGAGGCGTAGCACTTCTCAAACTGCTCCGTCTCACGGCCTTGAAGGAACCAACCGCTGTCAACGACGCGGCTGATGGCACCCTTGTATTCCTCGGCATGGAGGGCTGTGATGGCTGGAAGATTGTAAAATGTAATCATTGCGAAGCCAAAATTACGACAAAGTTTCGTAATATGCAAAGAAATTATAAAAAAAGTACTATTTAGCCCCTCTGCTGACGCTTGTGTCGTTTTTTTTTATTAATTTTGCGCAATGTTATAGACCCCATAACGGCGTCAGAGAGCCTGAAAGAGGGCAATAATCGAATATCTGCAAAAAAAGAAGGTAACAAATTAAGACATATTTTTAACCAATGGACGAGACACAGACGTACGATCACGACAGAATCAAGGTGATAAACATTGAGGACGAGATGAAGTCGAGCTACATCGACTACTCGATGTCGGTGATTGTGGCGCGCGCACTGCCTGATGTGCGAGACGGCTTCAAGCCTGTACACCGCCGCATACTCTATGGTATGCTTGGCATCAACAACACATCCACTCAACCTTATAAGAAGTGTGCCCGCGTTGTGGGCGAAGTACTGGGTAAGTATCACCCCCACGGCGACTCCTCGGTATATGGAGCGCTGGTAAGGTTGGCGCAGGATTGGAATATGCGCTACACACTTGTTGACGGACAGGGAAACTTCGGTAGCGTGGACGGTGACTCAGCTGCAGCCATGCGATACACGGAGTGCCGACTGAGCAAGATGGGTGAGCATATCATGGATGACCTGGAGAAGGACACCGTGGATATGACGAACAACTTCGACGACTCGCTGGTAGAGCCTACGGTGATGCCTACAAAGATTCCTAACCTGCTGGTGAACGGCGGCAACGGTATCGCAGTGGGTATGGCGACGAATATACCGACACACAACTTGGGAGAGGTGATAGACGGTTGCTGCGCCTACATAGATAATCCTGACATAGATACCGACGGGCTGATGCAATACATCAAGGCGCCGGACTTCCCTACAGGAGCATACATCTATGGTCTGCAGGGCGTTAAGGACGCATACGAGACAGGTCGCGGACGTATCATCATGCGTGCGAAGGCTGAGATAGAGACCGGCGACACGCACGACAAGATTGTGGTGACAGAGATACCTTACGGCGTGAACAAGCAGCAGCTCATCGAGAATATCGCTGACTTGGTGAAGGAAGGCAAGCTGGAGGGTATATCAAACGTGAACGACGAGACAGGCCGCCAGGGTATGCGCATCGTGGTGGATGTGAAGAGAGAGGCTAACGCCAATGTGATACTCAACAAGCTGTTTAAGATGACAGCCCTGCAGAGCTCATTCTCTGTGAATTGTATCGCCCTGGTGAAGGGTCGCCCACGCCTGCTGACGCTGAAGGAGTGCGTGAAGTATTTCGTGGAGCACCGTCACGACGTTACCATTCGTCGCACAAAGTTTGACAAGGCAAAGGCCGAGGCACGTGCACACATATTGGAAGGTCTGATTATCGCCGTTGATAATATCGACGAGGTGGTACGCCTGATACGTGCCTCTAAGACCCCGAGCGATGCACAGCGTGCACTGGAGCAGCGCTTTGAACTCGACGAGCTGCAGTCAAAGGCTATCGTGGATATGAGGCTGAGCCAGCTGACAGGTCTGCGTGTAGAAGAGCTGAGAAAGGAATATGAGGACATAATGAAACTCATAGCATATCTGCAGCAGATACTGGATGACCCTGAGTTGTGCAAGAAGGTGATGAAGGATGAGCTCATAGAGGTGAAAGAGAAGTACGGCGATGAGCGCCGCACTGAGATAAGATACACCAATGCGGAGTTCAACCCCGAGCAGTTCTATGCCAACGATCCTGTTGTGATCACAATGTCACACCTCGGATATATCAAGCGTACATTGCAGTCAGACTTCCGTGCACAGTCTCGCGGTGGCGTAGGAGCACGCGGAGCACGAACCAGAGAGCAGGACTTCACGGAGTTCGTATATGCAGCAGATGCCCATGACATGATACTCTTCTTCACCAAGAAGGGTCGCGTCTATTGGCTGCGCTGCTTCGAGATACCAGAGCAGGCAAAGGACGCAAAGGGACGTGCCGTGCAGAACCTCCTGCAACTGGAGCCAGATGACACGGTTAACGCATTCCTCGGCATCCAGAGCCATAAGTTCAATGACGATGATTTCCTGAACTCGCACTATGTGGTGTTCGCAACGCGCAATGGTCTCGTGAAGCGTACCGCGCTCAAGGACTACTCTCGCGTGAGAGGCAAGGGCGTGAGAGCCATCAATGTGCTTGAGGGCGACGAGGTAGTAAACGTAATGCTCACAAACGGTGAGAACGAGCTGATACTTGCAAGCCGCAACGGTCGTGCAGTACGCTTCAATGAGAATGATATCCGCGTGATGGGACGTATCGCTACCGGCGTGAAAGGCATGGAGCTGCAGGGCGACGACGATGCCGTAATAGAGATGGTAGTGGCATACGATCCAGAGCAGTCGCTGATGGTGATATCGGAGAATGGTTTCGGTAAACGCTCAAAGATCGGCGTGCTCAATGAAGTGACACGCGAGGATGGTACTACATATTATAAGGTAGAAGACGGTGGCTACCGCCTCACCAAGCGTGGCTCAAAGGGCGTAACGACGCTGAACATCACGGAGAAGACCGGCAAGGTGATAGCTGTGAAGTGCGTGAAAGGCGATGAGGACCTTATGATAATCAATAAGAGTGGTATCGCTATACGCTTCGCCATTGCTGATGCAGGCAACGAGAAGGGACGCAACACGCAGGGCGTGAAGCTGATTGAGCTGAAGAAGCGTAATGAGACGATTGCAAGCGTCTGCGTTGTACCACACGAGGATGTGACTGACGAAGAAACAGACGAGACCGTTGATGCAAGCGAAACCCAGGGTGAAGGCAATAACGAATAAACACATATTCAAGTTGCCGGATTGTTGAGTTAACGTAATAACGAAATAAAATCTTAATCCAAGAAATCAAAATCTCACAAACTTAAAAACAAAGACCCTATGAAGAAGTTATTCATTATGATGTTGGCAGCCGTATCAGCTACCGCTTCATTTGCCCAGAATCCTAACATCGGTAAGGAAATCAAGGCTACAAAGGATTACAAAGCCGGTATGGAGTTATATCGCCAGCAGGAATCCTCTCTGACCCAGGAAGATAAGGCAAAAGCCTGGCAGGAATTGTATAAGCTTGCAAAGAATGTTGCAGAAAAGTCAGTAACGGCTCTGCAGGAGAACAAGATGGCAGAGGTGAATTACGGCGACATCTGCAATGCAATCGACGCTGCAAAGAACTTTGCTGAGTGCAATCCTGACAAGGGTGCCAAGGCGATGGAGGAGTTTGCAAACATCCGTCCTGCATTGATCAACGCCGCTAATGAGACCAACAACGTAGAAGAGAAGCTGAAGTATAGCACCGTTTACCTCTCTACTGCAAAAGACGGTGACCCACTCTGCGGACTGGCTTCATTCTTCGCTGCCTTCGCAAGCTACCAGAACAAGGACTATGCAAAGGCTGTAAGTTATGCCAAAGGTGCCCTGAATGATGACAGAGTGAAGGAGCAGGCTGAGGCCATTTACCTCACCTCTGCAGGCATGAACCTGAAGAATAAGCAGGACACACTGCAGTACATCAAGGTGCTGAGCGACCTGGATGCTGACAAGTACTTCGTACAGATCTGCACCATGTACAATGAGATTGGCGAGAAGGCTACTGCTGAGAAGATGGTAGAAGAGGCTATTGCCAAGAATCCTAACAACAAGTTCGCTTACTACATGCGCGGTACCACCAAGAACGACAACAAGGACTTTGACGGCGCTATCGCAGACTACATCAAGGTGACAGAGATTGACCCTGCATTCATCTATGGCTGGTATAACCTGGCTCTGTGCTACGGTAACAAGGCCGACAACATTCAGGCTACCAAGGGTGACCGTAGCGGACGTCTCTTCGGACAGGATCTGCAGGATTGTAACGATGCTTTCCAGGGTGCCATCAAGAACCTTGAGAAGGTACGCGAGCTGGATCCTAACCACGAGACAATCTCTAACTGGCCAATGCAGCTGCGTATGTACTACAACGCAGTAGGACAGAAGGCTAAGGCCGACGAGATCTCTAAGATGCTCGGCGATATGTAAACTGTAAACCTTAATTAATAGGTAAACATAAACTGTATTAATGAGGAGATTTATTCTCATCATACTATCTGTACTGACTATTAATGCCTCGTCTTCTATTCTCGACAATAAGAAGACGAGGCAAATGAAATATGCCATACAGACAGCCAGGACGGCAATAAAGAATTCAAAAGACTTAGAGAAGAACGAGAATACCATACGCGGCTATCTCAAGGATAGCCTGTTCGTGAACAATAAGGATTTGCACCTGGTGCTCTTTGACCTGCTGAAGAGGCAGTATGAGGTGGTCAATGAGAAGATGTACAAATCAGAAGCTATTGATACAGCCGCGCATTCCAAGGTAGGAAAACGAATGTTCCTTGCAGCAGAATCGCTGGACAGCATAGATGCCCGGCCAAACAGCAAGGGCGTCTCAACACCGTCTTACAGGAAACGACATTCACAATATCTCACACCATACCGGGCCAATATGCTGAAGGGCGCGATATACTTTATGTCGCATCAGCAATGGAAGGATGCATGGGAACAGCTGGATGTGTATCTCTCTGCTCCGGGCAATCCTCTCTTTACAGGTGTGGCGCAGGATACGACACATACTAATTTCGCTGCATTCCTTGCAGTGATGACTGCGTATAAGCTCAATGACAAGGAAAAGGCTGAGCGCTATTTCGAACAGGCCGTAAACTACAAACCACGCAGAGAATTTACCTTGAGAAAAATTTCCGAGTTGGAGATGTCTCAGGGTGATACCGTAAGATATGTTGACATCATCACCAGGGGTTTCAGGTATTTCCCCCAGTCAGAATACTTCTTCCCACGCCTGATAGATTACTATATCGGTAAGGGCGAACTGAAACCGGCACTTGCATTTACTGACGAGGCGATGCAGAAAGACTCCCTCAACCCTCTGTTCCTGTATGCCAAGCACAACATACTGATGTATGACAAGAGTTATGATGCGGCTTTGAAGTATGGAAAGAAGGTGCTGCTTCAGAATGACAGTCTTTCGGCACCTAATTACAATATAGGCTATATCTATTACTTGCGTGCCCAGGAGGCTTTGGCTGACAAGGATAAAAGCGTGAGACAGCGCATGAAAGAAGCGCAGAAACAATATAAGAAAAGTCTCCCCTACATGGAGCGGTATAGAGCCCTGGAGCCCGAGGATATCCAGAGGTGGCGCCCTATACTCTATGAGATTTACCTGAACCTCAACATGGGAGACAAGTTCAGGGAGATTAACTCGCTGAGGAAATAACGTACTGTTGAGCTATATGATTACTGCATCTCGCGGATTACGCCAACTTGCCAGCCTGCTGAGAGGAAGTGCTCCTGTGTTTCTTCTCCTGCTCGTGGCGTGTCAGGAGAAACGCCCCACAGTAATCAAGACCCCTTGGGGAACGACTATTGCCACAGCCGCAGTTGACACTGTTGCGGCAGAAGAGGGCGAGGGGAGTGGTGCTGAGAAGCATCAGGCCCTGTCACTCGAAGATATCAAGGCCAATGGCGAGATGATTATGCTCACTATTTCGGGTCCGCAGACTTACTACGACTATCACGGCAAAGGCATGGGCGTGAACTATCTGATGTGCGAAAAACTGGCAGCCCATCTCGGAGTGACACTCCGTATAGATGTCTGTACGGACACCCTTGATATGTTGCGCCGACTTGAGAACGGAGAAGGCGATGTCATCGCCGTGCCTATGGAGAGGTATCAATCTTCAGGCAAGGCTTCACAATTCTCTACTAAGGTCGTTGCAAATGGATGGTTGACGAATAGCAACAACCCATCATTGGCAAATGCCATAAACGAATGGTACAAGCCATCTTTCCTTGCCGAGACCCAGAAGCAAGAGACATACTTGCTGACATCAGGAAGTGTGACCCGACACGTTTATCCCTGGTTGCTCTCCGCAGAAAAAGGACAGGTCTCTACCTATGATAATCTCTTCAAGAAGTATGCCCCGAATGCGGGGGTGGATTGGACGCTTCTTGCTGCACAGTGTTATCAGGAGAGTTGCTTTGACCCAAAGGCGCATTCGTGGGCAGGAGCATGTGGACTGATGCAGATTATGCCTTCTACCGCAGATCACCTTGCCCTGCCGCGCAACAGGATTTATGATCCTGAGGCGAATGTGGCAGCTGCGTCAAGGTATATGAGGGAACTGCAAGAGGAGTTCAAGGACGTGGGAAATCCTGCCGAGCGCCTGAAGTTTGCACTGGCTGCATACAATGGAGGCCTGCACCATGTGCGCGATGCTATGGCACTGACCAAGAAACATGGCGGCGTGCAGTACAGATGGGGAGATGTAAGGCATTACATTCTCGCTCTTTCAAATCCTGAGTTCTATCGTGACCCGGTCGTGAAGAGTGGATATATGAGAGGAATGGAAACGGCAAACTATGTGGATATGATTGTAGAGAGGCAACGACAGTACCGTTATGCCTTACGCACGGGAACGGCAGTCATATCGAAAGTTAAAGCAAGACATTCATCCACACAATCATCTGTAGGTTCTTCCTCGCTTATTGACGCGGTGCCTCACAGGGCGGCTAAGAAAAACAAATGGCGACAGTGACTTGAAATCACTATCGCCATTCTTCTATCTCCCTCTATCTCCTTCTATCTCCTTCTATCTCCTTCTATCTCCCTCTATCTCCTTATTAATTCCATTACTTCTTGCCGCCTTTCTTGGTGCTGCTCTTTTTGGCAGGAGTGTTCTTGGCTGCTGCGGCATTGCTCTCAGAGCCGGGAGCAGGTGTTACTTGAACCAGTTCCACTGTGAAAATCAGAGCAGAGCAGGCTGGAATAGCACCTTGAGCACGGTCTCCGTAAGCCAGGTCTTGTGGAATGTAAAGCTCCCACTTTGAGCCTTCTGGCATCATGGTGAGTGCCTCTGTCCATCCTTTGATGACCTGATTGCACTTGAATTTAGTTGTCTCGCCGGGACGCTTGTAGCTGCTGTCAAACTCTGTTCCGTCGATGAGCTTTCCCTCATACTTTACAGTCACCTCGTCCTCAGCCTTTGGAGTGACGCCCTTGCCAGCGGTCAGAACCTTATACTGCAGTCCGGAGGGGAGTGTCACGATGCCTTCCTTCTTGGCATTTTCTGCCAGCCACTGCTCGCCCTTCTGCTTGTTTGCCTCTGCCTCAGCCTTTCTCTTCTGCTCGCGAGCATCCTGAATGGCCTTGATCTTTGCTTGGAAGCGTTCTGAAGCTTTTGCCTGAGTGAATACTGTAGAGTCTTTCATCAGTGAGGCGATAAAGCCGGCATAGAACAAGTCTGCGCTCAGGGAGTCGCCTTCGCTCTTAAATTCCTTGCCAATGCCAGGAATCATGCGGTCCAATACCATCTTGGCGATAGAACCTCCGGCCTGATACGCCACGAAACGAGGGTCGTTGGCATTCTGCCTTGCATCCTTGAAACCCTGGATGAAGTCAGCCATATAAGCCGTATCAACATTCAGCTGGTTCTGCAGATAGGGAATGAGGCCTTCTGTCTGGGCATATCCGGCTGCAAAGCTTACAGAGTCAGCCGCTGTTGTCAGCACAACAGGAGCAGCAGCGGGGGCTGCCTCTTTAGCAGCTTTTTTCTTTGCACTTACGCTTGCCACGCAAGCTGTAGCTATGCATAGAGCAAAAATTATCTTTTTCATTGTTTTGTTTTTATATTCTACTTTCTCTTGTTAAGGAGTTCTTGCTGTGCAAGCGTCCCACAGGGCCGAGCGATAAGGTGTAGGAGGAAGATAGAAGGAGTAGGGATGCCCCCTCGCCCCTTGGAGAGGGGGTCGGGGGGTGAGGTTAATTCTTCACTCTTCACTCTT
>DEKQ01000055.1:13821-20459 GCA_002353975.1 Prevotellaceae bacterium UBA2718
GCACGCTCGCCGTATGCGAGAGCCTGTGGAATATAAACCTCCCACTTAGAGCCTACAGGCATGTGAACCAGTGCGTCTGTCCAACCCTTGATAACCTGGTTGGCACGCATCTCTGCTGGCTTGCCCGACTTGGCGTTAGAGTCAAACACCTTGCCGTCAATGGTCTTTCCTTCATAGTTGACCTTTACGGTAGCTGTCTCTGTAGGGATGGCACCCTTGCCCTCGGTGATAACCTTGTACTGAACGCCTGAAGGCAGTGTCACTACGCCTTCCTTCTTGGCATTGTCAGCAAGGAACTTCTCGTTCTGCCTCTTGTACTCGCCGTACTGTTTCTCCATCTCGGCAGACTTGATCTCATGCATCTTTTTCTCTGCTGTAGCACGAGCGACATCGATAGTCATAAGTTGCTTCTTGCCCGTTGCACCAGCTACGAAACCTGCAAGAATGTTCTTCAGGGATACTGTCTGTGTAGAGTCGTTGCCAAAGAGCTCATAGTTCAGGCCCTTTACCATCTGTGTGCCAATCTGCTGGCCAATCTGGATGCCTGCATAGTAAGCAGCCTTAGCCTTGTCATCACCGGCTGTAGCACCTTCATTCACACCTTTCATGAACTGGTCAATGTAGGCTGAGTCAATGCCCAGACCCTCTACGAGATAATTCTTTACGCCATCACTCTGAGCCATACCGATTGCATAACTCAGCGTGTCAACATCATTTTTCAGGCTTGCCTTTGGCGTGCCGTTACCACACGAAGTGAAAACTGCTGCTGCAATAGCAACGCAAGCAGCTAATGTAAGTTTCTTCATTGTTCTAATTATTTGTAATTGTTTGATTTGTTTTACCAACCATTAAGCATTAAGCATTAAGCATTAAGCATTAAGCATTAAGCATTAAGCATTAAGCATTCTTAATTCTTAATTGCATTCCCTTTCCCCCAAAGGAGAAACGTGAGCAGCGAATTTTGAATTTTGAATTCTTAATTATTAATTCTTAATTGCATTCCCTTTCCCCCAAAGGAGAAACGTGAACGGCGAATTTTGAATTTTGAATTCTTAATTATTAATTTACTTTACTTTACCTGTAAAAGTTCTACGTCGAAGATGAGCGCAGCGTATGGAGGTATAGCCCCTGCGGAGCCTGCCTCGCCGTATGCCAGGTCGTAAGGTATGAAGAAGCGTGTCTTGCCACCTTCCTTCATGAGCTGCAGACCCTCGGTCCATCCTGCTATGACTCCCTGAAGCGGGAATGTGGCAGGTGTGCCGCGCTGAACGCTGCTGTCAAACACGGTGCCGTCAATGAGAAATCCCTCATAGTGGCACATTACGCTGTCCGTAGCCTTTGGCGACTTGCCCGTGCCTTCCTGCAGAACCATATACTGAAGGCCTGAGGCTGTGGTAATCACACCCTCCTTCTTCGCATTCTCAGCCAGATACTTCTCGCCCTCTTCACGCGCAGCCTTACCCAGCTCTGCCGCACGGGCGCGCTGAAGCTTCTCCTGCTCTATGAAAAACTCCTGTGAGAGCTTCTGTGCTTCACTGTGAGTCATCTGCGGCTTGCCTGCAACAATATCCTTTATGGCCTGCGCAAAATCATCGATATTCAACTTCTCTGCTCCCATGCCCTTCAGCTGAGAGCCAATACCCATACCAAGGGCGTAACTTGTCTTATCCATCTTCTGTTATTGGTGAATGATAAATCCTGAATTACCGGATATTCGTAAATCGCGCGCAAAGTTAATCAAAAATAACCACTTACGCCATCTCTGCGGTGCTAAAAGATGTTAACAGGGGGTAGAAAAGACATTTACGCCCTTCTTTACACCAGTTCCACTTTTTCCAGTTCCTGTTCTTTGTCGCAGTAGTGGCAGCGGACGATGCGGGTCTCTCTGTTGACGTGGAAGAAGGTGTCCATTGGCTCGTTGTTGGTGATGCACTTGGGGTTGTTGCATCTTATGATGCCGCGAAGCTCCGAAGGAGTCTCGATGGTCTGCTTTTCCACCACCTCATAGTCTTTTATGGTGTTCAGCACTGCCCGTGGGGCTACGATGGAGACCTGTGAAATCTCGTTTGAAGAGAAGAAGCGGTCAGACACTTTTATGATACCCTTCAGTCCCTCTCGTCCTGACCTGTAGTTCAGTCCTATGGTGACGGGGGTGGAGAGTTTCTGAAGCTTGAGCAGCGATGCCACCTGGTAGGTCTTCTCAGCCGGTATATGGTCTATCACGGTGCCGTTCTCTATAGCGGCGACAAGTCGTTCTTTCTTGTTCATGAGATTATGGTCTTATCGTTTTTGATGTCTTCGAGTGTTATGCCGAGGCAGTGGCAGAAGATGGCCTCACGTGCGTAAAGTCCGTTTTGTGCCTGTTGTATATAGTATGCATGTGGGTCGCTGTCCACGTCATAGGCTATCTCGTTGACGCGTGGCAGTGGGTGGAGTATCTTCATGTTGTCCTTGCTCTTGCCCAACATGGCACGATTGAGGATAAATACATTCTTCACGCGTTCGTATTCCATTAGGTCAGAGAAGCGTTCCTTCTGCACGCGTGTCATATAGATGATGTCAGCATCAGCTATCACGTCTTCGTTAAAGTCCGTATGCTCTTTGTATTTAATGCCGTGCTCGCGACAGTATAGCTTATATTCCCGTGGCATTCGGAGCTCATCGGGAGCCACGAAGTGGAATGTCGGGTTGAAGTGGCGCATTGCCGTGATGAGGGAATGCACGGTGCGACCGTATTTCAGGTCACCCACAAGATAGATGTTCAGGTTCTCCAGCGTACCCTGTGTCTTGTATATGGAGTAGAGGTCGAGCAGGCACTGTGACGGATGCTCGTGTGCTCCGTCGCCGGCATTGATGATTGGCACCGGTGCCACCTCAGCCGCATAGACCGCCGCACCTTCTATGTGGTGGCGCATGGCGATGATGTCGGCATAGTTTGACACCATCAGCAGCGTGTCCTTCAGCGTCTCGCCCTTGGTGGTGCTGGTCACCTTGGCATCAGAGAAGCCAATGACACGCGCCCCCAAGCGATTGGCAGCGGTTTCAAATGATAGACGTGTGCGAGTGCTGGGCTCAAAAAACAGTGTGGCAACAACCTTGCCCTTGAGCAGCTCGCGATTAGGATGTTTTTCAAACTCTTCGGCCATTGAGATGAGATACATTATCTCTTCTCTCGACAGGTCTGCGATGGTGATATAGTCATGTTTCTTCATACCAAGGTGCGAAGTTAAGAAAAAAAACTCAAAGAAAAGCATTTTTCTCGAAAAATTATTGTATTTTTGCACTTGAAATTAAAATTCCGGCTCATAGAACCCCGAATTATCACAACTTCAAAACCTCAAAATGAGAAAGAAATTTGTCCATTTTTTATGGTCCATGATACTGCTTGGCACGTGCTTTTGTGTCTTCATGTTTATCCTTATATGGAACGGGTGGATAGGCTATATGCCTGACATGGAAGAGTTGCAGAACCCTATTGACCGATATGCCACGCAGGTGTATAGCGCTGACGGCAAGGTGATAGGCACGTGGAACATGGACAAGCAGAACCGCATCCGTGTCGGATTTAATAAGATAAACACTAACGTGGTGCAGGCATTGGTTGCCACGGAGGATGAAAGGTACTACGAACATTCCGGAATTGATTTCGTAGCATTGGGGCGAGCTATCATAAAGCGTGGCATTATGGGACAGACAAATGCCGGTGGCGGCAGTACCATTACCCAGCAGCTGGCCAAGCAGCTATACTCCGAGAAGGCTGGCAGCACCTTTGAGCGCCTCATGCAGAAGCCGATAGAGTGGGTGATAGCCATCAAGCTGGAGCGTAATTTCACGAAGGAAGAGATTGTGACGATGTATCTCAATCAGTTTGACTTCCTACACAATGCCGTGGGTATCAAGAATGCTGCAAACACATATTTCGGCAAAGAGCCTGAAAATCTGTCAGTAGAAGAGGCTGCTACGCTGATAGGCCTCTGTAAGAATCCTTCCTATTTTAATCCGGTGCGGCACGAGGAGCGTTGTCTGGAGCGCCGTAACGTGGTGCTGCAGCAGATGCAGAAGGCCGGATATATCACCGAATCACAATACAATGAGATATCAGCCAAACCCATAGAACTGCATTTTCATCGTGCCGACCACAAGGAAGGCGTGGCACCTTACCTGAGAGAGTTCCTTCGCCAGTACATGATGATGGAGCGTCCAGACATGAGAAACTATCCCTCATGGCAGCATGTGCAATACGTCATAGACTCCATCAACTACGCCCAGGACCCTCTGTGCGGATGGTGTAAGAAGAATTTCAAGAAAGACGGTACACCTTATAATATATATAAGGACGGCCTCAAGGTGTTCACCACCATCGACAGCAGGATGCAACAGTATGCCGAGGAGGCTGTGTATGCCCACGTAGCACGCTATCTGCAGCCTAACTTCAACCGCCAGAACCGCCATAAGGCCAATGCCCCGTTCTCGGGTAACCTCTCAGCCACTGAGGTTCAGCGCATCCTCAACCGCTCCATCACCCAGAGCGAGCGTTATCGCACGATGAAGGCCGCGGGCTATTCGGATGAGGAAATAAGGCAGTCATTCCGTGAAAAGACAGAGATGACAGTCTTTACATATCACGGAGAGAAGGACACGATGATGACTCCGCTCGATTCCATACGCTATTACAAATCGTTCCTCCGCTCGGGGTTCTGCTCTATGGATGCCAAGACCGGCGCCGTGAAGGCGTATGTGGGAGGCCTGAACTTTGCCAACTTCCAGTATGACATGGTGACTGGGGGACGCAGGCAGGTGGGCTCTACGATAAAGCCCTACCTCTATGCCCTCGCTATGGAGAACGGCATGACCCCTTGTGACGGGTTGCCCAACGCATCAGCCTTCAGTGACTGGCACGTCAAAGGTGCCAGTGGGGCTTATCGCACACTGCGCTCGGCGCTGCAACACTCGCTCAACGGTACGTCAACACAGCTGATGAAACGCTTCTCGCCTGACGGCAGGGCATTCATGGACTTCCTGAATACCTTCGGCATACATCTCCCAGATGTACATCCCACTAAGACCCTCTGTCTGGGTTCGTGTGACATCAATGTCATTGAGATGGTCAGCGCATATACCGCCTTCGTCAATCACGGTATCCGTTGTGCTCCGCTCTTCGTCACGCGCATAGAGGACAGCAACGGTCAGGTGATAGCAAAGTTTGAGCCCCGCATGAACGAGGTACTGAGCGAAGAAGCCTCTTACAAGATGATAGACCTTCTGAAGGGTGTCGTTGACGGAGGTACAGGCTCCAGGATGCGTTTCAAGTATAATGTGGATGCCGAGATGGGCGCAAAGACGGGAACGACCAACAACAATTCAGACGGATGGTTTATGGCTATCACTCCTGAACTGGCAAGCGGCTGCTGGGTGGGAGGCGAAGACCGCGACATCCATTTTGACAGCGAGGCATGGGGCCAGGGTGCCACGATGGCGCTGCCTGTGTATGCGTACTTTATAAAAAAGGTGTATGCCGACAGCACTTTGCCATACAAGAGTACCGCGAAATTCGACGTGCCCGAAGACTTCAATCCTTGTCGAAGCAATGACGAAAAAGACGACTTTATGGACATAGAGGATGTGTTTGAATAAAATAAGTTAAAAATAAATTCAATCCTCTTTGAGTACAAAATTTATTTATTACCTTTGCAGACGTGTAATTTGTCACTTACTTAATAACTTATAAACTTCACAAAAACTAACATGAAACAATTCAATGACAAAGACTTCCTGCTCGAGACCAAGACTGCGCAGGATTTGTACCACAACCATGCGGCCAAGATGCCTATCATAGACTATCACTGCCACCTCATCCCTCAGATGGTAGCCGAGAACAAGCGTTTTGAGTCCATTGCCCAGATATGGCTCATGGGCGACCACTACAAGTGGCGTGCTATGCGTTCCAACGGTGTTGACGAGCGTTTCTGCACCGGTAAGGACACCACCGACTGGGAGAAGTTTGAGAAATGGGCTGAGACGGTGCCTTACACCTTCCGCAACCCGTTGTATCACTGGACACACCTTGAGCTCAAGACCGCATTCGGCATAGAGGAGACTCTTAACCCCACCAATGCGAGGGCTATCTACGATAAGTGTAACGACATGATCAAGAATGATCCTAAGTTCACACCACGTGGACTGATGGCTCATTATAATGTGGAAACCGTATGCACCACTGACGATCCTGTTGACTCTCTGGAGTGGCACGACATGGTGGCTGCCGACCCAACAGCCAAGACACGCATGATTCCGGCTTGGCGTCCTGATGCGGCAATGAACATTGAGGCTGCCACGTTCAAGGGATACATCGAGAAGCTGGAGCAGGTGAGCGGTGTAGAAATCAAGAAGTTCGCTGATATGGTTGATGCCCTGCAGAAGCGTCACGACTTCTTCGCCTCTAAGGGATGTAAGCTCTCTGACCACGGCATCGAGGAGTTCTATGACGACCCATATACTGATGCAGAGATTGACGCAATTCTACAGAAAGCCCTCTCAGGTCAGACGCCTACTGTGGCAGAGCAGCGCCAGTATAAGCATGCCTTCCTCAAGGAGATGGCTATCATGGACTGCAACGCAGGCTGGACACAGCAGTTCCA
>DEKQ01000055.1:20539-20879 GCA_002353975.1 Prevotellaceae bacterium UBA2718
CTGACACCGGTTTCGACTCTATCGGCGAGTTCACCACAGCCAAGGCATGCTCTCATTTCCTCGACGAGCTGAACATGGCAGGCAAGCTGACAAAGACTATACTCTACAACCTCAACCCATGTGCAAACGAGGTGCTTGCAACGATGCTGGGTAACTTCCAGGACGGCTCTTGCCCCGGCAAGATACAGTGGGGCTCAGGCTGGTGGTTCCTTGACCAGAAGGACGGCATGGAGAAGCAGATGAATGCTCTCTCACTGCTCGGACTGCTCTCACGCTTCGTCGGAATGCTCACCGACTCACGCTCATTCCTCTCATATCCACGTCACGAGTACTTCCGTCG
>DEKQ01000055.1:20997-21305 GCA_002353975.1 Prevotellaceae bacterium UBA2718
TACAACAACGCCAAGAACTATTTCCAGTTCTAAACTGAAAGCAATACATACTGAAAATGAGAAGCTGAAAGTACCCCTTTCGGCTTCTCTTTTTGTTTTTTTGCTCCGTATTTTTTGCGTATCTCAAAACTTATTCGTAACTTTGTGCCCGATTTGTCAATTATGGCATAGGAACTATAGTAATCAAGCGGATAATGACAGCAAAAGAAATACGAGAGTCTTTCAAAAGTTTCTTTGAAAGCAAAGGGCATCTCATCGTTCCAAGCGCCCCTATGGTGGTGAAGGATGACCCGACATTGATGTTTACC
>DEKQ01000055.1:21323-21496 GCA_002353975.1 Prevotellaceae bacterium UBA2718
ACCAACGCGGGCATGAACCAGTTTAAGGATATCATCCTTGGCAATGCAGTGCCCAAGTCACGTCGTCAGGCAGACACTCAGAAGTGTCTCCGTGTGTCGGGAAAGCATAACGACCTTGAGGAGGTGGGACACGATACCTACCATCACACGATGTTTGAGATGCTCGGCAACTG
>DEKQ01000055.1:21559-21740 GCA_002353975.1 Prevotellaceae bacterium UBA2718
TCAAGAAGGAGGCCATCTCCTGGGCTTGGGAGTACATCGTTGACGTACTGAAGATAGACCCAGCCGATCTCTACGCCACAGTATTTGAGGGCTCACCCGAGGAAGGTCTGGAGCGCGACAATGAGGCTGCTTCCATTTGGGAACAGTTCCTGCCAAAAGACCATATCATCAACGGCAACAA
>DEKQ01000055.1:21762-28900 GCA_002353975.1 Prevotellaceae bacterium UBA2718
AACAAGCACGACAACTTCTGGGAAATGGGTGACACAGGTCCATGTGGCCCTTGCTCAGAGTTGCACGTTGACTCCCGTCCCGCAGAGGAGAAGGCCAAAGTGCCAGGACGCGAGCTGGTGAACAAGGATGACCCTCAGGTGATTGAGATATGGAACCTTGTCTTCATGCAGTACAACCGTAAGGCTGACGGCTCCCTTGAGTCTCTGCCTGCCAAGGTGATTGATACCGGTATGGGCTTTGAGCGCCTCGTGCGCACCCTGCAGGGCAAGACTTCCAACTATGATACTGACATCTTCCAGCCACTCATTCAGGCTATGGCCGGTATG
Organism: Prevotellaceae bacterium UBA2718; assembly: GCA_002353975.1. Classification (GTDB taxonomy): domain Bacteria; phylum Bacteroidota; class Bacteroidia; order Bacteroidales; family Bacteroidaceae; genus Prevotella. The sequence goes on from DEKQ01000055.1 coordinate 22,090, forward strand.
GCAGGCTGCAAATACGGCGATGATGAGAAGAAGGACATAGCCCTGCGCGTTATCGTTGACCATGTGCGTGCCATTGCCTTTGCCATTGCTGACGGTCAGTTGCCGTCTAATGCGAAGGCCGGCTACGTTATTCGTCGCATACTGCGTCGTGCCGTGCGCTATGGATACACTTTCCTCGGACAGAAAGAGGCATTTATCTATAAGCTCGTGCCAACCCTCGTTGAAGAGATGGGCGATGCCTTCCCCGAGCTGCCTGCACAGCAGAAGCTCATCATGAAGGTGATGCAGGAGGAGGAGAGCTCTTTCCTGCGTACCCTCGACAAGGGCATCATGCTCTTGCAGAATGTCATCGACGAGACAAAGGCTGCGGGACAGACAGAGATAGCCGGTGACAAGGCCTTCACCTTGTTTGACACATACGGATTTCCACTTGACCTCACTGAGCTCATCTGCCGTGAGCAGGGTATGACGCTCGATGAGGAGGGCTTCAACAAGTGCATGGAGCAGCAGAGAAGCCGTGCACGCAATGCCGCGGAGGTTCATCTCGGCGACTGGGTAGTACTCTCTGAAGCAGAGTCCAACTTCGTGGGATATGACTATACGGAGTACCCCTGCCATGTTGTGAAGTATCGCGAGGTGAAGCAGAAGAAGGGCGTTGCATACGAGATGATTCTTGACCAGACACCGTTCTACGGCGAGATGGGCGGCGAGGTAGGCGATACCGGCGTGCTCGTATCTGAGAATGAGGAGATAAAGGTGCTTGACACGAAAAAGGAGAACGGCGTATCTATACACATTGTCGATAAGATACCTGAGAATGTGGAAGCAGAGTTCATGGCGTGCGTTGACACTGACCGTCGTCGTGCCATAGAGAGCAACCACAGCTGTACCCACCTCCTTGACCAGGCTCTGCGCGAGGTGCTTGGCTCACACGTTGAGCAGAAGGGCTCGCTCGTCACCGCCGAGGGTCTGCGCTTCGACTTCTCTCATTTTGAGAAGGTAACGCCAGAGCAGCTGCGTGAGGTGGAGCACATCGTCAATGAGCGCATACGCATGAACATACCGCTGGAGGAGTTCCGCGACACCCCGATAGAAGAGGCTCGCGAACTCGGCGCCATCGCCCTCTTTGGCGAGAAGTATGGCGATAAGGTCCGCGTCGTGAAGTTCGGCAACAGTGTAGAGTTCTGTGGTGGCTGCCACGTTAAGGCAACGGGCCAGATAGGCATGGTGCGCATCGTGTCCGAGAGTTCCATCGCTGCCGGTGTGCGCCGCATAGAGGCCATCACGGGCAAGCAGGTAGAGGATATGCTTGACAAGATGCAGGACTTTATGGTTGACCTCAAGGGCCTCTTCAACAATGCGCCTAACCTGATGCAAACCATCGAGAAGGCAATCTCTGAGAATAAGGAGCTGCAGGAGCAGGTCAATGAGTTCAAGGCTCAGAAGGCCATGCAGCTGAAGGACGATATGGTGGCACAGGCAAAGGATGTCAATGGCATCAAGGTAATCAGCGGCTTGCTGCCTGTTGATGCACAGAGTGCCAAGGACATCGCATTCTCCCTGCGTCAGCAGTTCACGGAAAATCTGCTTGTCGTAATCGGCTGCGCAGCAGATGGCAAGGCTACGCTTACCGTAGCATTGTCTGACAACCTTACCAAGGAAGGCAAGAATGCCGGCACCACGGTCCGTGAGGCAGGCAAGCTCATCCAGGGCGGCGGTGGTGGCCAGCCACACTTCGCTACTGCCGGTGGTAAGAATGCAGACGGCCTGAAGGCTGCCGTAGATAAAGTAATAGAGGTAATAACAGCGTAATAACGAAATAAAACAAACATACAATGGCACAGAAAACAGTACAGCAGGCATCTGCTCCTGAGCAGACCCTCAACAAGCAAGAAGCTATTTTCATCAAGTATCGTAAGCAGATTATGAGTGTTGTGATTGCTGCTATAGTAATCATTGCAGGCATCGTCATCTACAAGAACTTCATCAGCGCACCCCGCGAGGACAAGGCTGCCACAGCCCTTGCCAAGGCTCAGGATGCTTTCGCACAGGAGAACTACGCAGCAGCGCTCAATGGTGACAAGAACTTTGAAGGCTTTATCGCTATCTCAGAGAACTATGGCGGCACCGATGCAGCCAATCTGGCACGCGCTTACGCCGGCATCTGCTATGCCAAGACAGGCAAGTGGGCAGAGGCAGTGAAGTATCTCGAGGACTTCTCTACACAGGACGATGCCCTCATCAGCCCTGCTGTCACCGCTGCTCTTGGAAACGCATACGCTAATACAGGTGACGTGGATAAGGCTATCAAGACCCTCCAGAAGGCAGCTGATATGGCAAACTCTGAGGCTCCAGACGGAATCTCCAACAGTCTTGCTCCAGCCTTCCTCATTCAGGCTGCTCGCCTGCTTGAGAGCCAGAAAAAGAACGATGAGGCTCTGAAAATCTATCAGACCATCAAGGAGAAGTACGTCAACAGCCCTGCGTCACAGGACATCGACAAGTACATCGAGCGTCTTAGCAATAAGTAAACTAAGTTTTCAGTAGTTAAGTAGTTAAGCAGTCAAGACATTAGACGGAGCTGTCTTCAACCTGTTATAGAAGTTACTCCTATGAGGCACTCGGTATGGTCTTAACTCCTTGACTCCTTAACTCCTGATTACTTGCAAAAAAATAACCCTCTAAAACCTGAAAAAAAATATATGAGGTCATTTCTTCTTATAGCTTGTGCCCTCATGGCATTTGTATCCTGTAAACAGAAAGTGCAGGACGAGAACATTATCGTTGATAAGGTAGTAACAAAAAAAATCGAGGCAAACCAGAAGATGGAGGACTCTGAGCAGAATGGCAGCTTCCAATGGATCAAAGGAGCGGACTATCGATACACCATCCAGCGTGCTGCTTCCGATTCTCTCCCGCATGTCGTAAATCACGACATCCCTTACACCGACAACACCATCACTCTGTCTATCAAACGCTCAAACGGCTCTGTCTTTTTCACTAAGACCTTTACGAAGGAGAACTTCTCACCCGTCCTGCCTAAACAGTTCATGGAGAGCGGTGTGCTCCTGAGCATGAACTTCAACAAGGTGGTTGATAACGAGGCCTTCTTTGTGGTCAGCGTAGGTTCTCCTGACGAGAACAACGAGGAGTTCTGCTATGCGCAGCTGGTGCTCGACAATTACGGCAAGACCCGTGCTGAAGCCTACAACGAAGCAATGGAGTAGCGGTTAAATGAATAATGCAAAATTCAGAATGCAAAATTCAGAATTAAGAATGCAGGATTTATAATGCAAAATCCATAACTTAGTTATGTCTCTACATACAAATAGGCGAAGCCATTACGGTTTCGCCTATTTTTTATATTGCTCCAAACATTCTAAGCACGAAGTGATTAGTGCAATTTGTGTAATTCGTGGTTAAATTCAAGACTTATGCTGTTCAGTCGTTTTTCGTCAGGAAATCCACGAGTTTTGCTGTTGCCCTGCCTCGGTGCGATATGTGGTTCTTTTCCTCTGCCGACATTTCTGCAAAGGTGACGATGTGCTCGTCGGGCAGGAATATGGGGTCGTATCCGAAGCCCTCTGCCCCGTGGCGCTCCGTAGTGATTTTGCCCTTCACGATGCCCTCGAAGAGGTGCTCATCTCCGTCCTGTATCAGTGCTATGACGGTGCGGAACTGTGCACTGCGGTCAGCCTGTCTCTGTAGCGCATCAAGCAGTTTGCGCATATTTGCTTCAGAGTCGTGGTCGTCAGCTGCTCCCCATCGGTTCGCTCCGTCAGCAGATAAGTCCTCAGGAAGGGAGGCATAGCGGGCAGAGAACACTCCCGGCGCACCGCCAAGGGCAGTCACCTCCAAGCCCGTATCGTCGGCAAAGCAGTCATAATGGTAATGCTCATAGACATATCTCGCCTTCTCCAGGGCGTTGCCCTCCAAAGTGTCATGCGTCTCGGGCAGTTCTTCGTGGCAACCGATGTCGCTGAGTGATAACACTTCGTATGAATCGCCAATAATCTGACGCACTTCGGTCAGTTTGTGGCTGTTGTTTGTTGCAAAAACCAGTTTCTTCATTCTATTTTCTGTTTTGTTCTTCTATGTTATGTTCAGATATGCTCTTCTCCCTTATGTTCTGTTATGAGGAACAAGAGGTTGAATAGCCCACAAAGGTACAAATTCTATTGAAATAATGCTCCATCAAGCAGGAAAAATCGCAGAGAGTAGGCTGTTTTTTATGGTTTTTTAGTGAAAAGTGCCGCATGATCTTACTCAACTTTCGCAGAATCCTTGTGCTTTTATTCGCCAAGCGAGTAATATTCTTAACATGAATGCCCAGCTCTGGTAGTTTTTATAACGGAGTCTATTAATTTCTGTCCCTTTTCCGTCCTTCATTTCTGTTTGCAAAGTTACTAATAATTTCTGTCCGTTTCTGAAAAACGCGAAAAAACTGCTCCACTTTAACATCTGTTTACGCGGAGTTTTAACATTTCAACATCCTCGAATCATCGCATGGCAATGGTAGGTGAACAAGGCCCTAAAAGCACGTAAATAACAAGATAATCGCATTGAGATAACCCCCTAAAAACAAAGGTTTTAGGCTGCAAAACACCCGCTTTGAAAACGGCTGAAAATGTGGGAGTTATGAGGGATAATAATGGATGAGTGAATATGGACGAGGGATGAAGGCTCGTTTGTAGTATTAACGAATGAAAGGTTTGTTAACTTTTGTGTAAAATCACAAAGGTACCATTGTACCATTGTACCATTGTACCATTTAGTAAAAAATAAAATTATTTCTATATATAATAATGTACGCGCGAGTATGTATATAATAATGTGTTATATTCCCAAAAGGATTAAATGGTACTTTGGTACAATGGTACAATGGTACTTTTTAGTTTTGTTACAAGAAAAATGCAAGTACTTTTTCTTGTGTATCTCAAAACTTAATCGTATCTTTTTAAGCGATACCTGAAAACCTGTCCAGGGTTCTATCGTCGGCTTGTCATGGGGGAGGTAGATGTTAAAAAAACGTAAAAACGAAAACTGCGATGCCTGTTCGCGTGTGTATGTGAGGAAAAATTAGTACCTTTGCACCCGCAAATTTTGGACACCCGAGTCCGCAGAGGTTCTTCAGCAGGCAGGGATTTATGGTAATCCCGTATGTATTCAGATGCCTGCAAGGCCTTAAAATAAGGGTTGTTAGAGCCCGCCAGGGGGAAGTCTTAGAGCCCCCGCAAGAAATGGGAAATGGTGTTAATAGTCGTGCGTTTGGCCGCGCCGATGGTTAGTGAATCCGTTGTCCCGGGAAGAATTAAAAAAATAAAAAGACAGAAAACTGAAAGAATGAACACTTTAAGTTACAAGACACTCTCCGTGAACAAGGAGACTGCACAGAAGGAGTGGGTTGTAGTAGATGCCACCGATCAGGTAGTCGGTCGCCTCGCTTCAAAAGTCGCAAAATTGCTTCGTGGCAAGTATAAGCCCACATTCACCCCACACGTTGATTGTGGTGACAATGTGATAATCATCAATGCCGAGAAGGTTATCTTTACTGGTAAGAAAGAGACCGACAAGGTCTATACCCGCTACACGGGCTATCCTGGCGGTCAGCGCTTCAATACTCCTGCAGAGCTTCGCAGCAAGCAGGGCGGTGTTGACAAGATGCTGCGTCATGCCGTGAAGGGCATGCTGCCAAAGGGCGTCCTGGGCCGCAAGCTGCTCACCAACCTCTTCATCTATGAGGGCGCTGAGCACAAGCAGGAGGCACAGAAGCCAAAGGCTATCGATATAAACCTCTACAAGTAAGATTAATCATCACAAACTAAGAAATCAACATTATTACGATGGAAGTAATAAACGCAATCGGTCGCCGCAAGAGTGCTATAGCACGTGTATATCTGTCAGAGGGCACCGGCAAGATAACAATCAACAAGTTAGATATCACTGAGTATTTCCCATCAGCAATACTTCAGTATGTCGTAAAGCAGCCTCTGGAGTTGCTGGAGGCAGCAGAGAAGTATGACATCAAGGCCAATCTGGACGGCGGTGGCTTCACCGGTCAGTCTCAGGCTTTGCGCCTCGCCATTGCCCGCGCACTGGTGAAGGTTAACGAGGAGGATAAGAAGAATCTGAAGGACCACGGCTTCCTGACACGCGATGCACGTGAGGTAGAGCGTAAGAAGCCAGGACGTCCAAAGGCACGTCGCCGCTTCCAGTTCTCTAAGCGTTAATCCGGAGGAGAATAGGTTTAGTATCTAACTCGGCGGGACTCTGCATCGTGCAGATTGCTTTGAGCGTTGAGCTTTAAGCGTTAAGCGTTAAGCTTTAAGCGTTAAGCTTTAAGCGTTAAGCATTATGAATTTTGCATTTTGCATTCTTCATTCTTAATTTAACTATGGTGTAGGCTACCCGCGGAGTGTTCGCTAAGAATCAAAAAGAAAGTAAACATTTTAACACACCAAGAACATTTATGTCAAGAACAAATTTTGATCAGTTGCTTCAGGCAGGTTGCCACTTTGGTCATCTGAAGCGTAAGTGGAACCCAGCCATGGCTCCTTATATCTTCATGGAGCGCAACGGCATTCATATCATAGACCTCAACAAGACGGTCGTAAAGATTGACGAGGCTGCTGAGGCCCTGAAGAACATTGCAAAGCAGGGCAAGCGCATCCTCTTCGTCGCTACGAAGAAGCAGGCTAAGGACGTAGTTGCCGAGAAGGCTCAGAGCATCGGTATGCCATACATCAACGAGCGTTGGGCCGGCGGTATGCTGACCAACTTCACCACTATCCGCAAGGCAGTGAAGAAGATG
>DEKQ01000055.1:28960-37123 GCA_002353975.1 Prevotellaceae bacterium UBA2718
CGTCAGCGTGCCAAGCTGGAGAAGAACCTCGGTTCTATCGCCGACATGGTTCGCCTGCCTTCTGCACTCTTCGTAATCGACATCGAGAAGGAGCACATCGCCGTTAAGGAGGCTCACCGTCTGGGTATTCCTGTGTTCGGTATCGTTGACACCAACGCTAATCCTAACGATGTGGATTTCGCTATCCCTGCTAATGACGACGCAAAGGACTCTATCGAGGTAATCCTCTCAGCTTGCTGCGCTGCCATCAACGAGGGCATTCAGGAGCGCAAGGTGGAGAAGGCCGACGAGAAGGCTGCTGCTCAGCAGGAAGATAAGCCAAAGAACGCTGAGAAGGCTCAGGAGGCTGAGGCTTAATTCGTCAATGTGATAATTCTTAATTAGTTAATTTGTTAATTCGTTAATTAGAATATGGCAATAACAATGGAAAGCATCAAGACACTGCGCGCTATGACAGGTGCAGGTCTTGCTGACGTAAAGAAGGCCCTGACCGAGGCCGACGGCGATATGGACCGTGCGAAGGAAATCCTTCGTGAGCGTGGTCAGGCTATAGCTGCAAAGCGCAGCGACCGCGAGACATCCAACGGATGCGTGCTCGTAAAGAGCGAGAACGGCTTCAGCGCTATGATCGCCCTGAAGTGTGAGACAGACTTCGTGGCTAACGGAGCTGACTATATCAAGCTGACACAGGACATCCTTGATGCCGCTGTAGCTGCAAAGGCTAAGGATATTGAGACTGTCAAGAACCTCACCATGGCAAACGGCCAGGTGGTAAGCGCAGCCGTAACAGAGCGCTCTGGCGTAACAGGCGAGAAGATGGAACTGGACGGCTACCTCTTCATCGAGGGCGAGAACGTCTCTGTCTATAACCACATGAACAAGAACGTGCTCTGCACAATGGTACAGACCAACAAGCCGGCAGAGGAGCAGGCTCACGCTATCGCTATGCAGGTAGCTGCCATGAAGCCTGTAGCTCTCAACCCTGAGTCTGTTGACCCGAAGATTGTTGAGGAGGAGTACAACGTGGCTGTTGAGAAGTCAAAGCAGGAGCAGGTGCAGAAGGCCGTTGAGAACGCACTGAAGAAGGCAGGCATCAACCCTGCACACGTGGACTCTGAGGACCACATGGAGTCTAACATGGGCAAGGGATGGATTACCGCTGAGGATGTGGCTAAGGCAAAGGAAATCATCGCAACTGTTTCAGCCGAGAAGGCTGCTTCACTCAACATGCAGATGATTGAGAACATCGCCAAGGGCCGTGTCAACAAGTTCTACAAGGATTGTTGTCTGCTGAATCAGGAGTTCATCCAGGATTCAAAGATGACCGTAGCTGACTATCTGAAGTCTGCTGACAAGGACCTCACCGTTGTTGACTTCAAGCGCTTCAGCCTCCAGGCAGACTAAGCATTTTAACTCAATATATTAAGAGAGCGTCAGTGCCAACTAAAGGCGCTGACGCTCTTGTTTTTGTACGAGTATGAAAATTTTTGCAGTGGGTATGAACTATGCCCAGCACAATAAAGAGATAAAAACTGCGTTATTACAGCAGTGCGTTGGCCGTTCTGACAGCGATACGGAACGTAATCCGGTGATTTTCACCAAAGCCGACTCCTCGCTCCTGAAGGATGGTAAACCGTTCTTCGTGCCCGACTTCATGGGCAGGATAGACTATGAGACGGAGGTCGTGGTGCGTATATGCCGTCTTGGCAAGGGAATACCGGAACAGTTCGCCCATCGCTATTACGATGCCTTCACCGTGGGGATAGACTTCACGGCACGCGACATGCAGAAGGCCCTGCGCGAAGAGGGTCAGCCGTGGGACATCGCCAAGGGCTTTGACGGAGCTGCCGTCATAGGACGTTGGGTGGAGAAAGAGAAATTGCTGACAGAAGCGCAGCAGAAAGGGAAGGAGGCCGTGGCGCTGAATTTCCACATGCTGCTCAACGGGGAGAAGGCGCAAGAGGGCAATACCATAGAGATGCTCACGGGCATTGACAGGCTGATAAGCTATATCTCGCGCTTCTTCACCCTCAAGACGGGAGACCTGCTGTTTACGGGAACACCGGTGGGCGTAGGCCCCGTGAAGCCCGATGACCACATAGAGGGATTCTTGGAGAACGAGAAGCTGTTAGACTTCTATTGCAGATGATAAAAGGACTCAGACATATCATTTCAGTCGTGCTGACGGTGCTGATGGGCGTAGTGCCCGCATCGGCATGGGCGGAATATGCCGAGAGCTCTGTGCTTGCGCAGGGTTCGTGGGCAAAGATACGTGTGTCTGAGACAGGAATACACCGCCTGACAACAGCCACCATTCAGGCTGCGGGCTTCAGTGACCTCTCCAAAGTACGCATCTATGGCTATGGCGGAGCGTTGGTGCCGGAACGCCTGACGCAGGAATGGATCAGCGAGCACGACGACCTGACAGAGATACCGACGTGCACAAAAGACGGCGTGAAATACTTCTACGCACAAGGTCCGGTGTCGTGGGAGTCAATGTCAACGACAACGCGTACGCGCAATCCTTATTCTGATTACGGTTACTATTTCATCACCCAGTCTGACGTGCAGGGTGGGGGAGAGAATGCTTCGCCCGCATCGTGTACCGAAGAAGAGCTACTCGCCTTAGCCAGTGAGGGTTACGAGAATTATCATTACCTTTACGAGAATGACGGCTTTGCCTGGGCAGAGATGGGTAGAGAGCTTGTGGATAAGACCACCATCGAGGCTGGGAGCAGCAAGACGGTAGAGCTCCCTGTACCGCAGAGTGCCACTCTAGCAAACATACACGTCAGGATGTCATGTGGCTCGGCATCATCATATCGTGTCGCCACGATAGGCAACAATCAGCAGTCTGCCACGGCATCGTTCAGCACTTCTTACCAGAAGGCAAACTTCCGAAGCTTCTATTTCGGCATCAGCAAGGCTATGCTCGATACGCTCAGCACACGTGATGCCGACGGTAACTACCTCATCCCCGTGACTGTGAACTGCACAAGCGGCGGTCCGCTGCGCATGGACTACGTAGCGGCACAGTTCAATGCTGCCAATACACTTCCGGCACTGAGCACCGAGGCTTATCCCGCAGCGGAGTATTTCTGCAATATCACCAACCAGAACCACCACGCCGAGGAGCGGGTGGATATGGTTATCATCATCCCTACAAACCAGAACTGGCTGTCAGCTGCCGAGACATTGGCTCAGCTGCACAGGGACAAGGATGATATGACGGTGAGGATAGTTCCCGCCGACGAACTGTATAACGAATTCTCAAGCGGCACGCCCGATGTGTCGGCTTACAAGAGATACCTGAAGATGTTCTATGACAGAGAGAACGGCAACGGTGTGAACTATGTGCTGCTGTTCGGAGATTGTATATGGGACAACAGGCTCAGGACCGTAAGCGGCTACGATGCGGACAACCTGCTTCTGGGCTATGAGACATATACCTCAGAGAGCAGCACGACAGCAGCAATGCTGGATGACTTCATCTGTGTGATGGATGATGGCAAAACCGTGCACGGCGACAATAACAGGGAGCAGGATATGAGGCTGGCGGTATCGTCGGGCCGCCTTCCCGTCAGCAGCGCTGTCCAGGCAGAGAATGTCGTAAACAAGATAGTGCAGTATGTCAGCCAGTCCAATGCGGGAGCGTGGATGAACGACATAATGTTCATAGCCGACGATGGTAACAAGAGCACTTCCAACAACAATATCCACATGCAGAATATCGATGCAAACGCTGACAGGGTGAGAAGCCAGTCACCGGGATATAATGTCAAGAAAGTGATGTATGACGCATACGAGAAGGTATCAACGGCAACGGGTGACAACTATCCCGATGTCTATACCATGACACATAAGCAGCAGAACGAAGGCGCGCTCGTGATGAACTATGGCGGACATGCTTCGTGGACGGAACTGTCGGAGGAGAAGATTTTTGTGCTCAATGACTTCTCTAACTTCAAGAACAGCAACTACCCGCTTTGGTTTACGGCAGCCTGTGAGACCATGACGCTCGACATGACCCACAGCAGCCTGGGCGAAGAGGCGATACTCAATGCCAACGGCGGTGCCATAGCCTTTGTCGGCACAATACGCACCGTGTATGAAACGGACAACGCCAACCTGAATAACCGCTTCATGCTGCATCTGCTGTCATACGAAGACAGCGTCAACGGCAGGGCACGCACTGTGGGCGATGCGCTGAGAATGGCGAAGAACGACCTCATATCGGGCAGGACGGACCTGTCAGTAAACAAACACCAATTCACCCTGGCCGGTGACCCCGCCATGAGACTGGCCCTGCCGCGCTATTTCATGCAGATAGACAAAATAAACGGAGTGTCAACGGAAAATGCCGACACGCTGAAGGCCAATAGTATCGTCAGCGTCTCGGGCCACGTGGTGACGCCCAAGGGAGTGGCCGTGACGGACTTTAACGGTACGGCAAATGTCAGAGTGATGGACAGCGAACAGATTGTGACCTGCAGAGGGCAGAATGGCGAGGATCCGTTCGTATATACCGACTATACGTCAACACTATACTCCGGCTCGTGCACCATCACAGACGGACAGTTTGAATTTCTCTTCCGCGTGCCTCGCGGCATTCACAATGACGGCAGCAGGGGAATGATAACCGTGTTTGGAACGGATGACAGCGGCGTGATACCAGTTACGGCTCACGGCGAGACGAAATCATTTGTCGTGAAGGGATATAAGGAAGTGGAGAACGATTCTATCGGTCCGTCCATCTACTCATATCTCAACAGCACTACGTTCAGGAACGGAGACGCTGTGGGACAGACACCGTTCTTCGTGGCAGAAGTGTCGGACAATGACGGCATCGACGTGACAGGCGGCACGATAGGCCACAATCTGGAACTGGTAGTGGACGGTGACGCTACTAAGACGTATGACCTGAATGAGAACTTCGTATATGAGGAGGGCAGCTATACGACTGGCCAGACCTATTATGTGCTGCCCGAACTGGAGGCCGGATACCACGACCTGTACTTCAGGGCATGGGACCTGCTGGGCAACTACAGTGTCGTGTCGCTGCGATTCAGGGTGCTGAAGGGTGTGGCACCGGAGATAAAGAAAATCTTCGTGTCGCCTAATCCGATCAACGGCAGCGCCACGTTCTACGTGACGCATGACCTGCAGGGCTCCAATGCCACCGTCTATATAGACATCATAGACCTCACGGGGCGTATCGTGGAGACCCTGGAATGGAATGACACGTTCTCTACCTCAAGCCAGACGACCACCTATCACTGGACTCCGTCAGGTGTCGCACGGGGCATGTATCTCTACAGAGTACGACTGACGTGTGACGGTAATAACTATAATTCGTCAACGAGCAAACTGATAATATCGTCCAACTAATCTGAGATAACAACAAAATCAACAATAGAAACGAATGATGAAAAAACTTGCAATCATAGTCTTCGCCTGCTGTCTCGCAACTAACGTGATGGCTGAAGACAAGCAGCAAATGTTCAATCCTGTGCATACAGCGCTGGTCAGCCAAATCATTGCCCCTGATGCCCGTGCAGGCGGTATGGGTGATGTCGGTGTGGCAACAGAGGCCGATGCATCGTCACAGTATTGGAACCCGGCGAAATACCCCTTCGCTATCTCCAAGGGCGGCGTGCAGTTGAACTACACCCCGTGGCTCCGCAAGCTGGTGAACGACATGAACATAGCCTATCTCTCAGGCTATTACCGCATCAACGACTTCAGTGCCGTGTCCGGTTCCATACACTATTTCTCCCTGGGTGAGGTTTATACCTCCTCTGGTGGTACCTCAACAGAGTATGATATGACCATCAAGCCATACGAGATGTCTGTTGATGCAGGCTACTCGCTGATGCTGTCAGAGAAGTTCTCTCTCGGTGCGGCAGTGCGTTTCCTCTTGTCTGACATGTCCTATTCCGCTACTGAGGAGACAAGTGCCTCAAGTGCATTCGCGGCAGACATCTCATGCTATTACCAGAACTACATAAACATCGGACAGCGCGAATGCATGTTGGGACTTGGTGCCAATTTCAGCAACATCGGTTCAAAGATTAAGTTCGGTGGCAGCGACCGTTCTGAATTCATACCTACCAATATGCGTCTCGGTGCTTCGCTGAAACTGCCTATCAATGAGTATAACACCATTACCATCGCTACTGACATTAACAAGCTGCTCGTTCCCACCTATCCCAAGCAGCGTGAAGGCGAGTCAACGACAGACTATGATGCACGCGTGCAGAAGGAATACTACGACGTAGGCTCTATTGCAGGTATCTTCAGGAGCTTCAGCGATGCCCCAGGTGGCTTCTCTGAGGAGATGAAGGAGATACAGTGGAGCGCCGGTCTGGAGTATTGCTACAATGACAAGTTCTCACTTCGTGGCGGTTATCACGATGAGGCAGAGTCCAAAGGTAACCGTAAGTACTTCACGGTAGGTGCAGGATTCAGAATGAACGTGTTCTCCCTTGATGCGGCATACGTTATCTCTACTGCCTCAAGCAACCCGCTTGACCAGACGCTGCGTTTCTCGCTCAACTTTGACTTAGACGGAATAAAGGACCTCTTCGGACGCAGATAAGGTTTTTTTTCAGAAGTTGAGTCCTACATAGACATACACCGTGCCAAGGATATTGCGTGATGTTATTTGCTCGTTTCCGTGCTGATAATAAAAGAACACTCCTTGTGTACCGGCAAACCATGGCCCGTTGTTCCATAGCACGGCAAGACGTAACGTGCCATTGAAGCACAGGTTCTTTCTGCGGAAATGGTCCAGGTATTCAAGGAAATCCATACTCGAGGATGTTTTGGTTGCATTGCCTCGCAGGTTGTTGTTCTGTATGAGATAGCCTAATGAGCCCGCTATCTCACCTGCCGCGAGCCAGTTTTTGGAGAACACCCAGTTGTAGCCATATCCGGCAGTGAGGGAGATTTCGTCATTCTTCATGTAGCCGAAGCCCTCGTATTTGTCGAATGAGTTATTATTACGCTCGTTTATCGTGTTTGCCAGCTGTTCCCAATCTACGGTGCACCGATTGTGGGCGTATGCCGCACCAAGTATCAGCGAGCCTGCCGAGCGCAGCTGACGGTTAGTCTGAGAGAAGGCTGCCTGATGGGAGTAGCGCTTGTAGTTGGTGACATAATAGAACGACACGCGTGTCATACCCATGTTTATGCCGTCAAACGGCTCACCCTTCAGCAGCGAGGTATAGTCCGTGCCGTTCAGTGTGAGGCGGCGTATGTTATAGCTGCCTCCAACGCGGCGATAGAACAGATCAAGGCCAAAGGCAGAAGAATAGACTGAGCCGCCCAGGTCCATGTCATTGTTATTTAGAAAGATGGACTTGATATCTATGTTATACCCCAGAAATGCGAAGCGCCACCCAAAGAACGGCCCCACACGTGTGCGCACCTTAGGCGCTACGGTGAAATGGAAATCAGAACCGCCGTCAAGGTCAAGCCACTCTATGCGGTTCGTGAGCTGCACCTCGGCGCACCAGTTGTAGTTCTGCACATCAATGTAGTCAGAGTCTCTCGGCGGAGACAGGATACGGTCAAAGAAATAGTAAGACCTGACAAAGAAGTTCCTCTTCTTTTTCTCCTCTTTGCGCGAAAGGCTGTCCTGAGCTATGCCGTCACGCATCGATATGCTATCCCGACTTATACTGTCACAAACGAAAACACTCATCGAATCTGTCTGTGCAGAAACGGTGAGCATCGTGGTGAGTAGTAATATGCCTGTGAGAAATAGTTTCAAGGATATCTTGGTTACGTTCTCCCTTGCATGGTATCAGATTTTCCCCAGTATTCGGTCCATGGCCCAGTTAGTAGGCGTGGCACTGAGCGCCGTACATTGACAGTCACCGCGTCCCTGCAGCGTTTCCACTACAGATTGTATCAGCGGCTGCTGAACGTACTGCGGGTTGGGTACGGTAAATTCTTTCATCCCTCCTGTGGTATAGAGATGTATGGGGTCATAGGTGAATACCGAGAATGTCAGTATGCCATCAGTACCTATCAGCTCAATTCGGTCATCCTTGCCTGCCTCGTGTCCCGCGAAGCACCATGAACCGCTGCCAGGCAGGTTGTTCTCGAACAGGAAGCTTGCACTTACGGTATCCTCTGCCTCATACAGCCCCCCGATGC
>DEKQ01000055.1:37154-38285 GCA_002353975.1 Prevotellaceae bacterium UBA2718
CAGCCCCCCGATGTTGGCTGAGTGCCCTTCTGCCTTCACTATCACTCCAAACAATTGTTGCAGCAGGTCCAGCTGATGGGGCGCGAGGTCGTAGAAATATCCACCTCCGGCTATGTCAGGCTGTATTCGCCAAGGGCGTTCCTCTGGGGCGTTGTAATCCACCTGCCGTGGCGGGCATGCAAAGCGCACCTGCACGTTGAGCACCTTGCCGATGGTGCCTCCTTTCAGCAGTGACTCTACTTTCTGGAAATATGGGAGGTAGCGCCTGTAATAAGCTACGAAACACGGGACGTGTGTCTCTTGGCATACGTGGTTGATGCGTGTACAGTCTTCATAGCTCGCAGCGAGAGGTTTTTCCACATACACGGGTTTGCCGGCTCTCATCGCCATTATGGCGTATGTGGCGTGGCTTGAAGGAGGAGTGGCAATATACACTGCGTTCACATCCGGGTCGTCAACGAGGGCCTGAGGGTCGGTGTACCAGCGCCCTATGCCGTGCCGCTCCGCATAGGAACGTGCTTTGTCCGCGTTGCGGCTCATTACGGCCACGATGCTTGAACCTTCAACATTATTGAAGGCAGGACCGCTCTTGTATTCGGTCACCTCTCCGCAGCCGATGAAACCCCAGCGTATATTGGTCATAATGTTTTACTTCTTCTTCTCTTCTTTCTTCTCCTCGGTCTTCTTTGCTTCCTTCTTGTAAGCCTTGTTCAGGCCTGCTATAACCTGATTAGTGATGTCAATACCCTTGTCGGCATAAAGGATGTTGTCACCGCTCTTTGAGAGGATGATGGTGTATTTCTTGTCCTTGTTGAACTTCTCAAGGAAGTGCTGCAATGAGTCGTGCAGAGCCACGTTGAACTTGTTGGTCTCCTCCTGGAACTCTGCGCTGAGACGCTGCTGCAGGGCCTCCAGATCTGCGTTCTGCTTCTGCAGGCCTGCCTGTATCTGCTCTGCCTGCTCACGCGTGTAGGCATTCTGCTGCAGCTTCTGCTGGAAATTGTTGGCAGCAGACTGCAGGGACTGACCCTTCTGCTGCAGGGTGGATTGGATGTTGCGGCTCTTTTTCTCAAGAATCATGGAGTACTCCTTGCAGAACTCATATTGCGTCATCAGAGAGTCAACTTCCAC
>DEKQ01000149.1:0-7942 GCA_002353975.1 Prevotellaceae bacterium UBA2718
AACCACGACGAGGACTTTGAACGCCAGTTCACTGCCACCACGACATACGACTCAAGGAGCAGCCTGAACTCCGTGCAAGACGAGCTGGTGGACCAGATGTCGAAGGATATCTGTGAGCAGATTTTCAACGCTACAATGGCTAACTGGTAAAGTTAAATTAATAATTCAGAATGCATAATTCATAATTCTAATTTATGGATTTAGATATACAGGAACTGACACAACACCCGGAACTGCTGAACAGCGAGACCCTCTACGGGCTTCGCGAGATGACCGCGCAGTATCCGTACTTCCAGCCGGCTCGCCTGCTGCTGCTGAAGAACCTGTACATCATGCACGACCCGACGTTTGACCGTGAGCTGAGACAGTCAGCCATCTACTTCACCGACCGCAGCGTGCTCTTCAACCTCATAGAGGCATCGCACTACAGACTGAAGAAGAAGGCGATGCGCAGCTTCTCAAACACATCGAGAGACGAGAAAGCAGCGCCGCACGATGACGCCAGGACGGTGTCGCTCATTGAAGAATATCTCAGCACGATGCCTGAAGACGGAGGGGAGAAGCGCGAGGATGAGAAGAAGCCGCACAAGCATCGCAAGCCTACACCGGCTGACGCCACGGTGGATTACATGGCATACCTGCTGGCAACAGACTTTGAAGAGCTGGACAACACAGGCAATGAACCGGCGCCGGATGACACACGGACAGTGTCGCTCATAGACAACTTCATCAACAAGGAGAGCGGACGAATAACCCTGCAGGAGGAGCCGCAGTTCCTGCCCGAAGTGGAGATAGAAGACAACAGCGAGCACACGCCCGACACGGAGCTGCTGACAGAGACGATGGCAAGCATATACATCAAGCAGGGAAAGTACAGGAAAGCCCTCGACGTGATGGACAAGATGAAGAAGACTGACAGCAAGAAGAACCGCTACTTTGACGACCAGGAGCGCTTCCTGAAGATGCTCGTGATGGCGAAGAGCAAATCAGAATAACGACAGATAATACAGAAAATCAATAATAAACAAAAACAAACAAAAACAAAATGTACACACTTTTAATTATTCTTATCGTATTGACAGCACTGCTGATGATTGGTATCGTACTCATTCAAGAGTCTAAGGGCGGCGGCCTGGCATCTGGTTTCGCAAGCGCAAACAGCCTGGCAGGCGTGCGTCAGACCACAAACTTCATTGAGAAGGCAACCTGGACCCTCGCAGCTGCCATGGTGGTTATCAGCATCGCATGTGCATACGTGGCTCCACAGGCAACGACAGAGGGCTCGGTTATTGAGAACGCAGCAACCGAGCAGGCACAGACCAACCCTAACAACGTACAGGGTTTCGGCGCTAACGCACAGAAGGGCGACGCGCAGAAGCAGGATGCAAAGCAGGCAGCACCTGCACAGAATGCTGACGCAAAGCAGGAAGCACCAGCCAAGAAGTAAACGACGATGCTGAAAGTATTCATCCCATCAATCATTATTGGGCTGGTATTACTGTGTTCAGTAATCACCATATACCGTTGCGCCATCTCCACTGCATGGTGGAGATGGTTCGCACTGTTCCCGATACTGCTGCTGTATATCATCCTCTATGGCTTCACATGGGGATTCTGGCAGCTGAAAGTGACCGAGCTGACGTTTGAAAGCGAGGCCATACCGGAGAGCTTCGACGGCTACAAGATAGCACAGATTGCCGACCTGCACTGTGGAGGCGCGTTCTGGGGACCGTACAGAGGACTCCTGGGCGATGGGGTGGAGAAAGTAAACAGCCTGAAACCCGACATGATTTGCGTGGTCGGCGACCTGCAGAACTTCCTCCCAAAGGAGCCGATGGAACGCTCAAAGGAGCTGTCGGCACTGAAGGCACCCGACGGAGTGTATTCCATCATGGGCAACCATGACTATGCGTCGTACTCAGGACTCAGCCCCAAGGCACAGGCAGAGCAGATAGCGCTGACGAAGAAAGTACAGGCATCCTTCGGATGGACGATGCTCAACGACGAGCACCGCTACATCTATCGCGAGACGAAACAGGCCGACGGCACCGTGAAACGCGACTCTATATGCGTGATTGGAGAGGAGAACTGGGGACTGCCGCCATTCCCGCAGAAGGGTGACATAAAAAAAGCCGTCAGCCGAACGAGCGGCATGACGGCAACTGACAGCACTGTATATGTTCCGATAAAAGACAATACGGAGACGTTCTCCATACTGCTGAGCCATGACCCGAACGCCTGGAGACACCACGTGCTGCCCGTGTTCAGGCCAGACATAATGCTGGCAGGCCACACGCACGGCACGCAGTTCTCATTCTTCGGCATGACGCCGGCATCCATGACGTACGATGAATGGGGCGGATTCTATTATGACAACAACGGCAAGGACAGCCGCGAACCCACAGGAAAGAAGCGCGAGACACTGCTCAGCGTATCTACAGGATTTGGAGGAAACCTGCCCTTCCGCTTCGGAATGCCACGTGAGATTGTGCTCATAACACTGAAGCACAAGCGCTAACGAAGCCGCCATTGCAGCGAAGGCGACAACACTTCCTAATAACATAGAATATCCTAAAACTATGAAAAGAATACTTATCATACTAATGCTCCCGCTCTTTGCCACCATAGCAATGGCACAGGAGGACGAATGGCATCCCGTTGCCGAGTGGCCGTTCATCTATCAGAACTTCCAGAAAGCCAATATATATGTGGGAGCAACGAACAAGAAGGTAACGGCAAAGTCGAACATCCACATCAAGCAAGGACGTCTGTGGTTCATCAGCGGTAAGGACAACAAGACGAAACTGCAGGCCAAGCCCGGCACAATCAACAAGGTCGTCTTTGCCAATGGCATCCAGTTTATCCCCATCGAGGACAGGCTTTGCGAGGTGATAAGGCAAGACACCATCGACGGCAAGGTATGCGCCGTCTATCACGACGTAAGCATCGACATGCAGAGGTACAACGAGATGGTGAGCAGCAACATGGGCTCTATCGCCGATGGCATTGACATTGCCGGCATGGACTTCACGGACTACACCCTGCGCGTAGCCACAAACAACGGTGCCGACATAGTGGATCAGCAGCCGCTGCCAACTACAGACAGGTTCTACATCAACTATAAAGGCGACACTTTCGAGGTTACGGAGGGCAACATATTGAAGCATCTCAGCAAAGATGAACGCAGCGCCTACCGCGCATACTCACGCAAAGCCGAGGTAATAACATCCAGCATATACTCTGTAATGGATGTCTATACCACATTCTTCCTAAAGTAAAAGACAATAATTAACCTGCAATTTTACAAAAGACAACGTGTTTTGCAGAATTGCAATCAGTATCATTAACCCTATGCAAAGACTATCCCTACTGATTTTATCATTCATAGCAGCCATCGCCGTAAGTGCCCAGGACAAGAAAGAACAAGGCGAGATATGGCTTGACATCAACGGAGTGCGCGACCTTACAGCCGATTCCATCGCCTTTGCCAACCAGGCACGCCCCGTACCGGGCAGCTCCCGGCGCGGAAACAACCCCGTATTGTTCCTCATCGGCAACTCCACCATGCGCACCGGCACTATGGGCAACGGCAACAACGGCCAGTGGGGATGGGGATTCTATGAGCATGAGTACTTCGATGAGAACAAGATTACGGTGGAGAACCACGCCCTCGGCGGCACATCGCCACGTACGTTCTACAAGTCTCCTGACCTCTGGAAGCGCTCACTGAGCGGCGTAAGGAAGGGTGACTACGTCTTTCTGGAGTTAGGACACAATGACAACGGCCCCATAGACTCTATCCGTGCCCGCTCGTCATACCGTCCGCAGGGAAAGCTGAGCATCACGGAAGACTCTATTATAATATATAATAAGGTACGCGCATGTATGGATACCGTCTATACCTTTGGTGGATACACACGCAGAATGATTAACGAAGTGCGGGCAAAGGGGGCTTTTCCCGTGCTGTTCACGCTGACTCCAAGGAATGCATACGAGGCTGACGGAAAGACAATCCAGCGCAAACTGACGGACTTCACACCGGCAATCTTCGCCATTGGCAAAGAGATGGACGTGCCGGTGATAGACCTCAACGACATATCGGCAAAGAAACTGGAGGCATACGGACCATGGAAGACGGACTATCACTTCTTCCTTGACAAGATACACTCATCGGCTTTCGGCGCCAAGATGAACGCTGCCTCTGCCGCAGAGGGGCTCATGGACTGCACGGACCCACGTCTGGCAGAGCTGAAATCATATCTCATAAAGGAGAAAGTGCGCCCCGATTACGAGGAGAAACTGCTGGCTTGGGAGCCAAATAACTATGACAAGAAAGGCAGGATAATCCCCAAGAAGAAGACGGCAGAGGAGAAAAAGCAGAAGGTTCGCATATTCCTTTGCGGCGATTCCACCGGCAAGAACGAGGACAAGAACCCCGACGGCATGTGGGGATGGGGCTCGCAGGCATACACAGTCTTTGATGAAGCAAAGTGTACCTTCATCAATTGCGCCAAGGCAGGCCGCTCAACACGCACCTATCTCAACGAGAACCGCTGGGAAGAGGTCTATCGCACACTGCGTCCGGGGGACTATGTGCTCATACAATTCGGTCATAATGACATCGGAGGCATAGACAAAGACAAGGAGCGCGGCGTGATAGCATGTGCAAAAGACACTTGCCACGTATATAAATCGAAGAGCTCCGGTAAGTTTGAAGTAGTGTATTCCTTCGGTTGGTACCTGCGTAAGATGATAGGAGATGCCAAGGAGAAGGGCGCAATACCAGTGATATTGTCCTTCACTCCACGCAACGAATGGCCCAACGGCAAGATAGAACGCCGTAACAATGACTACATACCGCAGTGGGATGAAGCCGTTGCCAAGGAGTGCGGAGTGGAGTTTGTGGATGTGCACAACATCACGGCAGACTTCCTTGACAAGAAGTTCAGCAACAAGAAGGGCGACAGTCAGAAGGCAAAGGAGAAGGCTTCAGCCTACTTTAACCACGACCATACGCACACATCGCTGCTCGGAGCCAGGACAAACTGCCTGAGTCTGGCAAAGGGACTCAGGGACATCAAGTCGCCATTGGTACAGTATCTGAAGTAAAAACAGCTGACCCCTCTCCTCTTCGTGGGAGGGGTTAGCCCGCAATACATTTGTAAATCAGTTAACACATCAATCCTATTGAAGAGCGTAAGACCTAAGAAGAACCTCGGCCAGCACTTCCTGACTGACCTTGGCATAGCCCGCCGCATAGCCGACACCGTGGATGCCTGCCCCGACATCCCAGTGCTGGAGATAGGTCCCGGCATGGGTGTCATGACGCAATTCCTCTACCCCAAGGAGCGGCCCTTCAAATGTGTGGAGATAGACAAAGAGTCCGTGGCATACCTGCAGGCAAACTTTCCGAAGCTGCAGGGCAACATAATAGACGGTGACTTTCTGCGAATGGACCTCAACGAAGTGTTTGGGGGCAAGCAATTCGTGCTCACGGGCAACTATCCGTACGACATCTCATCGCAGATTTTCTTTAAGATGCTGGACAACAAGGAGCTCATTCCCTGCTGCACGGGAATGATACAGCGCGAGGTTGCACTGCGCATTGCAGCCACCCCAGGCAACAAGACCTACGGAATCCTGAGTGTCCTGATACAGGCTTGGTATGATACTGAGTACCTATTCACCGTTGATGAGGGCGTATTCAACCCACCGCCAAAGGTGAAATCAGCCGTCATCCGCATGACTCGCAACGGTCGGACCGACTTAGGATGCAGCTGGGAGATGTTCAAACGCATTGTGAAAGCCACCTTCAACCAGCGCCGCAAGATGCTGCGCGTGTCGCTGAAGCAGTTGGTTTCACCTGCTGACGCATTCGCATCGTCGCCCATTGACCTCACGAAACGCCCGGAACAACTGACGCATGAAGAGTTTGTCACACTGACAAACTACGTCAAAACTCTGTTATAAGGAGGTTCGTCACACTGACAAACTACGTCAAAACCCTGTTATAAAGAGCCATAAAAGACATCGGCAGTCACTGTTTTCCACGGTGTCTGTCGATTTTTTCTTTTGCTATCCCAGCTCTATAACCTCCAAATCCTTTATGTTACTGTCGTCAATAACAAAGCGAACCAGCGTCCTGACAGCCTGCTGACCGCTCAATCCAGCTGCTCCCGGGTTGATGTGCAGCAGATTCAGGTACTTGTCGAACATTACTTTCAGTATGTGCGAATGGCCCGAAATGAACAGCTGTGGCCTGTCATGGCACAGAATACGATAGGCTTTAGGGTCATATCTGCCTGGATAGCCACCGATATGCTTCATCATTACATTAACATTCTCACATCTGAAGCTGAGCACTTCGGGGTATTCCATCCTCACAACGGAGCCGTCTATATTACCGCAGACGCCTCGCAGCGGGGCTATTTCCTTTAGTTTATCGGCCACTCGGATGTCCCCAAAGTCCCCGGCATGCCATATTTCATCGCACACCGCGAAGTATTTCGCAAAGCGTTCGTCCCAGTGATTATGGGTGTCAGACAGTAAACCTATTCTCTTCATCGCAACATTTATCCAGATTAATAGCAGCTATTGCTCCTCATTATCAAGTTATTCTACCTCCAATAGTTTAAGCAATCCCTTGCAACCGTTCAGGCAGTCGCGCCATGTAGCATTGAAATCTCCCGTGTACCAGGGGTCTGCCACGTCCTGCCCATCGTTGCCCGCATACTCCATGAGCATGTGTATCTTGCCGTCGGGGTCTCCGCCGCACATCCTTTCCATGTTGCGTATGTTGTAACGGTCCATGCCGATGAGCAGGTCATAGTTGTCATAATCCCTCCGCGTCAGCTGTCTTGCGGTCTTCCCGTCGCAGGCGATGCCATGCTCGGCAAGTTTACGGCGGGCAGGAGGATAGACCGGATTGCCAATCTCCTCGGTACTCGTGGCGGCAGAGGCAATCTCAAACGCGCCTGAAAGACCTGCCTCTGAGACCAGCTTCTTCATTATAAACTCTGCCATAGGGCTGCGACAGATGTTGCCATGACACACGAATAATATCTTCTTCTTTATCATTCTGAATGGAATAAACACAGCCAAAGGTACTAAAATTTACACGCCTATGCAAGGAAAACGGCTTATTTCTTTGGACATATCAATAATTATTCCTATTTTTGCAGGTCATAATCCTCACTCACATCAGCATGAACAGACGAATAATAGGCCTCGGCGAGACCGTACTCGACATCATTTTCCGCAACGACCAGCCCCTGAAGGCTGTCCCCGGCGGCTCCACTTTCAACGCCATGATCTCCATAGGACGCACTAAAACACCGTGCGTCATGGCTACAGAGGTGGGCGATGACCACGTGGCAGACATTGTGACATCATTCATGGAGAGCAACAATGTCGATACGTCATACGTGTTCCGACACGCAGGAACACAGTCGCACCTGTCGCTCGCCTTCCTCAATGAGAACAACGACGCACAGTATCAGTTCTACAAAAACCATGCTGCCCTGACCATGAACAGCCGTATGCCCGAGGTGGGAAAGGGTGACATAGTGCTCTTCGGGTCATATTTCGCCATCAGCCCCATGCTGCGGGAGTATGTGAAAGCATTTCTTTCAAAAGCGAAAGACGCCGGAGCCACACTGTATTATGATGTGAATTTCCGTGCCTCCCACCTTGCCGACCTCGCCGTCACCATGCCCAGCATCGTGGAAAACATGCAACTGGCGACGGTGGTGAGAGGTTCATCAGAGGATTTCCAGATACTTTTCGGCACGGAAGATGCCGCCGAAGTATATGAGAAACACGTCTCGCCCTACTGCGATACGCTCATCTACACTGACGGTCCGAGGCCCATCCGCCTGTTCACCCCAATGCTGCGTGCCTCCTACCCTGCCAAGAAGATAGAGACCGTGAGCACCATCGGCGC
>DEKQ01000149.1:7974-13427 GCA_002353975.1 Prevotellaceae bacterium UBA2718
TCAACGCTCTAACAGCAGAGGATTTTGCCCGGCTGATAGCCACTGGCCAACGGTTCTCAACGGCTGTATGCCAGACGTTGGACAACTATATACCCACTGATTTCGACTTAAACAACTGATAAACCGCAACACAAATCATCTTATGAGAAGACTTTTTACACTACTACTGTTGATGTCCTTCACCTGCATCTATGCTCAGGATGCCGAGACCGAAGCCGACATCAGGACCTGGAACCTTGCCAGCGTGCCCGCAGAAGACGTGGCAAACATCACTGCTGACAGCCAGTGGAACATGGATTCCAAGAACCGTTACTGCTTCAAAGGAGCTATAACCGACAGTCCCATCACTGCCAACGGCACGGAACTGACCATCACCAAGGGCCTGCGCTTCAATATCCTTGACGGCTCTACCAACAGCGACGGACGCAACCTGTATATGGGCGGCAACACCAACGGCCTATGGATAGGCGACAAGTGCGACATGATTATCCCCGATGTCAAGGCCGGACAGTATATAAAGGTGGAGTATATGACCTCCAACAAGTCTAATACGCGCACCTTGAGTGCCACGAATGTGGTGAAGCAACTGGCCTCCACCTCCGGCACTTCACACACCACCGACACGGCACGCATAGTCAGCGACGGCGAGGTACGCCTCACAATACCCAAGGGCATATACTTCTACAGCCTCTCCGTGGGCGACTCTATCGTCGTGGCAGGGGCTTCAAGCGGAGGCGGAGGTCAGTCCAGCACGGAGAATCCCGACAACCCCAAGGACGAGACTCACGCCTTTGACATCACCCAGGACTTCTCGCTGATACGCACAAATATCTACGGCAACGGCCCGAAGATATACGTCTCGCCCACCGGTGACGACACTAACGACGGTGCCACGCCTGAAACTCCGCTGCTCAGCATACAGAAAGCCGTTGACATGGCAGTGGATCCAGGCACCACAATCATTCTCGCAGCAGGAGAATACCGCCCCACTGCCCGCATAAACATAGACCAGCGCAACGGCACACATGACAATTACAACGCGATGGTGTGCCTTGACGGGCGTGCCGTCATAAACTGCAACCATCCTGAACACAAGCATAGCGACAACCCATATCAGGGCGTTCGCCTCACATCCTCATATTGGTACTTCTACCATATAGACATCACCAACGCCAGCGACAACGGCATGCTCATAGAGCGCAACAAGCCCACAGGAGGCAGTGCCAGCGATGTGGCCAACGCAAACGACCAGGCGCACGACAACATCATAGAGGCATGCAACTTCTATAAGAACGGCGACACGGGCCTGCAGATGAAGAACCTCGCCGCATATAACTATATCATAAACTGCGATGCCTACCTGAACTGCGACGAGGGGCAGGGCGATGCCGACGGCTTTGCGCCTAAAATCTCCGTCGGCACGGGCAACTACTTCTTCGGCTGCAGGGCCTACCTGAACAGCGACGACGGTTGGGACGTGTTCTACAAGAAGGACAGCGGCTTCGGCGACAATATGACCATCGTCATGGACCAGTGCATAAGCTACAAGAACGGTTTCCTCGACGAGAACACCATAGCCCCCGACGGCAACGGCAACGGCTTCAAATGCGGCTCTGACCAGGGAGCGATGAACGTATATCTCAACCGCTGTCTCGCCATAATGAACAAGGCCAAGGGCTTTGACCAGAACCACAACAGCGGTGACATCATCCTGAACAACTGCACCGGCTTTACCTCTACAGAGAACGGCAGCAAGACTTATTCCTACCGCATCTACGAGGACATCAACACCAGCGGCGGTCACAAGGTGGAAGTGACCAACTGCATAGCCATCAACGACAACTCCGAGAAGGACAAGCGGGACTCCAATGGCAACGTCAAACCCGGTGAGTATGGCAAGTATGGCACCTACGGACGCTTTGAGATAGACGAGACCCTGAACGGACTTACGGTAAAGAACTCAGAGTTCCAGAAGGCCTTTCCTAAATTCTTTGAGAGTATGGACCATGCCCAACTCATTGCGCCACGCGACGAAAACGACAACCTGCCGGACTGTACCTTCGCACATATCAAGCCCGGGGTGAACTATTCATATACCGGCAACATGAAGAATTCGCCCACGTTCTCAGCCTCTTCCGACGCTCTCATAGACAGCGGCACGAAGATAGAGACCACCCAGTATCAGGGTCTTGCCGTTCCCGCCATCCCCTATGACGGCTCAGCACCCGACCTTGGAGCCTACGAGACCGGCGCCACGACGGGCATCGGCAGCGTGACAGCAGGCCATGCGCAGGCCGGCGACATTGCCATCCACCAGACACAGAGCGGCCTTCTCCTCATAACCATCAAGGGAGCCTCGCTGAGCGACAGCCACGACATCACGCTCCACGACCTCGCAGGCAAGCAGATTGCAGCCTATTCCATGCGCGGCGCCACGACAACCATAGCGCTGCCAGCCGTCAATGCCACATGCATCCTCACGGTAAAAGGCAGCAAAGCCAGCGAGTCCGTCAAGCTGCGCATAAAGGCCGAATAGGCTTTAAGCCCACACTCCCGATATGTAATATCCCCCGTACGCGCGTTATATATATATGTAACGACACGTATGGGGGATATTTCGTTTCAGTTAACGAGTGTGAAAACATACTACATAACCATCGATTACGTTGACTTTAATCAACAAAAGGGTGTTGTGTACGCACACAATTAAGAAAAAACTTGCAGGAATGAGGGAACAAACGTACCTTTGCATCAGAAATCAGAGAGATACTTAAAGCGGGTCTCAAAGATTGAAAAGAGGGCAATACGAAGCCCTGAGTGTAGTAAATAAAATTGATTGAAAGGAAAAAAGATTGTAAAGGAGATACAGTTATGATCAAGAAAGTATTAGTATGGATGGTATATCATACTCCAGTAGTAGAGCCATCGTATTATGCTAGAGCTTAGCCGAAAGGCAATCTCTTAAGCAACCAAAAGAAAAAGGAAAAAGGTTTTTTCAGGATTAGTTAGAAATTGTTTAGGTTAGTTAGTTGAGCAAAAGCTCGGACCCCGAATGCATAAATCCGCGAGGACAGGCATTCGGGGTCTCTTTTTTTGTGCCTATACGTTTAGTTTTTACTTATTTTGTGCGTTGGCGGACGGCCTCGTACATCAGGATTGCGGCGCTGACGGATACGTTGAGCGAGTCAAGGGCACCGAGCATGGGTATGCGGATGTGGGCATCAGCAGCCTTGCGCCATTGCGTAGTAAGTCCGGTGGCCTCGGTTCCCATCACAATTGCGGTGCCGCAGGTCATGTCGGTGGCATAGTAAAGCTCAGAATCCTGCAGCTGCGCAGTAAGGATTTTGATGTTCCTTGACTTCAAGAACGCTATACACTCTTGCGAAGTGCACGCCACGACGGGCACGGTGAAGATGGCTCCGATGGAGCTACGGATGAGGTTGGGGTTGTAGAGGTCGGTCAACGGATCGCAAACCACTACGGCATCTACCCCCGCGGCATCGGCACTCCTCAGTACGGCACCGAGGTTTCCGGGCTTCTCCACGCTCTCCAGCACAACTATCAACGGGTCCTGCGGCAGCGGCAAGTCACTGAGAGACTGCCTTTTAGACCTCACGATGGCTATTGCGCCCTCCGTACTGTCACGATAAGCCACCTTCTCATATACATTCGGCGTCAGCGTGAACATCCTTTCTGACGGGACACGCAGGTTTGCCAGGCAGGCATCAAGCGGTTCCTGCCCCTGAATATCAAGCGTGAACAGGGTGTCAATATCGTACCCTGCCCTCACGCAATGGCCTATCTCGCGCCGCCCCTCCACTACAAACAGTCCCTCTTCGCGCCGCAGCGAGGACTTCTGCTGCAGTGCGAGGAGATGCTTTATCTTCGGGTTTTGTGTACTTGAGATTATCAAAATCTAATTGATTAGAATAAGAATTGAAAAAAGAAAATTATCAAACGAGCCCTCTTCCCTCATCCTATAACGTCCCTCCCCCTTGGGAGAGGCCGGGAGGGGGGCTATCCTATTGCAGCTTCAGGAGGCCATAGATGCCCAGTAGCGCAACCATGAGCGTCTGCACGCTATGCACTATGATGACGAACATGAGCGCATTGGCATCGCCAAGCCCGTAGAGTATGAGCATTGTCTTTACTGCGAAGTGCCACGGTCCGGCACCGTTTGGCGTGGGGACCACCACCGCGACGCATCCCACGATGAAGCATACGATGACGCAGGTGAGGCTTAGCCCCGCCGTTGCCTCAAAGCAGAAGAACGTGAGATAGAAATGCAGGAAGTATGCCACCCAAATGCCGAAGCTGTAGAAGAGGAACAGCGGCACGTTGCTTACGCTTCTCACCGACATGACGCCAGACAGCACACCGTGTACCGTAGCCTTCACCCTGTCATAGAAAGCCAGCTTCTTGCGGAAGATATACGCCCCCAGCAGAGTGGCAAGCAGGCACAGAGCAATGACGAGGTAGCCCGTGGATGAGAACTGAGAGAGGACCTGCGTGATGTCGTCGAGGCGCGTACCTGTCTTGCTGAAGAAGCGGAGGAACACCGGCAGCTGCATCAGTATGACGAGCATCACGATGAGCAGGATGATGAGCGAGTCAATGACGCGTTCCGTCACAACGGTACCGAGCGCCTTGGGGAAGCTTACGCCGTCTTTCTTGGCCAGCACTCCGCAGCGCGTGAACTCCCCTACGCGGGGCACAAGCAGCGAGGCAGCGTACGACACGTATATGGAACGTATGCTTGTGGCGGTGCTGGGCTTCTCGCCGAGCGGCTCCAAGAGCTGCTTCCACCGCAAGCCGCGAAACGCCTGCGCTATGACGCAGAATGGGAACGATGCCAGCATCCACCACCAATTCATCTCATGGAGCAGCGTGTGCTCCACCATGCGGAAGTCGAAGTCACGATACATCCAATAGAGTATCGCGACGCCGAGCAGGATGGACATAGACACATTCAGCGTCTTGCGTATGTAAGGGTGTTTCTTCAGCATTGCCGCAAAATCGGGGCAAAGGTACGATTAAGTTATGAGATACGCAAGAAAACAAATTGAAAGTTGAGAGTTGAGAATTGAAAATTATGATTACACCAACGCATCTGTAGATACTCGTTACGGGATAGCCAAAATCACTTTTGTCACGAAAAGTGTTAAAAAAGTGACAAAAGTGATTTTCGCACCTTCAAAATCAGCGCATATTTCGGAGCACAGTCACCCACGCCCGCAAATAACGCACGAGAGAGGACGAATACTTAAAACCTTGAGTGTCAGGTGTTTGGCGCGTTTCGCGTCAAAAATCATCCACAAAAACCGTCAAAACAACCACAAAAACCGGGGTAAAAGACCTGCTATTACCCCCTGAAAGACCTACTTTCACCAGGTAAAAGACCTACTATCACGTTGTAAAAGACCTACTATTACCCCGCAAAAGACCTGCTTTTA
>DEKQ01000149.1:13560-13760 GCA_002353975.1 Prevotellaceae bacterium UBA2718
TTAAAAAATAGTCATTTTGTAAATTCAAGGGATAGGCACGCGGCAGAGTTAAACGATGTTAAATAACACGTGTTTTCAGTCAAATTATTTGGTGATATGAAAACTTTTGTATTACCTTTGCAGTGTTCTATTAAAGTAGTACACCAAGGGTAAATTAAAAATTAATAATTCAAAATGCATAATTCATAATTCAAAATGCA
>DEKQ01000149.1:13775-29235 GCA_002353975.1 Prevotellaceae bacterium UBA2718
AATTCACAAATCAAAATAAGCAAGTTATGATTGACGTAAGCAACATCAAATTCAGCTATCCGGGTCAGAATAGCCTGGTATTCAACGACTTCAGTCTTCGCCTGGAGCAGAATCGCATCTATGGCCTATTGGGCAAAAACGGCACCGGCAAGAGCACTTTGCTCTATCTCATCGCCGGTCTTCTGAGGCCAGAACGGGGCACGGTGACGGTAGATGGCGCACCGGCGACCGAGCGAAGGGCCGAGATGCTCAGTGAGATATTCCTCGTGCCCGAGGAGTTTGACCTGCCCAAATGCCGTCTGAACGAGTACGTAAGGCTCAACCGCACGTTCTATCCCCGCTTCAGCGACGACATCCTGAGCAGCTGCCTGAGCGAGTTCGGCCTGCCGGAGAACCCCAATCTGCAGGAGCTCTCAATGGGTCAGAAGAAGAAAGTCTTCATGAGTTTTGCCCTTGCCACCTGCACCAAGTACCTGCTGATGGACGAACCGACCAACGGTCTCGACATCCCGTCAAAGTCGCAGTTCCGCAAGGTTGTGGCACAGTCGATGACAGAAGACCGCACGCTAATCATCTCCACCCACCAGGTGCACGATGTGGAGCAGCTGCTGGACCATATCCTCATCCTCACGCAGCAGTCATTGCTCATGGATGCCTCAACGGCGGAGATACAAAGGAAGTACGTCTTCGGCTATCGCACGCCGGCAGAGATGGACTCGTCGGTCATCTATGCAGAGCCGTCGCTGCAGGGCAACGCCGTGATAGCACGCCGCCAGGAGGGCCAGCCCGAGACGCAGATAAATCTGGAACTGCTCTTCAGCGCCGCAGCTCAGGGCAAATTAAGCTAAATGACTGTAATAATAAGGTAACAAACATAACCCACCAAACGAAACCGAGACGATGAAAAATTTCAATACACAACGCATGTGGCAGGTGCTGAAGTATGACCTGCTCATCAATCGCAAGCAAAATCTCGCTACCCTTGCCAAGATGGCATTAATCCTTTTAATCATGTTTTACTTCATGTTCATAAACCATGCATGGTATTACCCCGATGGCAGAGTAGGCGAAATAGAAGAGGGGAACGCCGTAATGGTACTTTTCACAATAGGGATCTTTACCGTGTTCTACGGCTCTTGGATACTCCGCCACATGGATACCAAGCAGCATCGCACGGCCTACCTGATGCTACCCGCCTCACCTGCCGAGAAGATGGTGGCCCGACTGCTGATAACAGTAGTACTGTGGCCGCTGGCATGCATGGTTGCAATTGTGACTGCCGACATGCTGCGATGGTTTATCCACATAATTCTCGGAGTGGGGCTTAGTGGCAGTGTGACGTTCCCGACGCTGAAGTTTATCAGTTATGCTTCGTGGCAAGGGAGAGTATTCATGGTGCTGCTGACCCTGTGGGCGCAGTCCCTCTACATAGTAGGAGGCGCACTCTTCACACGCCGCCAATGGCTTCTCACAGGAACAGTACTGATTATACTGGCCATGATGGGTGGTGGAATAATCACTCGCACTTTGGACTATATGTTTGACGAAGCCCTGAACAAGGGTATTACCATCAACGGAGACATAGTCTTCTGGGCTTTTACATGCAGTTTTACACTATTCACGCTGCTCAACTATTGGATAAGCTACCGCATCTTCCGCCGCACGCAGGTGATTAACAACAAATGGCTGAACCTATGACATTCTCCAACGACAAGGCAATATACATGCAGATGGCGGACCGCCTCTGCGACGAGATACTGAGCGGCACCTACAAGGACGATGACCGCATCCCTTCGGTGCGCGAATATGCCGTGCTGCTTGAGGTGAACACCAACACGGCAGTGAAGGCATACGATGAGCTGGCGCGCGCGAACATTATATATATTAGGCGCGGTCTGGGCTACTTCGTCACCAAGGGCGCAAAGGAGCAGATACTGAAAGAGCGCCGCAGGATATTCCTCAGGGAGCGCCTGCCTGAGCTCTTCAGACAGATGGAGCTGCTGGGCATATCCATCGACGAGGTGACAAAGGAGCACGAGAAGTTCGTAATGAAGAATGCATAGCGCATAATTCTCACCTCACTACGCAGAACGCCCGCACGCCTCTTCTTCGAGTTCGTCGCAATACTATTGCCACACCAGCCACCCCCGACAAACAACAATACGCGATTATCCCTCCCGAAATTTGCCCAATTGAGGAATTATTAGTACCTTTGCTGCAATGTCTGACGCAAAGAACATACAATACCTGCAGAAGCTCCGCTCGCTCCTCCTTATGGAATACGAGGCGGAGAAGGAGGACTTTCGCCTGCAATCGGAGAAGATGCCCCTTGCGCGCAAGGTGCGTCGCGGCATCTGTTGGCACCCCGTCAGCGTGGGGCGCTCGTACTATAACTCGCTGAACCAGCTCGTGGTGGAGATACATAACGGCAGCGAGGCGCTGGACGAGAGCGACGAAGACCCCGACACAGCATTCGAGTATGGCAAGCCCATACAGTTCTTTGCCATCAAAGCAGACGGCCAGCCTGCCTATTTCAACTGGACTTCGACAATCTCATACGTTGACGGGCGGCGCATGGTGGCAACGGTTCCATCGTCAGGACAGGTGATGCAGCTGCAGCAAACGCCGGACCTCGGAGTGCAGCTGTACTTCGATGAGACCAGCTACAAGACCATGCTCCATGCCCTTGACGAGGCTATCGGCAGCAAAAAGGGCCGCATGAGCGACCTGCGGGCAGTCTTTTCAGGCGACCAGGAAGCGCGAAAATTAACGATTTCATCGGTCTCAATGCCCTGGCTGAACGACTCGCAGCAGCAGGCCGTACTTGAGGTTCTGCGGGCAAAGGACGTGGCGGTGGTTCACGGACCGCCGGGGACGGGAAAGACAACCACGCTCGTCGAGGCGATATGCGAGACGCTGCACCGCGAGACGCAGGTGCTGGTGTGCGCCCAGAGCAACACGGCG
The DNA here is from genome assembly GCA_002353975.1 of Prevotellaceae bacterium UBA2718. Taxonomy (GTDB): domain Bacteria; phylum Bacteroidota; class Bacteroidia; order Bacteroidales; family Bacteroidaceae; genus Prevotella. Next base: position 16,740 of record DEKQ01000149.1, read on the forward strand.
GTTGACTGGATAGCGGAGAAACTCGTGGATCACGGCGTGTCCGTGCTGCGCATCGGCAACCCATCGCGAGTGAACGACAAGATGCTTTCGTTCACGTATGAGCGGCAGTTTGAGAGTCATCCCGACTATCCCGAGCTGTGGTCCATACGCAAAGCCATCAGGCAGATACGCGACAGCAGGCAGGGAAGCAGCGACAGCAGGCACCAGAAGCTGGCCCGCCTCAGGGAGAGGGCAGCGGAACTGGAGATGCGCATCAGCCACGCGCTCTTTGCCGAGACCCGCGTAGTGGCGTGCACATTAGTGGGAGCAGCGAACAAAATCATGGTGGGACAGAAGTTCTCAACCCTCTTCATCGACGAGGCGGCACAGGCACTGGAGCCGGCATGTTGGATTGCCATACGCCGCGCAGGCAGGGTGATACTGGCAGGCGACCACCAACAGCTGCCGCCGACAATCAAAAGCTATGACGCCATGCAGCAGGGGCTGGGCCGAACGCTGATGCAGCGCATCGTGGAGAGCCAGCCGGACAGCGTGACGCTGCTCACAATGCAGTACCGTATGAACGAGGCCATCATGCGATTCCCGTCCGAATGGTTCTATGAGGGGCGCCTGACCTCCCACCCTTCAGTGGGCCATCGCTCCGTGATAGACTACGACCAGCCCATAGTATGGGTGGAGAGCGACGAGCCGGAACTGTTCGTAGGCGAGAGCCACGGGCGCATAAACAAGGCAGAGGCAGACCTGTTGCTGCTGCATCTGGAGGGTTATATAAATAAGGTGGGCAAGGAACGCTTCTTGGAAGACCGTCTGGATGTGGGCATAATCTCCCCCTACCGCGTGCAGACGCAGTACCTGAGGCAGCAGATCAGGCAACGACCGTTCTTCAAACCCTTCCGCAATGCCATCACAGTGCAGACCGTTGACGGCTTTCAGGGGCAGGAACGGGACCTCATACTCATATCCCTCGTGCGCAGTAACGAGCACGGACAGATAGGATTCCTCTCTGACCTGAGGCGCATGAACGTAGCCATGACACGCGCAAGGATGAAGCTTATCATCTTCGGCAACAGCAAGACACTGTCTCACTACGCCTTCTACCGCAAACTAATCGAATACATTCAAAGTCTATGAAATACAAAGCAATAATATGGGACCTTGACGGCACCCTCATGGATACGCTGCAAGACCTCTACTTAGCAACCAATCACGCCCTGAAAACATACGGAATGCCGGAGCGGACCCTCGACGAAGTGCGCCGGTTCGTGGGCAACGGAGTGCGCAGACTCATACAGCTCGCAGTGCCAAAAGGCGAGGAGAACCCGCTGTTTGAGGATGTTTTCAAAGAGTTTAAGGCCTATTACGTGGTGCACTGTCAGGACAATACCGACCTGTACGACGGCATAGCAGACACGCTGAAGGCCCTGAAGCAGCAGGGCATCAGGATGGCCGTGGTAAGCAACAAGCTGCAATCGGGCGTGGATGAGCTGTATCGCGACTATCTTTCAGCGACTATTGACGTGGCAATAGGCGAGCGCCCGGGCATGCAACGCAAGCCGGCACCCGACATGGTGGACCTTGCGCTGAGCGAACTCGGCGTCAATAAGGATGAGGCGGTATATGTAGGTGACTCTGACGTTGACATTATGACGGCACGAAACGCCGGGCTGCCGTGCATATCAGTGCTGTGGGGCTTCCGCGACAGGGACTTCCTGATACAGCACGGAGCCACGACATTTGCCGAAAAGCCCACGGACATCATCAAGGAGATAGCCCGATAAGTTAAAAAATCCTTATCCGATAAAACCATTTCTCTTCTCCTGCGTCACAGAGATGTGCACAAAAAACAAAAATGGAGCAATGCATCCGACGTATTATAAACCTAAAAAAGAAGAGAAATGAAGAAGCTTATATTAACATTTATCGCCTTGGCAACAATGACATTCGCCATGGCACAGAGTGAGGAAACCGCAGGAAAGCGCGAAAAGGGCAAACGTCCAGATCCGAAGGAGATGGCCGAGAAGCGCACGAAGGACATGGTGGAGAAGTACGCTCTCTCTACGGAGCAGGCCGCCAAGGTCAAGGCACTGAACGAGAAATACATGTCGCAGATGGGCGGCAAAGGCCGTGGAGGCGGCAGAGGACAGCGTCCTGACATGAAGAACGGCCAACGTCCGGAGCGTCCGCAGGGCGATGCGAGACCCGACAGCCTGCGCCAGCGCGGCAACGGCAAGGGCATGGGACAGCGCGGAGGAGGCCCAAGAGGGCGCGGTGAGCACATGAAGAAATATGACGAAGAGCTGAGCAAAATACTCAACGAAGCCCAGTTCAAAGCATACAAGGCCGACCAGGAGAAAATGAGAAAGGAACGCAAAGAGCGTAACAACAATAACAAGAAGAAAGATTAACACAACCCCTGAACCCACCTTTGAAAACTAAAAGACTGTACCGACAACTATGGTACAGTCTTTTTTTGTGTCTGAACGACAGTATGAAGTCTCAAAAATCAGCGGTTTCATCGGGTAAAATCCGCCATTCCAACGAAAGAACACACACATTTTCGATTGCTGATGCGTCCCGTTTCAGATGCCTGAACCCCCATATCCATGCGCTTCGCAATAGTTAACATTTATTAATTCTCGTCTTCTATTGTCCGCTATTTAACGATTTCTTACTATCTTTGCAGGACAATACTAACCGAATGAGCCCAATACAGTCAACGAAAATGACTAATTTCCGATGGACAGTATGTAGCCTGCTGTTCTTCGCCACTATGACGACCTACATGGATCGTCAGGTTTTGTCGTTGACATGGAAAGACTTCCTGGCCCCCGAATATGGATGGACAGATGCTGATTACGGCTATCTGGCGGGCCTGTTCTCCCTGATATATGCTATATGCATGCTCTTCACTGGTAAAGTCATGGACGTTATCGGCATGCGCCGCGGCTACCTGCTGTCGATAGGCATCTGTACGGTGGGCACATTGCTGCACGCTGTGTGCGGAATTATGATGAGCGGCATCCTCGCCGACACATGGGTGGCAAGCTTTGACGGCGCCATAGAGGCGATGCACGACGCCGGCGTAGCGGGAACAGCCATCACTACCATGAGTATCTATCTCCTGTTGGGCTGCCGCAGCATCATGGCACTGGGTCAGGCTGGCAACTTCCCTGCGGCCATATCAGTGACGGCGGAGTACTTCCCAAAGAAGGACCGTGCGTTCGCCACATCCATATTCAACAACGGTGCCAGCGTGGGATCGCTGCTCGCACCGGTCACCATACCGCTGATAGCACGCGAATTTGGATGGGAGATGGCGTTTCTACTTGTAGGGTCACTGGGATTTCTGTGGATGTTTGCATGGCTGATGCTCTATGAGAGCGCCGGAGAAAGCCATCGAGTGAACATTTCCGAGTACAACTACATACAGCAAGACACGGTGTCGGCAAGTCAGAATTACAATGAAAACGAGAAAGACACCTCTGAAGGCATAGACAGCGACATAATAAACGACGGCAAGCCGATAAGTTTCCTGCGCTGCTTCTCCTACCGCGTCACGTGGGCATTCATCTTCGGTAAGTTCATGACAGAGGGTGCGTGGTGGTTCTATCTCTTCTGGGCACCGATCTATATCTCCGACACCTACGGCTACACCACCGACTCTCCGATGGGAATGGCGCTGATATTTACCATATATCTCATTAGTATGCTGTCGGTCATAGGAGGCTATCTGCCCACATATCTTACTGAAGAGTTCTCACTGACACCGCTGCAAGCACGTCTGAGAGCCATGTTGGGCTTTGCCTGCCTGCAGCTGATAGGCCTGCTACAGATGCCTTTAGGCAGCCATTCACCCTGGGTGCTCGTCATAATCATCGGCATTTTCGGCGCCGCGCACCAGAGTTGGTCAGCCAATCTCTTCTCTCTGGTGGGTGACAACATACCGAAGAAGTCCATTGCGACAGTCATCGGTATCGGAGGATGTGCAGGAGGCATAGCGTCATACCTCGTCATGGTGTTTACAGGAGCACTGCTGCAATACGCAGAACAGATGCACGATACATTCACATTCCTTGGCTATTCCGGCAAAGCGGCGGCCTATATGATGATGTTCAGCATCTTCTCCGTGTCCTACCTCATAGGCTGGGGCATCATAAGACTACTGTCAGATTACCACAAAAGTACTGTAAGAATGTCATAAGACTACAATCCGACTATCAAAATCCAAAAATTTCTATATCTAATTATGAACGTAACAACAAACAAAATGACCAACTGGCGATGGGTGATGTGCGCGATGTTGTTCGCAGCAACCACCGTCAACTACCTGGATCGTCAGGTTCTGTCCCTCACATGGAAGGACTTTATCTCACCCGAATTTCACTGGAACGATGAGATTTACGGTAACATCACCGCTATCTTCTCTATCTTCTATGCCGTTGCAAACCTCTTTGCAGGCAAGTTCGTTGACTGGATGGGCACCAAGAAGGGCTACTTCTGGGCCATCACCATTTGGTCATTAGGAGCCGTTCTGCACGCTGGCTGCGGATGGTTCACAATGGTTTCCCTCGGTTTGCCTAATCTGGCAGCTATGGCAAAGACTACAGGCCTCGTCGCTGTCTCTGTCGCTACGGTCAGTATGTATGCTTTCCTCGTATGCCGCTGCGTGCTGGCAATGGGTGAGGCAGGCAACTTCCCCGCAGCTATCAAGGTTACTGCCGAGTACTTCCCAAAGAAGGACCGCGCTTTCGCAACTGCAATCTTCAACTCCGGAGCATCTGTAGGCGCTCTTGCAGCCCCTGCCACCATTCCATTGCTCGCTAAGATGTGGGGCTGGGAGATGGCTTTCATCATCATCGGTGCCATCGGCTTCATCTGGGCAGGCGTATGGCTCTTCGTATATGACAAGCCAAAAGACTCTAAGTTCGTCAACGAGGCAGAGCTGAACTACATCAATCAGGATGAGGAGAACGAGAAAGCTGCCGAGGTAGTAGTTGAAGAGAAGCAGATGTCATATATGGAAGCCTTCAGCCACAAGCAGACATGGTCTTTCGCTTTCGGTAAGTTTATGACGGACGGCGTATGGTGGTTCTTCCTCTTCTGGGCTCCGGCATACTTCTCCGACCAGTTCGGCGCTACGTCAGACTCACCTCTTGGCATCGCCCTCATCTTCACTCTCTACGCTATCGTAACGGTATTGTCAATGTTTGGCGGCTATCTGCCAAAGCTCTTCGTAGAGAAGAAGGGCATGAACCCTTATCAGGGACGTATGCTTGCCATGCTCATCTTCGCATTCTTCCCGCTGCTGGCTCTGTTTGCCCAGCCTATGGGTGATGCCTTCGGACCATGGTGGCCGGCAATCATCATCGGCCTCGTGGGTGCAGGACACCAGGCATGGTCTGCCAATATCTTCTCTACCGTAGGCGATATGTTCCCCAAATCAGCCATTGCGACCATTACTGGTATCGGCTCAATGGCAGGCGGCTGCGGATCATTCCTTATTAATAAGGTATCAGGCAACCTCTTCACCTACGCCGAGCAGCAGGGTTCCGCCTTCCAGTTCATGGGCTTTGAGGGCAAGCCGGCAGGCTACATGATTATCTTCTGCGTCTGCGCCGTTGCCTACCTCATCGGCTGGACAGTCATGAAGATGCTCGTTCCAAAGTATAAGCCAGTCGTAGTGAAGTAACGACAACGCATAAATCCACAATAGAAGGAGCCTCCATCTGCATAAGGTGGAGGTTTCATTGCACATAATAAAAGCCCGAGGCGATGACGTCTCGGGCTTTTATTATGCCGTTACCTACAGTCGTTCGTGCTGCCGTAGGGCTGGCTGTGAGATGAGTTGGATTTACTTTATGATAGTGATTGAGTTGTCCATGTAAGGGACGGATTCGACCGCACAGGGTGACGGAGTTGACCGTACAGAGTGACGGATTCGACCGCACAGGGTGACGGATTCGACCGCACAGGGTGACGGAGTTGACCGTACAGAGTGACGGAGCTGGATGGATAGAGGGGTGGAGCGCCTTACAGCTTCTGCTCCACCTCTATTTCCGTGAATGTCTCAATGATATCTCCAGCCTGGATGTCGTTACAGTTGACGAGCGAGATACCGCACTCCAGTCCTGTAGCAACTTCCTTGGCATCGTCCTTATAACGCTTCAGGGCGTTGATGTCGCCTGTGAAGATCACGATACCATCGCGAATGAGGCGTGCCTTGTCCTTGGCGTGTACCTTACCGTCGGTGACCATAGCACCTGCGACAGTGCCGACCTTGGAGATTTTGAATACCTCCTTGACCTCAACCTGGCCCGTGGCAACCTCTTTCTTAATCTTATCGAGCATACCTTCCATGGCCTGTTTGATGTCGTCCATAGCATCGTAGATGACAGAATAGGTGTTGATCTCCACGCCCTCCTGCTCTGCCAGCTTCTTGGCGGCCAATGAAGGACGCACCTGGAAGCCTACGATCATACCGTTCTCTGCGGTAGAAGCCAGCGTGACATCGTTCTCTGAAATCTGGCCGACACCCTTGAGGATTACGTTCACCTGCACCTTTTCCGTTGACATCTTGATGAAAGAGTCGGACAGGGCCTCTACTGAGCCCTGCGTATCGGCCTTCACGACGAGGTTCAACTCATGGAATTCTCCGAGTGCCACACGGTGTGCAATCTCCTCAAGCGAGAGCGTCTTGGTGGTACGCAGGCTCTGTTCGCGCTGCAACTGCATTCGCTTGTTGGCGATATTGCGGGCCTCCTGCTCCGTCTCCATAATGTGGAAGGAGTCTCCTGCCTGCGGTGCGCCGTTGAGACCGAGTATGATAACCGGCTCTGCGGGCTTTGCCTGCTCTACGTTCTGGTTGCGCTCGTTGAACATTGCCTTTACCCTACCCCATGCTGTTCCGGCAATCACGATGTCGCCGACCTTCAGCGTACCGTTGCTGACGAGGACTGTAGAGACGTATCCACGACCCTTATCCAGTGACGACTCAATGACCGAACCAGTGGCATTGCGGTTAGGATTAGCCTTCAGGTCAAGCATTTCAGCCTCCAGGAGCACCTTCTCCATCAGCTCTTCGACGCCCGTTCCTTTCTTAGCGCTTATCTCCTGACACTGGTACTTACCGCCCCACTCCTCCACGAGGAGGTTCATGGCTGCCAGGTCCTGGCGTATCTTGTCGGGGTTAGCACCCGGTTTGTCAATCTTGTTGATGGCAAACACCATCGGCACATTGGCTGCCTGTGCGTGTGCTATAGCCTCCTTCGTGGTAGGCATGATAGAGTCATCGGCTGCGATGATGATGATGGCGATGTCCGTTACCTGTGTTCCACGGGCACGCATGGCAGTGAATGCCTCGTGACCTGGGGTGTCAAGGAACGTGATACGTCGTCCGTCAGGCAGCTTCACGTTGTATGCGCCGATGTGCTGCGTGATGCCTCCGGCCTCGCCGGCAATGACATTGGTCTTGCGCACATAGTCCAGCAGCGAGGTCTTACCGTGATCCACGTGTCCCATGACGGTGACGATAGGCGGACGCGAGATAAGTTCGCTCTCGTCATCCTCCTCCTCGTGGATTGCCTCCTGTACTTCGGCGCTGACATATTCCGTTGTATATCCGAACTCATCAGCCACCAGATTGATGGTCTCAGCATCCAGACGCTGGTTGATACTTACCATGATACCGACCGACATGAGCGTTCCGATGAGCTTTGTGACAGGCACATCCATCATCGTGGCAAGCTCTGACACGGTAACAAACTCGGTCAGTTTCAGTACCTTTGAGTCCAGTTCTTCGGTCAATGCCTCCTCCTCACGCTGGTGAGCGGCGGCATCGCGCTTCTCCTTACGATACTTGGCGCCCTTCTTGTTTTGGCTGCTCTTGCTGGTGAGGCGGGCCAGAGTCTCCTTTACCTGGCGTGCTACATCCTCCTCCGAAATCTCCTGCGGCTGCTGGTTGCCCTTCTTCTTATTTTTCTTCTTGTTTCCTGAAGGCTGATTAGGATTAGGTTGTCCCTGCGTGGTGCGGGCATTCTTGCCATTCTTGCCACCCTGTTGCTGGTTGGCAGCATCGTTGATATCGACGCGCTCCTTGCCTATGCGTACGCGCTTCTTCCTGTCGGCAGACACCTGTGCCTTCTCCTCACGCTCCTTGCGTTTCTCCTCCTTCGATTTCTTCTTTGGTCGGGTGCTCTGGTTGATGGCGCTGAGGTCAATGGTACCGAGCACATTGGGGCGTGCCACGGTGCGGCGATCACTCTTCAGGGTGAATACCTCCACCTCCTTTTTGGTGCTTGCCGGTGCAGTTTCCTTTGGTGCTTCTTCCTTTTTAGGCACGTCTGGTGTCTTCGGTGTCTCTACTGCCTTGGGTTCTTCGGCAGGGGTTTCTGCCTTTGTCTCAGGCTGCTCCACCTTCTGCGGCTCGGCCTCCTTTGGCTCAGGCTGCTTCTCTTCTTCCTGCTTTGGCAGCTCCTCTGCCTTTACTTCGGGCGTAGCGGGAGCAGCGGGAGCCTCCACCTCAGGCTTTTCATCCTGCGGTGCGGGAGCGGGAGCAGGCTCCTCCTTCTTGGCCGGCTTGCCCACGGTGCTCAGGTCTATGGTTCCCAGTGGCTTCACCTCCTGCCTGATGCGCAGGTCACTCGGGGTGACAGCAACTTCCTGCGGCTTCTTCTCCGCCTTCTTCTCGACCTTCTTCTCGGCTTTCTTGAATATCTTCTCAGCCTGCGTACGTATCTCCTTGTCGCCTTTGAACGCCGCCTCCAGCGCAGCATACTGCTCATCGTTGAGCTTGAAGTTAAGGTCATTCTTAACCTCGCCCAGGGATGTCTTCTTCTCGAGGAACTCTACGAGAGTTGACAAACCGATGTTCAGCATACTCATTGCTTTGTTTATTCTTATACTCATATATTCGATTTTACCTTGTTTATCTTCTACTTCTACATCTGTTGACGACACATTGCAGGGTCTGCTTCAGCGGCCTGTGCGTCCTGACCGGCCTGCCGCGTTTATTTCTCAAACTCTGCGCGCAGCACCTCGAGCAAGTGGTCCACGGTCTCTTCCTCAAGGTCTGCCTTTGCGATGAGCATCTCGCGAGGAGCGTCAAGCACCTGGCGTGCGGTCTCCAGACCAATGGCCTTGATGGCATCGATGACCCACTGGTCTATCTCGTCGTTGAACTCATCGAGGTAGATATCCTCCTCATCCTCGTTGCCAATGTTATCCTGCTGCACGTCGCGGAATACGTCGATGGTGTATTCGGTAAGCATCGAAGCGAGTTTGATGTTCTGTCCGCTGCGTCCGATGGCGAGTGACACCTCCTCCGGCCTCAGCGACACGTCGGCATGGCGGTTCTCTTCGTCTATGACGATGCTGCTGATCTGAGCCGGTGCGAGTGCTCGCTGTATGAAGAGCTTGATGTTCTGGGTGTAGTTTATCACGTCAAGGTTCTCGTTGCACAGTTCTCTTACTATGCCATGCACGCGGCTACCCTTCACGCCGACGCAGGCTCCTACCGGGTCTATGCGGTCATCGAAGCTCTCAACGGCTATCTTTGCACGCTCACCGGGAATACGTGCTATCTTGCGGATGGCCACCAGACCCTCTGCTATCTCAGGCACCTCAGCCTCCAACAGACGCTGCAGGAAGAGGTTTGACGTGCGCGAGAGGATAATCTTCGGGTTGTTGTTCTCGTTGGTCACACGTGCTATGACGGCCTTGATGGTCTCGTTCTTGCGATAGTTGTCGCTCGGTATCTGCTCTGACTTAGGCAGCAGCAGCTCGTTGCCCTCGTCGTCAATCACCAGCACCTCGCGCTTCCATATCTGATAAACCTCGCCGCTGACAATCTCGCCCACGCGATCTTTATACTTATTATATAAGGTATCGTGCTCCAGCTCCAGTATCTTGGATGCCAGCGTCTGGCGCAGGTTGAGGATGGCGCGACGTCCGAACTTGGCGAAATCCACGCGCTCTGACACGTCCTCGCCCACCTCATAGTCGTCCTGTATCTTCTGTGCATCAGTGAGAGAAATCTCCTTATTCTCGTCGCTCACCTCACCGTCAGGCACCACCACGCGGTTGCGATAAATCTCAAAGTCGCCCTTGTCGGGGTTTACGATAACGTCGAAGTTTGCATCGCTGCCAAATATCTTGGCAATGACATTGCGGAAGCTCTCCTCAAGCACACTGACGAGCGTAGTGCGATCGATGTTCTTCGTCTCCTTAAACTCGCGGAACGTCTCTATCATGCTTGGTTGCTGTGTGGTTGTTTTAGCCATAAATGTTTTTTCTTTTTTATATTTTTATTCTTTATTCTTTTCTTCCATCGCCCCTCACCTCTCTTCCCTACCCCTCCCCTTGGGGAGGTCCGGGGCGGGGCTTTTTACTTGAAGTCTATCACGTACTTGCAATACTTCACCTCGTCCATAGAGAATGTCTTATCTACATCCACCAATACGGGGCGCTTCTTGCCCTCAACGGTCTGCTTTTCCTGCGTCTTGACGGTGAAGCTGCGGCCATCCACGGCGGTCAGCTCGCCCTTATACTTCTTACCGTCGGCAGCAAGGACTTCCACCTGCTTGCCTATGTTGTTGATATATTGCTGCTCCACCTTGAACGGCTGACCTATGCCGGCAGAGCCTACCTCCAGCTCATAGTCCTCCTCATCGCGGTCCAGATGGTCCTCAATGAAGCGGCTCAACGACACACAGTCATCAATCCACACGCCCTCGGCGTGGTCTATCTCTACAACGATGCGGTCATCGGGGGTCACCTCAACATCTACAAGGAAATACTCCTTGTCCGTGAGCCACTCTTCTACTAAACTCTCTACAATTTTCTTCTCTATCATAATCTTCTTTTATGTTTCAATGTCACCGGGCTTCAAAGTCACATCAGCATCGGCCCGATAACCTTATAAGCTCTTTTACAACTTTATCATTAATAAAAGAATGAGAGGCTCTGTGTGAGCCCCTCATTCCTCTGAACGTGGGTGCAAAATTACTTATAATTTTCTATCTATGCAAATTTTTTTGCAAGAAAACTGTGTAGAAACCACTAAATTCTGCTTTTTTTTCGTACCTTTGCAGCGTGAGACACTAAATGAGAGTATTATGACTATTGTAAGTACAACAGATTTCCGAGCCAATCAGGGCAAGTACTTTGGTATGGTAGATCGCGGCGAAGCTGTGATTCTGAAGTCTCGACACGGAAGCTACCGACTTATGCCCGTAGAGGAAGAAGAGCCGAAACGTGATGTGACGGCAGAGATTTGCCGAGGCATGAAGCATTGGAAAGAGTATTTAGAAACAGGGAAATCGGATTATTTCCATCCCGCAAAGGAACTATTAAATGAGCTACGTAATTCAAACGGGTAAGGACTTTGACGTAAGTTTTAAAAAACTCATGAAACGCTATCGCTGCAGATGACCCGCAAACTCAGATTTAACGTCTGACATTCCTTCTATTTCAGTTGCATATTCGCAATTAGGACGTTTAATATGATTACTTACTTTTACGCATAATACGAGCACTGAGGCCGGGGACGTGGGCGTCCTCGCCCGCGTAGAATAATGTTCGACCTCTCTGCCCCATCATAGGGGAGCGCCTTTAAGGCACATTATTGATAAGAAGTGTTTCGCTGCCACACGAATTAAAACTTTTTTCGCTTTTATTTGCATAATTCGATACTTAATCGTAACTTTGCACATATTTTTGTCAAATGCGCGTATATAAGTAGGTGGAGCCTCACAGTGCTTGCGCCGCACCGCATGACTAAGCATCCAAAGACAATGACTCCAGACACACCAACGGCAAAACCACTGATGATAGACGTAGAAGCCATTCTTCACTCCAAGATTGGCGACCGCGACCGCTATGTACCACGCTTTCTCGTCAACTATCTGAAGAAGATAGTACATCAGGATGAGATTAACGAGATACTTCTGAGACACCAGAATGCCTATGGCCTGCCGTGGATTATGGGGGTACTCAAAGACCTTGGCATAGACACCATAGTCCACGGCAAGGAGAACCTGCCCCCCGCCGACGACGGTAAGCACTACACGTTCGTCTCGAACCATCCGCTCGGCGGGCCCGACGGCATGATATACGGCAAGATTCTGGCAGAGAACTATGACGAGCGGGTGCGCATCCTAGTCAACGACATACTGATGAACCTCTCCGGGCTGGCTCCGCTCTGCGTGCCGGTGAACAAGGTGGGCAAGCAGAGCCGCGGACTGCCGCAGGCCATTGACGCCGCATTTGGCGGTGACTACCATATGTTCGTCTTCCCCGCAGGTCTGTGTTCCAGAAAGATTAACGGTGAGATTCGAGACCTGCCCTGGCAGAAAACCTTCATACAGAAGAGCGTGCAGTATCAGCGCGACGTGGTGCCCATGTACTTCAACGGACGCAATTCGGAGCGGTTCTATCGCATCGCGAATATCTGCAAGGCGCTCCACAGCCCCGTGAACTTCGCCATGCTATACCTGGCCGA
>DEKQ01000149.1:29369-43756 GCA_002353975.1 Prevotellaceae bacterium UBA2718
CTCGCAAAGTAAACCCACCGCAAGAAGGAACGAAGACCAACGATTCAACTAACTACCAACAACATCACCCGACGCACAATGAATGCAGAAATCATACAGCCCGTACCGCAAGAGCTGATCCTTGCAGAGCTGACACCAGAGAAAAAGCTCCGCATGACCAACAAGAGCAGCAATGAGATCTATGTCGTGACATACCACGACTCCCCCAACCTGATGCGTGAGATAGGCCGGCTGCGCGAGATAACCTTCCGCATGGCAGGCGGCGGCACGGGCAAGGAGGTAGATATAGACGAGTTTGACACCTGCGAAAACTGCTGCAAGCAACTCATCGTGTGGAACCCGCAGGACAAGGAAATCATCGGCGGCTACCGCTACAAGATGGGCGACACGTGGGACTATGACGAGCAGGGACAGCCTATACTGGCGACGGCGCACATGTTCCGCTTCTCCGAAAAGTTCATCCGCGAATACGCTCCTTACACCATAGAGCTGGGCCGTTCTTTCGTCACGCCGGCCTACCAGAGCTCAAAGATGGGTGCAAAGAGCCTCTTCGCACTCGACAATCTGTGGGACGGACTGGGGGCGCTGACCGTTATAAACCCCAACATGAAGTATTACTTCGGCAAGATGACGATGTATCCCGACTACATACGCTTCGGACGCGACATGATACTATACTTCCTAAAGAAGCACTTTGACGACAAGGAAGGCCTCATTTACCCGATGAAACCGCTGAAATTGGACACTCCAGAGGAGGAACTTCAGCAGATTTTCTGCGGTCGTGACTTCAAGGAAGACTACCGAATACTGAACGGCGGCATACGCGCATTGGGCTTCAACATCCCGCCTTTGGTAAACGCCTACATGAACCTCTCGCCCACAATGAAGCTCTTCGGCACTGCCATCAACGACGGATTTGGCGAGGTAGAGGAGACAGGCATCCTCATTGCGGTTAACGAAATTTTTGAGAGCAAGCGCGTAAGGCACATCGAGTCGTTCGTAAAAGAGCATCCCGAGAGCCTTGACAACATCACCTCGGGAGCAGACAAAGTAATAAAGGAAAAGAATACCACCCCAAGACCGTAACGGCAACAACCCTCGTCAGACGAACAATGTCTGCAGCACCTCAAGCGACTTCATCTCGCCAAACTGCGGGATGTGAAGCCGATAGAACTGCAGGCACAGGTCAACCACACGGTTACGCTCCTCACGTGAGAAGCGAAAGAGATGCAGATTTGACGGCGTCATACGCATGAGAATCTGCATCTTTTTTGCATCCTCAGGCATCAGGACGTCGCTATGCAGCGGCATGGTAGCAGAGAACACCCCTTCGCGCAGGTCAAACACCGCCCCGTCCACGTATGACGCCACATCGGGCATAAAGCCTAAGAAGCGCGACATACGCAGCATAAACATCAGATGGAAATTCGCCGTGCTGCCCACCGAAGCATCAAGCCACAGGAGTCCCTGCTCCACGAAGTCGTATAGCAATGGCTCCGGATGCATATCGCGGGTGACATAGGTCAGAAACTCAGCCACGAAAAATCCCTGCGACATCTTCACCACGTCAGTCGTCAGCGTCAGATACGGCCTGAAAAGCCTGGCATCGGCAAGCATCGACATCGTCTGACGCGGAGAGCGCACCGTGTCAACCTCCAGCAAGGTAAGCGGCTGGAAGAACTGTTTACGCACCTTCGACGTGCGCGACGTACTCACTTTCCACACCACAGAGACCCTGCCCGACTCACGCGTCAGAAGGTCAACGATGAGTTTGTTGTCACCAAACTTCACCGTCCGAAGTACTATGGCCCTGTCCTTATTTTCCATCTCTCGGCTTGCAAAAGTATAAAAAATCGGGGAAACAAGAAAATTGTGGCGACAAAATTTGCACATTACAGAAAAAACTAGTACCTTTGCAGCGCATTTCGGGAGGATCTCTCCGGAATGATATCGGTTCGGCGCGTTCGTATATCGGTTAGTACTCAAGATTTTCATTCTTGCAAGAGGGGTCCGACTCCCCTACGCGCTACCACGAATTATTTGCCATCGGGCAGTGATGTCCTCATGGTGGCAGAGGGTGCAAGCACCCGCCAGGGCTGTTGTAGTGACGTAAGACCCATAGCTAATCATTAACGGCACCGCCAGCGAGGCCGTGCAACAAACCAAAAACAAAAAGAAATGGCAAACCACAAGTCATCAGTGAAGAGAATCCGTCAGACAAAGACCAAGAACCTTCACAACAAGTACTACGCAAAGACAATGCGTAACGCAGTGCGCAAGCTGCGCGCAATCACGAACAAGGACGAGGCTATGAAGCTCTATCCTGCAGTACAGAAGATGCTCGACAAGCTCGCAAAGACCAACATCATCCACAAGAACAAGGCAGCGAACCTGAAGTCAAGCCTCTGCAAGCACATCGCAAAGCTCTAAGAGCAGCGACAAGAAACGAATACACAAGATTGTTTCCATAATAATTTTTTATCTAGAAGGCTGTAGCCCGTGAGGGGTAGCAGCCTTTTTTCATGCCCATAACACGGACACCCGAAACTATTATAGCAGGAAACGGCATACGGGAGGAGAAAATACTACGTATTTTATTTGCACAATCCAATAATTTTCCGTAACTTTGCAAGGCAAAAATAACAACAAAACATATAATGGAAGAAAATCAGAACAAAGAAACGAATTACACCGGCAGTAGTATTCAGGTGCTCGAAGGCCTTGAGGCAGTCCGCAAGCGCCCTGCAATGTACATCGGCGACATCTCGGAGAAGGGTCTTCACCATCTTGTGAACGAGACCGTTGACAACTCCATTGACGAGGCAATGGCCGGCTATTGCACCGACATCCGCGTAACAATCAACGAAGACAACTCCGTGACAGTAGAGGATGATGGCCGCGGTATCCCGGTTGACGAGCACCCGAAGATGCACAAGTCCGCCCTGGAGGTGGTTATGACAGTGCTTCATGCCGGCGGTAAGTTCGATAAAGGTTCTTACAAAGTCTCCGGCGGCTTGCACGGTGTGGGCGTCAGTTGCGTCAATGCACTGTCATCACACATGATTTCGCAGGTCTATCGTGACGGCAAGATATACCAGCAGGAATACGAGAAGGGAAAGCCGCTGTACCCTGTAAAGGTTGTCGGCGAGACCGAGAAGCGCGGCACACGCCAGCAGTTCTGGCCTGACGGCTCAATCTTCACCACCACTACATACAAATATGACATCGTGGCACGCCGTATGCGCGAGCTGGCATTCCTCAATGCGGGCATCACCATCACGCTGACAGACCTGCGCCCCGACGAGGAGGGCAACGTGCGCAAGCCGGAGGTATTCCATGCCAAAGAGGGACTGAAGGAGTTCGTGCGCTATGTGGATAGACACCGCACCAGCCTCATCGGAGAGCCTATATACCTGAAGACAGAGAAGAACAACACGCCGATAGAGATTGCGCTGCTGTATAATACCGACTATTCTGAGAACATCCATTCATACGTCAACAATATCAACACCATCGAAGGCGGTACGCACCTTACCGGTTTCCGCATCGCCCTCAGCCGTTCGCTGAAGAAATATGCCGACGAGGACGAGGCATTACGCAAGCAAATAGAGAAGGCAAAGATTGAGATTGCCCCTGATGACTTCCGCGAGGGTCTGACAGCCATCATCTCCGTGAAGGTGGCAGAGCCTCAGTTCGAGGGACAGACGAAGACCAAGCTGGGCAACAGCGAGGTCAACGGTGCCGTTCAGCAGGCTGTAGGCGAGGCTATGGGCAACTATCTGGAGGAGCACCCGAAAGAGGCACACCAGATATGCGAGAAGGTAATTCTCGCCGCTACGGCACGTATTGCGGCACGCAAGGCACGCGAGAGCGTTCAGCGCAAGAGCCCGATGGCCGGCGGCGGACTGCCCGGCAAGCTGGCAGACTGCTCAAGCCGCGACCCGAAGAAGACTGAGATATTCCTCGTGGAGGGTGACTCGGCAGGCGGTTCGGCAAAGCAAGGCCGCGACCGTCACACTCAGGCTATCCTGCCTTTGCGCGGTAAGATACTGAACGTAGAGAAGGTTCAGTGGCACAAAGTATTTGAGGCAGAGTCCGTAAGCATCATCCTGCAGGCCATCGGAGTACGCTTCGGCGTTGACGGAGAGGATGCAAAGACCGCGAATATCGACAAGCTGAGATACGACAAGATTATCATTATGACCGATGCCGATGTCGATGGCTCGCACATCGACACGCTCATCATGACGCTCTTCTTCCGCTTCATGCCTCAGGTGATACAGGAAGGACACCTTTACATCGCAACGCCCCCACTCTACCAGTGCACCTACAAGAACCACAAGGAGTACTGCTACACCGAGGAAGACCGTCTGCGCTTCATCAACACCTACTGCTCTGGCGATGCCGACGACAGCAAGCTGCACACACAGCGATATAAAGGTCTGGGTGAGATGAACCCCGAGCAATTGTGGGACACCACCATGAACCCAGAGACACGACTGCTGAAACAGGTAACGATACAGAACGCTGCCGAAGCTGACG
This sequence comes from Prevotellaceae bacterium UBA2718, assembly GCA_002353975.1. Taxonomy (GTDB): domain Bacteria; phylum Bacteroidota; class Bacteroidia; order Bacteroidales; family Bacteroidaceae; genus Prevotella. The sequence continues at coordinate 33,912 of DEKQ01000149.1, forward strand.
AGATATTCTCCATGCTGATGGGTGATGACGTGGAGCCACGCCGAGCATTCATCGAGGAGAATGCAAACTACGCCAACATTGACGCTTAGCAATACTATACTTTGACACATACCTGCATCTGCCGAAAAGAGCAGGTGCAGGTATATACAACACACCTTAAACTAATAAAACATGGCGAAAGACAACAACATCCTTCCTATTTCCATTGAGCGAGTGACATCGGTGTTCAAGATGCCACACCTCAACAACGAACTTCTGTTGATTGATTCATTGCACTCGCTGCCAGTATTAACTGAGCCGCGACGCATGTCACTATGTCTGTATATAGGCATGTGCACCAGCGGAGTAGCTACCCTGACAGTCAACGGAAAACAACGCTCGCACAGCCATCAGCAGGTGATGTTGATAACTGAAGAGTCTGTTATTACGGATACAAAATTCAGCAATGACTTCGATGGATTTGCCTTCCTTGTATCATACAAGCTGCTGCAAGAGATACTGCGAGACGTACACAACATGAGCGACCTGTTCCTTCTCTCTCACAACCACCCGGTATTTACACTTACCGAAGGTGAGATTTTCGCTGCAAGGAACTACTTCCACTCCATCCTGACACACATAAACCAGCCCAAAAAGCGCTATCGCACAGAGATAATACGCCTTACCCTCCTCACAATGATATATGATATGGCGTGCGCTTTTGACCGTGTCATAGACCAACCGGGCAAGAACGAGAAGCAGTCAAGGTCCGAACAGCTCTTTGTGGAATTTGTGCAACGGGTGGAGCACCACTACCATGAGGAGCGACAAGTGCAGTGGTATGCCAAGCAAATGAATGTCACGCCGAAGTATTTGTGCGAGGTAGTGACCAATGTCAGCCGTCGGACACCTAACGAATGGATTGACAAATTCGTCACTTCAGAGATGCGCAACCTGCTGAGGCATACCAATATGCGCATGAATGAGATTGCCGAGGTGATGAATTTCCCCACACAGTCATTCTTCGGAAAATACTTTAAGGAGAATGTCGGAGTGACACCGTCAGAGTATCGTAACGGCGTAGAGCCATAAAAGACACCTCCCATGATAGTACAGATAGGTGATGTTCTCGTATCATCAGACATACTTACGGAATGCTTCTGCTGTGACCTTGCCAAGTGCAAGGGCGTATGCTGCGTGGAAGGAGATGCCGGAGCGCCTATAACTATCGAAGAACTGGAGCAGATAGAGCTGAATCTGGACAGCGTTATGTCCGATTTGTCCATGCCCGCACAGCTCGTCATAGCGGCGCAAGGCGTGGCATACAACGACAAGGACGGAGAGCTTGTCACCTCAATAGTAAATGGGAAAGACTGTGTCTTCACATGCTATGAAGACCTCGAAATGGCCGATGAAACCGTGAAAAACTGCTGTTTGTGCGCATTTGAACGCGCATACAGGAAGAAAGCCATCAACTGGTGTAAGCCAATCTCATGTGCGCTCTATCCGATAAGAGAGAGCACGCTGAGCAACGGACTCACCGCAATAGTGTATCATCGGTGGGATGTCTGCAAGGATGCCGTAGTAAAAGGAAACAATCAAGGCATCAAGTTATATCAATTCCTTAAAGAACCTCTCATCCGGCGCTTCGGACAGGAGTGGTATGATGCGCTGTGCATCGCCGCTACCAATCTACCGGAGTGATGCCCTGCTGCTGCAACCAGGCGTTGCAGGAGGAGAAATGGTGATTGCCGAACCATCCTCCACGGTTTGCGGAGAGCGGAGAGGGATGCACTGACTCAAGTACAAGATGCTTGCTGCGGTCTATCAGCGACGCCTTGCTGCGAGCATAGCCGCCCCACAGGATAAACACCACATGCTCTTTGTGCTCTGATACAGTCCTGATGACTGCATCGGTGAACTGTTCCCAACCGTGACGCTGATGCGAACCGGCCAAATGCTCACGCACCGTCAGCGTGGCATTGAGCAGGAAAACTCCCTGCGAAGCCCAGCGGCGAAGGCTACCATCATACATTTTTTTGCCCATTTCATCGGTAATAATAGGCGGCACATGGTCTGTATCGGCCTTCACTTCCTTAAAGATATTTACTAAAGACGGCGGCAACTGCACCCCTGTCTTGACCGAGAAACAGAGCCCTTCCGCCTGACCGGCACCATGATAGGGGTCCTGACCGATGATGACGACCTTCACTTTGTCAAGCGGACAGAGGTTGAAGGCATTGAAAATCTCCTGCCCTGGGGGGTAACACACAAACTGTCTGTACTCGTCGTGGACGAATACAGACAGTTTTTTGAAGTAGTCTTTCTCAAATTCTTCTGCCAAGGCTGAGCCCCAGGACTGTTCAATCTGTACCATATAATATCATGAAACAGCTGGTGGATAGACGGGCATCAGTCCATAATCAGGTTCTCACCGGTCATGTCTGCAGGCTGCTCCAGGCCCATGATGTGCAACAGAGAAGGTGCCACATCAGCCAGACGACCGTCCTTTACAGTGGCAGAGTTGTTGTCGGTCACATAGATAAACGGAACCGGATTGAGTGAATGGGCCGTATTTGGCGACCCGTCAGGGTTGATGGCATTGTCGGCATTACCGTGGTCGGCAATGATGATAGCCTCATATCCCGTAGCCTTTGCAGCCTCTATAACGTCGCGGACACAGTTGTCAACAGCCACTACAGCCTTTGCTATAGCGTTATAGACACCTGTATGTCCCACCATATCACCGTTGGCGAAGTTTACAACGATGAAATCGTAGATATCTTTCTTAATGTTTTCAACGAGCTTGTCCTTTACCTCGTATGCCGACATCTCAGGCTTCAAGTCGTATGTAGCCACCTTTGGCGATGCCACGAGCACGCGGTCTTCACCCTCGTAAGGCTGCTCACGACCGCCGTTGAAGAAGAATGTAACGTGCGCATACTTCTCCGTCTCAGCGGTGTGCAGCTGCTTCTTGCCAAGCGAAGAGAGGTATTCTCCCAGTGTATTCGTTACATTTTCCTTCGGGAAGAGTATGCCCACACCCTTGAAAGAGGCATCGTAAGGAGTCATGCAATAGTATTTCAGGCCAGGAATGGTCTGCATTCCCTCCTCCGGCATGTCCTGCTGAGTGAGCACCTGGGTAAGCTCCTTGGCGCGGTCGTTGCGGAAATTGATGAAGATAACGACATCGCCCTCCTCTATCTTACCATTTACCGATGCGTTGACGATAGGCTTTATGAACTCATCCGTCACGCCTTCGTCGTATGACTCCTGCATAGCAGCCACCATATCCGTGGCTGACTTACCCTTGCCGGCAGTGATGAGGTCGTATGCCTCCTTTACGCGGTTCCAGCGCTTGTCGCGGTCCATAGCGTAGAAACGGCCTACGATGGATGCCACATTGGCATCATTCTTCTTGCATTCCTCCGTCAACTGCTCTATGAAGCCCTTGCCTGACTTCGGGTCAGTATCGCGACCGTCCATGAAGCAATGCACGAACACCTGCTGTGAGAGTCCATATTCCTTGCCCACCTCAATGAGTTTGAAGAGATGGTCAAGTGATGAGTGCACGCCGCCGTTTGAGGTCAGGCCCATGAGGTGAAGCTTCTTGCCGTTCTCCTTAGCGTATGTAAAAGCCTCTACCACCTGCGGATTCTTGCTGATAGAGCCGTCAGCGCAGGCCCTGTTAATCTTCACCAGGTCCTGATAGACGATGCGACCGGCACCGATGTTAAGGTGGCCGACCTCGGAATTACCCATCTGACCATCGGGAAGACCCACGTCTTCGCCTGAAGCCTGAAGTTGTGAGTGACTGCTGACAGCCGTGAGATAGTCAAGATAAGGTGTCGGAGTGTTGTAAATCACATCGCCCTTGCCGTGCTTGCCTATTCCCCAACCGTCAAGGATCATAAGAAGTGCTTTCTTTGCCATAATGTTTTATGCTTAAATTTTCAATTTTACTATTTCGGCTGCAAAGGTACAATTAAGTTATGAGAAATGCAAGAAAAAGTGCTTGCATTTTTTCTCATATCCATGACGGAGCACCTTCTTTCAGTCGCTTCGCTTGGTGAAAGCGTCGCTTTGCGCCGAGCATCGCGGGCGAGGACGCCCACGTCCCCCGTTGCCCCGATGCCTGCGTACCACGTCCCCAAGTTAGAAGCCCCACGTTATATGCGTAATGCGCCGCACTATTCAATTCTCACCTCTCAATTCATCAACGGGCATCCACTGGGGTTTCTCTCCCCTCTTCCTCTATACCCATAGAAGGCTGAAATTCAACCTTTATTCATCTTAGAAGGAAGTATGCGATCTAAAATTACAAATCCACTTTCTATGTGGTAAACATATATCCAACGACGGTTATGGGACACTATTCTCCTTGCCTCAGGATGAATTTGGAGCAATGCCAATGAAGTTGATTTGCCATACAGGTCTGCATAAAGAGCCAACATCTTTATCTCTTCACGCATACTGTTGGCATAACGGACGGCTCCTTCCTCAGAGAGCATGGCACCCAAAAAAGCGCGAAGGTTTGCCATGTCGATACGTGCCGCACGGCTAATACGCACCTCATAGATTTGCATAGTCCTCTTTAACCTGATCTATCAGTTCATCAAAATACTCATCCACTGAGATTGTCTCTGCCAAAACCCTATCGCGGATAGTCTCCCCATGCACAGAGGGCTGACAGCTGTTATTTACAGACTTTTTTATCGTCGCAGTTGTGGTAATCATATTTTCATCGGGTATTATATTTCTGCGTGCAAAGGTAAGAAAAAAAACTGAATTACCAACGCTCTGAGGGCTAAGATTTTTAACACGAATTACCATTAATTGACCATTAATTTCCCATTAATTGTTTAATGTGCTGAGGTTTCGCGGTCTTTGGGGTATTGTTAAATATCCATAAATTTAGCTTTTAAGACAAAAAAGTGGAGTAAAGTGGGGGGAAGTGGGGAAAAAATTTGTACCTTTGCAGGCAGTTAGTGTAATTTATAAATAAGAACGCAAGAGCGCATCGTAACAGAAGCATGAGATTTCTTGGCAACATAGAGGCCCGCATCGACGCCAAAGGGCGCGTATTCCTTCCTGCAGCATTCCGCAAGGTGCTGCAGTCGGAGGGCGAGGAGCTGCTGGTGCTCAGGAAAGACGTGCACGAGGACTGTCTGGTGCTCTACCCCCAGAGTGTATGGGCGGAGCAGATGGACTTCATGCGCAGCAAGCTGAACCGCTGGAACAGACAGCAACAGAACATCTTCCGCCAGTTCGTGAGCGAGGTGGAGAACATCTCACTCGACGGAAGCGGACGCATCCTGCTGTCCAAGCGCTTCATGGAAGTGGCGGGGATAGACCAGGCGGTACGCTTCATCGGCGTTGGCGACACGATAGAGATATGGGCCGCCGGCAGCAACAGCGAGCAGTTTATGAGCCAGGATGACTTCAGCAAAGCCTTAGAAGGCCTGATGAACGAAGGCACAAACGGATAATTACGCCCGAATATGGATAACACTCCCACCACCATAGGCTCCGGCCCTGAGCAAGCGGTCTATCACGTCCCGGTGATGCTGAAAGAAAGCATTGACGGGCTGAACATACAAGCAGGAGGCGTGTATGTGGATGTGACATTCGGAGGCGGCGGGCACAGCAGGGAGATACTGAGACGGCTGGAGGCCGCGGAAGAGGAGACCCTGCGGAGAACCGCAGGGCACGGTGGCACGAAGGAGGGAGAGCCGCAGGGCACGAGAGAAGCGGAAGGACGGAGAGGACGCCTGTTCTCCTTTGACCAGGATGCTGACGCGGAGAGGAATATCCCTGCCAATGACAGGTTTACGTTCGTGAGGAGCAACTTCAGGTATCTGAAGAACTGGATGAGGTATTACGGGATTGACGGAATTGACGGCCTGCTTGCCGACCTCGGGGTGTCGTCACACCACTTTGACGATGAGACGAGAGGGTTCTCCTTCAGATATGACGCGCCGTTAGACATGCGGATGAACAAACGCGACGGCATCACAGCGGCAGACATCGTCAACACATACGACGAGGAACGACTGGCGGACACGCTCTATTTCTATGGCGAGCTGAAGAACTCAAGAAGGATAGCCGCAGCCATCGTAAGGGCGAGACAAGCCAAAAGGATACAGACAACCACCGACCTGCTAAGGGCCATCAAAGCCCCTTTCTTCTCTCCCAAGGGGGAGGGATGCGAACCAGGCTCCAATGCCATAGACGTCAGCCCGCATGAGAAGAAAGACCTCGCGAGGCTCTTTCAGGCATTGAGGATAGAGGTGAACCACGAGATGGATGCCCTCAGGGAGATGCTGCAGTCGGCCATAGAGCTGCTGAAACCGGGCGGACGGCTGAGCGTCATCACCTATCACAGCCTGGAGGACCGCATCGTAAAGAACTTCATAAAGACCGGCAATGCCGAGGGACGACGCGAGACCGACTTCTACGGAAAGGCACAGGTGCCGCTGCAAGCGGTCAACGGCAAGGTCGATACCCCCTCCTTAGAGGAGCAACGTGACAACCCGCGCTCACGAAGCGCAAAACTGAGAATAGCCGAAAAGAAAGCAAATGGATAAGGATGAGAACATAGAGCTGCAAGACGAGTCAACGCAGAAGCCGACAGAGGAGGCGCCCGCGCAGACGAGCAACGTGCTTGGCAACAAGACGATAGAAGACGTCATAGCCCGCGAAGCCAAAGAGGAGCAGGACACGTCGTCGCCTTTCTCCATCTCGCGCACGCTGGGCGGAGTCATCATAGCCCGTGCCGTGCAGAGACAGATAGGCCTGGTGCTCCTCGTGTGCGCATTCCTTATTATATATATAAGCAACAGGTACCTGTGCCAGAAGAAGGTGGTGGAGATAGCCAAGACGGAGCGCCAGATGCGCGACATGCACAACAAGGCCGTGGCCTGCACCAGTATGCTGACAGAGAAAAGCCGCGAGAGCTACGTGATGCAGCTGCTGAGCGCATACGGCGACAGCACACTGACGGTACCAAACGAACCACCGTTCCTGATAAGAGTAAAAGAATAAAATGGCAACATACGACAACAAAATATCAACCCTGCGATACACCATCTTCGCGGTATTGCTGACGCTCGTGGCGGTGGCAGTACTGGCGAAGGGTTTCTACATAATGACCGTAGAGAGAAGCTACTGGAGTGCCGTGGACTCTCTGGTGAAGCGCGACAGCCTGCCCATGTACCCCGTGCGTGGAAGCATCTACGGCGACAACGGACAGCAGCTGGCCTGCAACCTGCCGGAGTACCGCATCCACATGGACTTCGTGGCGCTGAAGGAGAGCAAGGCCGACACGCTGTGGCACGACTCCTTAGGCAACGACACCAAGACGCTGGACGAGCTGTGCGAGGGCCTGCACAGGATATTCCCCAACAAGACAGCGGCGGAATTCAAGGCTCACCTGAAAGAGGGATATGAGAAGAACAGCCGCTACTGGCCGGTGGTAAAGAGGCGCATAGACTTCAACACCTACAAGCGCGTAAAAGAGCTGCCCATCTTCCGCCTTCGCCCCGGCGTGGGAGGCTTCACGGCACAGGAATACATGATACGCACGAGGCCCTACGGCTCACTCGCGTCATCGGTCATCGGGGACACCTACAAGGAGAAAGGAACGGCTTTCTCAGGACTGGAGCTGGCTTTTGACAGCATACTGAAAGGCCGCGCCGGCTTCATGCACCGCCGTAAGGTGCTCGATGCCAGCGTGAACATAGTCGATTCCAACGCCGTGAACGGCATGGACATCGTGACGACGATAGACGTAGGCATACAGGACCTGGCGGAGCGCTCGCTCATAAAGGAGCTGAAGAAAGACGGTGCATACACCGGCGTAGCCATCGTGATGGAGGTGGAGACGGGCGACATCAAGGCCATGGTGAACATGGACCTGGACCCTGAGACCGGCGAATACCGCGAAGGGCGCAACCACGCCATAGCCGACCTGCTGGAGCCAGGTTCTGTATTCAAGACCGCGAGCTTCCTCGTGGGACTCGACGACGGCGTCATAGACACCACGATGCACATAGACACCGGCTGCGGAATACGCGAGATGTACGGCGCAAAGATGAAGGACCACAACTGGCACCGAGGCGGATATGGCGTCATCAGCGTGCCGAAGGCGCTGCAGGTCAGCTCAAACATCGGCGTCAGCGCACTGATAGACAAGTACTACCACAACCGTCCGGAGAAATTCGTGGAGGGTCTGAGGCGCGTGGGAATAGCCGAGAACCTCCACCTGAAGTTCAGGGAGTACGAGCCACCACGCATCCGTATGCCTAAGAAGAACGAACGCGGACAGTGGCTGAACTGGAGCGCCACAGCCCTGCCGTGGATGAGTATTGGCTACGAGACACAGGTTCCGCCAATCTCCGTCGTAACATTCTACAACGCGATAGCCAACGACGGCAAGATGGTAAGGCCACGATTCGTGAAGCGCATAGAGAACGACGGCGAGGTAGTGGAGGAGTTTCCTGTCGTGGTGCTGAAGGAAAAGATATACAAAAACGAGAAGGCGCTGCACGAGATACAGGACATACTCTATCAGGTAGTGTCCATCGGACTGGGCAAACGCGCCGGTTCACCGAACTTCGGAGTGTCAGGCAAGACCGGCACGGCACAGAAGGCAGCCGGCGGCGGATATAAGAACGGCGTGGTAAACTACCTGCTCTCCTTCTGCGGATACTTCCCTTCAGGCAAAGACCCCGAGACCGGCGAGAGGATAAAGCCTAAGTACTCCTGCATCGTCTGCATACACAAGGCCGGTCTGCCAGCCTCGGGCGGCGCCATGAGCGGACAGGTGTTCCACGACATAGCGGAGGGCATCATGGCCAAGAACATCAAGTATGACCTGGTATTGGCAAAGGATGACAAATACAGCACCGCGCCCGAGATAAAGTGGGGCAACAATGAGGCGTCACAATTCATACTCTCACACTTCAACCTGAAGAAAGGGGCGCAGCAGAAAAGGCCTACATACCCAAAGAACCAGATGCCTGACGTGACGGGAATGGGCGCACGCGATGCCGTCTATATCATTGAGAGCCGAGGAGGAAAGGTCGTAATCCAGGGCACCGGCAAGGTAAGACAACAGAGCAAACCCGCAGGCTCACCGATGCACCGCAACGAAAAGATAGTACTGAAACTGGCATAGGATGTACCATTTACCATGTACAATGTACAATTTAGCATAACAGAAAGACATGAAACTGACTGAGATTGTTGAACAACTGAAGCCCATCAAAATTGTCGGCAACGCCGACATTGACATCAAGGGAATTAACATCGACTCGAGAAAGATTGAGTCGGGCCACCTTTTTGTTGCCATGCGCGGCACGCAGGTGGACGGTCATGAGTTCATTCCGAAAGCTATTGAACAGGGAGCGGCAGCCATATTATGCGAAGAGATACCTGCGGCATCAGCTGGCAGCAATGTCACATTCGTGGTGACAGAGAGCACCGAAGACGCGGTGGGCATTGCCGCAACGACATTCTATGGCAACCCGACGGAGAAGCTGAAGCTTGTCGGCGTAACCGGAACCAACGGCAAGACAACAATCGCCACCTTATTATATAATATNNAATATGTTCCGCAAGATGGGACACAAGTGCGGACTGCTGTCCACGGTGTGCAACTACGTGGATGACGAGGCGTTCCCCACTGACCATACCACCCCCGACCCCATTGAGCTGAACCAACTGCTGGCCAAGATGGTGAAGGCAGGATGCGAATACGCCTTCATGGAATGCTCCAGCCACGCCATAGCGCAGAAGCGTATCGGCGGACTGACATTCGTGGGAGGCATCTTTACCAACCTGACCCGCGACCACCTGGACTACCA
>DEKQ01000149.1:43818-48984 GCA_002353975.1 Prevotellaceae bacterium UBA2718
AAGACGGCCTTTGCCATCACCAACGTAGATGACAAGAACGGCCTCATCATGGTACAGAACACCAAGGCGAAGGTAAAGACCTACTCCATCAGGAGCATGGCCGACTATAAGGCCCACATCATAGAGTGTCATTTCGAGGGTATGTACCTCGGCATTGAGGAGAGCGGAGAGAGCCGTGTGGAGAGCCGCGAGGTGGGAGTACAGTTCATCGGCAAGTTCAATGTCAGCAACCTCCTCGCCGTGTATGGGGCCGCGAGGATGCTGGGCAAGAGCGCGGAGGACGTGCTCGTGGTGATGAGCACGCTGAAAAGCGTCGCCGGACGACTGGAGCCGATACGCTCCACAGACGGCGTGACTGGTCTGGTGGACTACGCCCACACGCCCGACGCGCTGGTCAATGTGCTCAATGCCATCCACGAAGTGATGGAAGGCAAGGAGGGGCAGATTATCACCGTGTGCGGGTGCGGCGGCAACCGCGACAAGGGAAAGCGCCCGCTCATGGCACAAGAGGCAGTAAAGCAGAGCGACAAGGTCATCATAACCAGCGATAACCCACGCAACGAAGAGCCGCAGGACATCATCAACGACATGCTGGCAGGCCTCAACGCACGCCAGATGAAGAAGGTGCTGACCATACCAGACCGCCGCGAGGCCATCAAGACAGCCACGATGCTGGCAAAGAAGGGCGACGTGATACTCGTGGCAGGCAAGGGGCATGAGGACTATCAGATTATAAAAGGCGTGAAGCACCACTTTGATGACCGTGAGGAACTGCGCAATGCCTTCGGACTATAAAGCAAGATACGACTAATCACTCAACAGAAACAGACAATATATGCTATACTATCTCTTTCGCTTCTTGGAGCAATGGAACATTCCCGGCTCGGGCATGTGGAGCTACATCTCCTTCCGCTCGCTGCTGGCACTGGTGCTCTCGCTGATTATCTCAGTGTGGTTTGGTGAGATATTCATCAAATGGATGCGTAAGCACGGAGGCACCGAGACCCAGCGCGACAGGAGCATTGACCCCTACGGCGTGGAGAAGAAGGGTGTGCCGACGATGGGAGGAGTAATCATAATCGTTGCCACGGTACTGCCATGTCTGCTCTTCGGGCGCCTGAGAAACATCTACATGATACTGATGATTGTCACTACGCTGTGGCTCGGGTTCATCGGTTTCGCTGATGATTACATAAAGCTGAAGATAACCAAAGACGGCCTGAAGCCTGCCTACAAGCTCATAGGACAGGCCGTGCTGGGTCTGATAGTGGGTCTTACGCTGTGGCTCAGCCCTGACGCAGTGATACGCGAGAACGTGTCAATGCAACGGAGCACGGCAAACGGACAGCAGACAACGGAGATAGTGATGCACAAGAGTAACCCCGTGAAGTCTACGACCACGACGATTCCTTTTGTGAAGAACAATAACCTGAACTATACGGACGTCTTCTTCTCATGGCTCGGTGAGCACCGCAGCGCAGCCGGATGGATATTCTTCGTACTGCTGACGACGTTTGTCGTCATGGCCGTGAGCAACGGCAGCAACCTGAACGACGGCATGGACGGCATGTGTGCCGGCAATTCGGCAATAATATGTGTCGCCCTTGGCATATTGGCGTATGTGTCCAGTCACATCGGATATGCGGCATATTTCAACATAATGTATATCCCGCAGTCAGAGGAACTGGTGATATTCCTGAGCGCATTCATCGGCGCACTGATAGGTTTCCTGTGGTACAACGCCTATCCGGCACAGATATTCATGGGTGACACCGGGTCATTAGCCATCGGAGGCATCATAGCCGTAACGGCGATTATCATACACAAAGAGCTGCTGATACCCGTACTTTGCTTCGTCTTCTTCATGGAAAGCATCTCGGTGATGCTGCAAGTGCAGACAGCGAAGCACGGCAACAAACACGGCAAGAAGCTGCGACTCTTCAAGCGGGCGCCTATACACGACGCCTTCCGCATCAAGCCTGGACAACTGGCCGATGACATACACATCATACTGAACTGGCCACGGGGATGCTGGCTGGAGTCTAAGATCACGACGCGTTTCTGGATTGTCACCATCGGCATGGCAACATTAGCAATCATCACACTCAAGATAAGATAAGAAAGAGGGACAGAAAAATGAAGTTAGCAATACTTGGAGCAGGTGAAAGCGGCGTAGGAACCGCAATCCTGGCAAAGAAAGAAGGTTACGAGGTATTCGTTTCGGACATGGGTTCCATCAAGCCAAAGTACAAGAAAAAGCTTGACGAGGAGAATATCCGCTGGGAGGAAGGCGGCCATACCGAGGCCGAAATCCTGTCAGCTGACGAGGTTGTAAAGAGCCCCGGCATACCTGACACCGCTCCATTGGTGCAGGCTCTCATAGCCCAAGGCACGCCAATCCTCGCCGAGTTGGAGTTTGCCAAGCGCTACAGCAAGGGCAAGACGATATGCATCACCGGCTCGAACGGAAAGACTACGACCACTTCTCTCATATATTATATAATGAAGAAGTTTGGTATTGACGTAGGGCTGGCAGGCAACATCGGGCGCAGTTACGCCCTTCAGGTAGCCACGCAGGACCACGATTGGTATGTACTGGAGATCAGTTCCTTCCAGCTTGACAATATGTATGAGTTCCGTGCCGACGTGGCAGTGCTGATGAACATAACTCCGGACCACCTGGACCGCTATGAGTTCAACATGCAGAACTACGTGGACTCCAAGATGCGCATCATACAGAACCAGACTCCGAAGGACACCTTCGTCTATTGGAACGATGACGAATACATCAACAACGAGCTGCAGAAGCGACAGGACGGCTATGCCCCCAAGCCCACCCCGTCATCACGTCCTGCCGTCATGGGTAATCCCACGCTGCAGCCATTCAGCGACAGCGAGATAGACCCGAACAGCGATTTCCCACTGCCGGGCAAGCATAACCAGCGCAATATGATGGCTGCCCGCTGCGCCGTTCACTCTGCAATGGCAAAGATGGAGCTCTCCGCAGGTCAGCAGGCGAAGATGGAACTCATCCTGCAGCAGTGTCTGAAGGACTTCCCCGGAGTAGAGCACAGGCTGGAGAAGGTCATAGAAAAGGACGGAATACTTTGGATTAACGACTCCAAAGCCACAAACGTGGATGCCTGCCATGTGGCTCTTGAGGCCATGTCGCGCCCAACGGTGCTCATCGTAGGAGGCAAAGACAAAGGCAATGACTATAGCGAGATTGCGTCGCTGGTAAAGGAGAAATGCTGCGCGCTGGTCTATATGGGAGTGGATAACGCGAAGCTCCACGCCGCCTTCGACGGTCTGGGACTGCCCGTTGCCGACACCCATTCGATGAAAGAGTGCGTGGAAGCCTGCCGCAAGATGGCCAAGCCAGGCGATGTGGTGCTGCTGTCACCATGCTGCGCATCCTTCGATCTGTTCAAGAACATGGAGGACCGGGGTGAGCAGTTCAAGGCTTTGGCAAAGGAATAAGCCTCAAACAACTATATAGAAACATTTATCAGACAACAAATATACGTCTCTGACGGTGAAGTTACAGAAACTACAAAACATATTCAAAGGCGACAGGATTATCTGGATAATCTTCTTCCTGCTCTGCGTTATCAGTGTGCTGGAAGTATATTCCTCATCATCCTCTCTGGGCTATAAGTCCGGCAACTACTGGATTGCGGCCATTCAGCACACCACATACCTCCTGCTTGGCATCGGAGTAATGGTCTTTGTGCTCAACATTCCATGCCGATACTTCAAGCTATGCACGCCCATACTGTGTATAGTCTCGCCCTTACTGCTGCTGTGGGTGTTGCTTTTCGGAGCCAAGACCAATGACGCAGCACGATGGATAAGCTTCTTCGGCATACCGTTGCAGCCCTCGGAGATAGCCAAAGGCACGCTGGTGCTGCTTACCGCCCACATACTGAGCCAGCTGCAGACGCCGGAGGGTGCCCATCCCAAGGCGTTCAAATATATCGTGTTGACATCCCTCGGCTTCATGGGACTTGTGTTTACGGAGAACTTCTCCACGGCTGCCCTGATGGGAGCGACGGTCTTTTGCATGATGATAATAGGCCGCGTGCCGTGGAGACAGATAGGCTATCTCTGTTCTGCCGTCGCCATTCTCCTCGTGCTGGCAGTATCAACGATTTACTTCATCGGCCAGGACAGCAGTCAGATAGCCGCCAACGAGGCTGCCGAGGCAAAGCAACTGACAGAAAGCGTAGAAGCCTCGGACAAGCAACTGACGGAGACTATCGCTCCCGACAAGGCGAAGAAAGCGTCTGCAGGCTCTGGGAAACGCGGGGGAGTGCTGCACCGTCTGGACCTGTGGAAGCAGCGTATAGACAATTTTATGAACAGCGAGCGCGTGGATCCGCACAAATATGACCTGGACAAGAACAGTCAGGTGGGCCATGCCAACATTGCAATCGCATCAAGCCAGTTCATAGGGAAGGGTCCGGGGAACTCAGAGCAACGCGACTTCCTGCCGCTGGCATTCTCTGACTTCATCTACGCCATCATCTTTGAGGAGTTAGGATGGATTGGGGCTGCATTTGTCGCCCTGCTCTATATCTCGCTGCTTTTCCGCACAGGACAGATAGCGCGACGCTGCACAAACACATTCCCTGCATTCCTCGCCATGGGTCTGGCGTTGCTGATAGTCATCCAGGCGCTGTTCAATATGATGGTTGCCGTAGGGCTGGCACCAGTCACAGGTCAGCCTCTGCCGCTGATAAGCAAGGGCGGTACATCGTCCATCATAAACTGTATATACATCGGAGTAATACTCAGCATCAGTCGTACTGCAAAGAAACGCGATGACGTAAAGCTCGAAATGGCATAACATAACACCACAATAACTATGGAAGAACCAAGAATCATCATTAGCGGCGGCGGCACAGGCGGCCACATTTTCCCCGCAATCAGCATAGCCAACGCCATCAAGGCCAAGCGCCCCGATGCGAAAATACTATTCGTTGGAGCCGAGGGACGAATGGAAATGACACGTGTCCCCGAAGCCGGCTATGAAATAAAAGGACTTCCTGTGCGTGGACTATACCGCCCGTTGTGGAGCCCGAAGAACTTCGGCGTGATGTACGACTTCTTCCGAAGCCGCTGGATGGTAAAGAACATCATACGCCAATTCAAGCCTCAGGTGGC
>DEKQ01000149.1:49032-60013 GCA_002353975.1 Prevotellaceae bacterium UBA2718
TGCCTGATACAGGAGCAGAACAGCTATGCCGGAGTGACAAACAAGTCGCTGGCCCGCAAGGCTAAGAAGATATGCGTAGCCTACGATGGAATGGAACGCTTCTTCCCCGCCGACCGTCTCATCCTCACCGGCAATCCTGTGCGACAGGCTCTGCTTGACAATACCTGCACAAAGCAGGAGGCACGCACGGCATTAGGCCTGCAGGCAGACCGTCCCACAATCCTCGTCATTGGAGGTTCGCTCGGTGCCCGCACAATAAACGACGCCATCTCTGAAGGCATACACCGCTTTGAAGAGAAAGGGATTCAGGTCATCTGGCAGACGGGAAAGTTCTACATTGAGGAATGTGAACGCAAGGCTCGTGAGGCCAATGCACACTACGTGAAGCCCCAGGCCTTCATCTCTGACATGGCAATGGCATATCGCGCAGCTGACATTGTCATATCACGAGCCGGAGCATCAAGCATCAGCGAGCTCTGCCTGCTTGGAAAAGCAGCCATTCTCGTGCCCTCGCCCAACGTGGCAGAGGACCATCAGAGCAAGAATGCACACGCACTGTCCGACAAGGGAGCGGCGGTATATGTGGCAGATCAGGAGGCACGCCAGCTGCTTGTGGAACAGGCCGTGGCGCTCGTTGCCTCGCAAGAGACCATACAGCAGTTGGAGACAGAGGTAAAGAAGCTCGCCCTTCCCCACTCTGCCGACATCATAGCCGACGAGGTTCTGAAGCTCGCAGGCTTGAAAGCATAGCAGAAAACGAAAACAAATACACCATAGAATACTAAAAAGTTCACAACATTGAAAGCAGTATATTTCATAGGAGCCGGTGGAATCGGCATGAGCGCAATAGCACGCTACTTCCTGCGTCAGGGTTTGTGTGTGGCGGGTTACGACAAGACACCGTCGAAACTCACCGCCCAGTTGGAGAAAGAAGGAATGCTGATACATTATGAAGACAATGTCAGCATGATACCTCAGCAGTGTCTTGACCCCAAGGAGACGCTGGTAGTATATACTCCTGCCATACCGTCAGACCACACGGAGTTACAGTTCTTCCGCAGCAATGGCTTTGACTTGCAGAAGCGTGCACAGGTTCTCGGCACGTTGACAGAGGCTCACAAGGGCCTGTGCGTGGCAGGAACTCACGGCAAAACCACTACCTCTACCATGTGTGCCCACATCATGCACGGCTCAAAGGCCGACTGTAACGCCTTCCTGGGGGGCATTTCAAAGAACTATGGCACTAACTACATCCTCTCCGACCAGTCAGATTATGTTGTGATAGAGGCTGATGAATTTGACCGTTCTTTCCACTGGCTGCGCCCCTGGATGACCGTCATCACATCAACGGACCCTGACCACCTGGACATCTATGGTACCAAGGAGGCCTATCTGGAGTCTTTCCGCCACTATACCACACTGATAAAGCCAGGCGGAACGCTCATCATTCACACCGGACTGGAGATGAAAGCAGATGTCGGCGAAGGCGTAACAACATATACATACGGCACCTCTGACGGTGATTTCCACGCCGAAAATATCCGTATTGGGAATGGCAGCATCACGTTCGACTTCATCTCTCCCATTGAGAACGTGAAAGATGTGGAGCTCGGACAGCCTGTCCCCATCAACATAGACAATGGCGTCGGGGCTATGGCAATGGCACAGTTGAACGGGTGCACGGCAGAGGAACTGAGGCAGGGCATGAAGACCTACAAGGGTGTGGACCGTCGTTTTGACTTCGCACTGCGCACCGATAAGCACGTCGTCATCTCTGATTATGCCCACCATCCGAAGGAAATCTATCAGAGTGCCAAAAGTATGCGCGAGGTTTACCACGACCGTCACATCACGGCAATCTTCCAACCTCACCTCTATACCCGCACCCGTGACTTCTATGCAGACTTCGCCTCCGCTCTGTCACAGCTTGACGAGGTGATACTTTGCGACATCTATCCGGCGCGCGAGGAGCCCATCCCCGGCGTCACATCAAAGCTGATATATGACAATCTCGCTCCCGGAGTGGAGAAATCCATGATTCACAAGGAGGATGTGCTTGAATATGTCAACAGCCGCGACTTCGACGTTCTCATCATTCTTGGAGCCGGAGACCTGGACAATTACGTTCCCCAGATAGCAGAAATAATAAAGAATAAAGAAGCTTGATCAGAATAAACATCAACTGGAAGAGAACCTTCCTCATCCTCTTCGACGTGGCAATAGCCGTTTACCTCGTCATGGCAATGACTTCATGGAACAAGCCCGTGGAGTCCTCTGACATGTGTACCAAGGTGAAGATCAACATCGCCGACGAGAACGAGAATGGTTTCCTCAACTCAAAAGAGGTAAAAAGCCTGTTGGAGCGCAACCGGTTGTATCCCCTGTCCCGCCCTATTGCCGAGGTCAATACCCGCACCATTGAGCAGCGTCTGACGCACATGCCGTTCGTAAACACTGCGCAATGCTATACCACGACAGACGGGTATGTCTGCATCACCGTCACGCAACGCACCCCAATCGTACGTGTCAAGAGCAACAACGGAGACGATTACTACCTTGATGACAACGGTGGCATCATGCCCAACTCACAATACACCAGCGACATGATCATTGTCACCGGAGCCGTCACGCGTCACTATGCCACACACTACATAGTGCTTTTGGCGCAGATTATAAACTCCAGCGACCTGTGGAGCCGGCAGATAGAACAAATAAACATTTTGCCCGACAAGTCTGTAGAGCTTGTGCCCCGCGTGGGTGAGCATATCATCAACATCGGCACACTTCCTACTGATTCTGATGCCAAACGCAGGCAGAAGAAGGTACAGACCTTCGTCAGCAACCAGCTTCGGCGTCTGGAGATATTCTACAAGGAAGGCTTGAAGTATGCCGGATGGACAAAATACGATTACATCTCACTGGAATACATCAACCAGGTAGTATGCCATCGTGCCCCTGTCACCAAACAAAAGGAAGAGAACCCCTCTACAACAACTCAACAACAATAAACATCAATCCATATCTATGCCAGCAAAGAATTTCGTCGTAGCCATTGAACTTGGTTCCACTAAAATCACCGGAATAGCCGGTCAGCGCAGATCTGACGGCAGTATTGCGGTCCTGTCCGTCATGAGTGAGGATGCCTCACAGTGCATGCGCAAAGGTGTTGTTTACAACATCGACAAGACCGTACAGTGTATAACCAACATCATCTCGCGACTGAAGAGTCAACTGAAGTCCGGCATCAAGCATGTATATATCGGTGTCGGAGGTCAGTCTATCCATTCTGAACGCAACAGCATAGTCCGCGAGATAGACTCTGACGTTCCCGTTACGCAACGCATTATAGTGGAAATGATGGACCAGAACCGCAACATGCAGTATCCTGACATGGAAATTCTGGATGTAGAGGCACAGGAATACCGTGCCGACTCACTTCCCGAGTTGGACCCTGTCGGCATACAGTGCCGCAGGCTGGAGGGTAATTTCCTCAATATCCTGCAGTGCCGTCGCCACTATCAGAAGCTCAACAGCTGCTTCGACATAGCCGGCGTGCAGATAGCAGAGATGTATCTGGCACCTTTCGCCCTGGCCGACGCTGTCCTGACGCCGGTAGAGAAGCGCAGCGGCTGCCTGTTGGTGGACCTGGGAGCAGACACTACGACCGTGATGGTGTATCATAAGAACATCATTCGCCATATTGCCGTAATACCTATCGGCGGCTCCAACATTACGAAAGACATCACCTCCCTGCAGGTTGACGAGGCAGAGGCAGAGAAACTGAAACTGCGTCACGCATCGGCTTACACCCCTGCAGCGGACATTGACCCGTCACTGAAGTACGACCTTGATGCTGAAAGAAAGATAGAGAGCTCTAAATTCATTGAGATTGTGGAGGGCCGAGTTCAGGAGATTATTGCCAACGCATGGAATCAGGTGCCCACCGAGTTCCGCGACAAGATACTTGGCGGCATCGTTCTTACCGGCGGCGGTTCAAATATGAAGAACATTGATATGGCTTTCCGCGAGATAACCCATATTGACAAGGTGCGCATAGCCAACTTCGTCACCTACACCATCAATTCCTCAAACAGCGAAATCAATGCTCACAACGGTACGATGAATACGCTTCTCGGCCTGCTGGCAAAGGGTGACCAGAACTGCTGGGCACCAGAGGAGCGCAGTTCTGACCTCTTCAACGACGGCGACACCACCGAGCGGCGCGGAACCGACTCAACAGACAGCGCCCCTTCTGTTCAGGCACCGCGTGATCCTAACTCTCTGCGTCCAGGTGTCATCCAGACACAGGCAGAAAAAGATGCGGCAGAAAGGGCCGCGCAAGAGGCTGAGGAGAAGCGCAAGGCCGACGAGGCTGCCAAACAATTGGCTGAAGAAGAGATGAGACGTCAGCAGGAGAAAGCTAATCGCAAACCGTCTTTGGGCAACAAAATCCTGAAATGGCTCGGTACATTCACTGATGCCGATGAGTAATTCACAAATTCGTCAACCCGTAAATACGTCAATTCATATATGGATCAGATATTAGGCTTCGGCCCCGTAGTAAAAGAAAAGAGCATCATCAAGGTTATCGGTGTCGGCGGCGGCGGCGGTAACGCAGTCAATCACATGTATCGTGAGGGCATACACGATGTATCGTTCGTGGTGTGCAACACCGATGCGCAAGCCCTCAACGACTCTCCCGTACCGGTTCATCTTCAGCTGGGTCGTGAAGGTCTGGGAGCCGGCAATGTGCCTGACAGGGCCCGTGCCGCAGCAGAGGAGAGCATTGAGGATGTACGCAACATGCTCAACGATGGCACGCGCATGGCATTCATCACTGCCGGCATGGGCGGTGGTACAGGTACAGGTGCTGCTCCCGTCATTGCACGCGCATCAAAGGAGCTGGACATCCTTACCGTCGGCATTGTCACCATACCATTCCGTTTCGAGGGTAAGAAGAAGATTGCACAGGCTCTGAACGGTGTGGAGGAGATGTCACGCAACGTCGATGCGCTGCTCGTTATCAACAATGAGCGCCTACGCACCATCTACGGCGAGCTCTCAATGATGGAAGCATTTGCCAAGGCCGACGACACTCTGTCAGTGGCAGCAAAGAGCATTGCGGAGATTATCACCGTACACGGACAGATAAACCTCGACTTCAACGACGTGAAGACAGTGCTCAAAGACGGTGGCGTGGCTATCATGTCCACCGGTTATGGTGAAGGCGACGGACGCGTGAAGAAGGCTATTGCCGATGCGCTCAACTCACCATTGCTCAACGATAACGACGTGTTCAACTCCAAGAAGATCCTCATCTCCATCTCCTTCCGCAGCGATGATGCAGGCCACAAGGGACTCATGATGGATGAAATGAACGATGTCCACGACTTCATGGATAAGTTCGGGTCAGACTTCGAGTTGAAGTGGGGCGTGGCAAACGACCCGTCACTGGGCGAGAAGGTGAAGGTGACTATCCTTGCCACAGGCTTCGGCTTGAGTGACATTGATGCTGAGATGGCTGAGCGCATGAAGAAATACCAGACAGCTGAAGACCTGCAGAAACTGGCAGAAGAGCGTGACCGCGAGCAGAAGCTGCAGGACAACTTCAACCGCTACTATGGTGGCGACGGCAACAGCACCGTCAAGAAGCGCAACTACCACATCTATTATTTCTCTCCTTCAGACCTTGACAACGAGGACTTGATACTCGCTGTAGAGAATCAGCCCACCTATACTCGCACA
Source organism: Prevotellaceae bacterium UBA2718 (assembly GCA_002353975.1). GTDB lineage: Bacteria > Bacteroidota > Bacteroidia > Bacteroidales > Bacteroidaceae > Prevotella. Next base: position 54,778 of record DEKQ01000149.1, read on the forward strand.
CGTCAGCAGCTGGAGAACCTTGCAAATCTCGTAAAGCCGCAGCAGAGAGTCGCAGACACAACGTCAGAGAAGCAGCCCGCTCAAGCCCCGACAGCAGATGCAGCCCAGTCTAATGCCACGCAGCAGATGCTTAACTTCATGTAACTCTATTATTCTTACATTTGCCAAATCTTTAATTTACTAATTTGGACTGGTCCTCTCTCATATCCAATAAGCGCCTCGGACAGGAGATGCGCCACACTGAGCGACATGATGACCGCTCGGAATTCAAGCGTGACTATGACCGCCTGATATTCTCCGCGCCGTTCCGTCGCCTGCAGAATAAGACTCAGGTGTTCCCCCTGCCCGGCAGTGTCTTTGTCCATAACCGCCTCACACACTCCCTTGAGGTGGCATCCGTAGGCATGTCATTGGGCAACGACGTGGAGGCAGCGCTCCGCGACCGAGCCTCCTTCACCTGCACGCCGTCACTCGGTACCATCGTGGCAACAGCCTGCCTGGCACACGACATGGGCAACCCGCCATTCGGACACTCAGGCGAAAAGGCCATACAGGCTTTCTTCTCAGAGGGCGAGGGACAGTCGCTGAAGGGTACGCTGTCCCAATCCATGTGGGATGACATTACGCACTTTGAGGGTAACGCCAATGCTTTCCGTCTGCTCACCCACCGCTTCCAAGGGCGTCGTGAGGGCGGATTCGTGATGACATACTCCACTCTGGCATCCATAGTGAAGTACCCTTACCTCTCCTCACAGTGCACGCCAGAGCATCCCAAATTCGGATTCTTCCACACCGAAGAGGCTACCTACAAAAAGATAGCACGCGAACTTGGGCTGCTGCGCCCCGATGGCAGCGCCATGAGGCATCCGCTCGTATATCTCGTAGAGGCTGCCGACGACATCTGCTACGAGATTATGGACATCGAAGACTCCCATAAACTCGGGCTCCTGTCAACGGAAAAGACGCTGGAACTACTGTTGCAGTTCTTTGACGAGGGTGCCCAAAGGGACATAAAGAACCGCATAGAGCGTGAGCATATAGAGGATTACAACGAGCAGGTGGTCTATCTTCGCGCCTCCGTCATTGGCAAATTGGAGAACGAATGCGCTGCCGCATTCCTGCGACATGAGTCCGAAATCCTGCAAGGAACCTTCCAAGGCAGCCTCATTGAGCATATCAGCCCCAGGGAGCGCGAGGCCTACAAGGAGTGCAGCAAGGTGGCATTCCGGCACATATACAAATCCAAGCCAGTGCTCGACATCGAGCTGGGTGGTTACAACATCATCGAAACCCTGCTCCAGCGCCTCACACGTGCCGTCATCAATCCAGACCGTTTCTACTCCAAGCAACTGCTGAGCCGCGTCAGCAGCCAATACGAAATCAATGCCCCCGACCTCGATACACGCATCATGGCGGTGCTTGACTTCATCTCGGGCATGACAGATGTCTTCGCTCTCGATTTCTATCAGAAGATCAACGGCACCTCGCTGCCCATCGTATGAAGCCTCTGAGAAAAAGTGATCGCGATGCCATAACGCTGCTGATACTTATCATCATCACGGCAGTGGTGCTGTTCCCACTCTTCCCCAGCGAGGAGTCGGACAAGAAAGACCATACAAAAGAAAAACAAGGACATTCCGAAACTATTTCCCCGCAAGGGGAGACAGACGGAGTGTCCTTGTTTTATTTTGACCCTAACACGGCTGACAGCACCGCATTGCGGCGCCTCGGCCTGTCCAGATGGCAGGTAAAGAACATCTACAAGTACCGCGCTCACGGCGGCATCTACCGCTGCAAAGAGGACTTTGCGCAGCTCTATGGCCTGACACTCGAGAAATATCGCGAGCTGGAGCCATACATCCGCATCAAGCCTGCCGTGATGGCAGCAGACGTCATCAAGCGTCCTGCACGCACATACCCATCCCATGAGGCAAAGAAAAGCTATCCAAAGCCAGATGGGAGGAGCGATTTTTATTCGCAAGAAGGCACGGGTCGTCAGCATCCCGCACATCGTGCTGACAAAATCTCACGCGGTGACAGCGTTGATGCAAACACCGCAGACACCAACGAGCTAAAGCGCATACCAGGTATCGGGTCCTACTTCGCCCGCCGTATTGTGCAGCTGCGCGACCAACGGCAGCAGTTCCTGAGCAAGGAAGAGCTGCTTACAATACGCAATTTCCCCGTAGAAGCACTGAATTACATCACCCTCTCCCACCATTATGAGCCCATACGCGTGAACACGATGACGCAGGAAGAACTACGACGGCACCCGCTACTCAATTATATCCAAGCCCGTGACATCACGCAGCTGCGCAAGAGTACGGGGCACATACGAGGCATCTCGGATATGTCTCTACTGCCGTCATTCACCCCAGAGCGGCTGAAGGCAATAGAGCCGTACATAGAGTTCTGACGCAGAGGTCATACTCTCCTTTGAATCTTATACTACCGACACACAGAAGAAAAACAACGATAATGAATAAGCGACACCTTAAAACTATCATAACCGTAGTAGTATTATTATGGACAATGCTGCCGTTGCAGGCGCAATCCACGCTGAACGACACCATTCAGCACGACACTACTACACACCAAAGCGGCACTAAACGCAGGAAACTTCCCCGATGGTTGCACAAGATTGACAGTTTTCTCGTGGCCAAATACAGTCGTGTGACCTACGACACTGCCTACATCAGGCGTCCCAAGTCGCGTCTGACGCTGAAACTGCGTGGCAACATCAGCGGCTCGGCGTTTCACGTCAAAGGACGGCAGGGAGGATATGAAGGGCGTGCCAACATCTCGACTGATGTCAAGACAACGATGAGCGTGGGTGTCACCTATTGTGGCATCAGCGTGGGATTGGCCCTGAACCCCGGCAAGCTCTTCGGGCATTACAATGACTATGAGCTGAACATCAATGCCTACGGCAACCGCTTCGGCATAGATGCCGCCTACCAGTCATCGACGACTCTCTCTGGCACCGTCACCATAAATGGCCTGGACCATTTCATGGGAAAAGACATGATAGACATGAAGGTCTTCAGCCTCAACGCCTATTATGCCTTCAGCGGTCGTCGGTTCTCCTATCCTGCGGCCTTCACGCAGAGCTACATACAGAAGCGCTCCGCCGGCTCCTGGCTCGTAGGTCTCTCCTATCTTGGCGGCAGCATAAAGGCCGGTGAGAAGAAACCGGAGGACATGCCTGACTACCGCATCTACGTAGGCCACCTGGGCATCGGCGGCGGATATGGCTACAACTTTGTCCTGGGGCGCCACTGGCTCATACACATCTCTGCCCTGCCAACGCTCGTCATCTCAAACCACAACAACATCACGGAGGATGGTGAGCGCCGCAGAATGACCACAAAGTTCCCCGATGTCATTCTGGCAGAGCGTTCTGCCATCGTCTATAACTTCAACGAGAAGTATTTCGCCAGTGCCACACTCGTGATGACCAACTCCCTGATGCGCGGCCAAGACATTGCCATCAACTATTTCAAGTGGCGCGCCCGCTTCTCCTTCGGCATGCGACTGTAACCCCTGCCCGCCGTGTTGCGCCCGGAGATAGCAAGAATTTTTCATCTATCATCTTTCAATTTCAATTAGAACTCTTGCACACCTCAAAACTTAATCGTACCTCTGACTGCGTCGCGCTCGGCGCTTGCGACGCTTTCATCAAGCGAAGCGACTGAAAGAAGGTACTTCGTCATGGATACGCAAGAGAAAAAAACAAGTTCTTTCTCTTGCGTATCTCATAACTTAATCGTAACTTTGCCCCAAGATAACCAACAAGGACTCACACAATGGGAATAGAAATACGCGAGAGATACATTGACCCATATACCGACTTTGGGTTTAAGAAACTGTTCGGCACGGAGCTGAACAAGGACTTGCTCATCAGTTTCCTCAATGCGCTGTTCAACGATGCCAAGCGGGAAATAAAGGATGTGCAGTACCTGAACGCTGAGCAGTTGGGTGACGGATACGGCGACCGCCGTGCCGTGTTCGACGTGTACTGCGTGACAGAGGACGGCAGCCGGTTTATCGTAGAGATGCAGAAGGCCGAGCAGGAGTACTTCAAGGACCGCAGCGTCTATTACGCCACTGCGCCCATTCGCGAGCAGGCTCCGAAGGGCCAGTGGGACTATCATCTGGAGGATGTCTATACCATAGGCGTGCTGAACTTCACATTCCCCGACGATGAGTATCCCGCAGACAGCTACATACACGAGGTGAAACTGAAAGACACCCACGACAATCATGTGTTCTATGACAAGCTGACCTTCGTCTATCTGGAGATGCCGAAGTTCAACAAGCGCGAGGATGAGCTGGAGACGATGTTCGACAAGTGGATGTTTGCCCTTCGCAACCTGTCGCGTCTGCTGGAGCGTCCGCAGGCCTTGCAGGAACGCATCTTCAAACGTCTGTTCGACCAGGCAGAGATAGCCCAGTTCAGCCCCGCTGAGCGCCGCGAATACGCAGAGAGCGTGAAGGACTACTGGGACTATTACAGCACGATGAAGACTGCCCACAAGAAAGGAAAAGAGGAAGGACGTGCGGAAGGCGAGCACAATATGGCTATAGAGACAGCCCGCAAGATGAAAGCAGACGGCATGCCTGCTGATGTCATAGCTAAATACACCGACCTTTCCGTAGAAGAAATAGAGGCTTTATAGAGCATACACAGAAATTTGTTAAGTAAATAATAACAGGTATAACCCCACTTAATAACACAATCGCGGCAGGCATGGGTACGTGTGACTCATTGTCTGCCGCGATTGTATTGTAATTTATGAGCTCCTAAAACATCAAGCGGACTCTGTTTCCGATTTTACAAAATGACAGTTTTTTAACAAAAAAATGAACAAAAGTGATTTTCAGAACTTACCACTAAAAAATGAAAAATAGAGCGTTTTCAAATTGAAAATTGAGAATTGAGAATTGAAAATTAACCCTTCGGAGGGTGAAAGCAGGTCTTTTAGGTTGAGAAAGTTGGTCTTTTACATCGCAATAGTAGGTCTATTACGTTGCAAAAGTTACTCCGTCAGGGGGTAATAGTAGGTCTTTTACCCCCGTTTTTGTGGTCGGTTTTGCGGTTTCGGTGTTCGTTTTTCGGGCGTATATCACCGAAATCGGTGATAGACAGGAGGTTAGGCATTCGTCTTCTCTCGTGCGTTATTTGCGGGCGCGGGCGGCGGCGCTCCGAAATTCGCGCTAATTTTGAAGGTGCGAA
>DEKQ01000149.1:60057-60631 GCA_002353975.1 Prevotellaceae bacterium UBA2718
TTTTTAACATAAAAATGAGCAAAAGTGATTTTGGGGGTCAGCGGCTACCATCCAAAGAGGTCGGCATGGGTGCCGGTCTCAAGGAAGAGCAGCGTCAACTGGTTGTCGTTCTGTTCCCACGTCATCAGCCAGTTGGGCTGGATGTGGCATTCCCACTGCCCCTTGTGGTCACCCCTCAGCGGGTGAGGCCGGTACTGGGCAGGCAGCGTGCCAGTGGCTGAAAGGATGCTGATTGCCGTTTTGATAGCCTCTATGTCCAATCCCCGTTTGGCGCATTTTCTCAGATCTTTCTTAAACTGGTGGGTGTAATCAATACTATACATTAGCCCAGAATTTGATTGAACATATCATCAACGCTATTCGCATGATAAACACGACCATTCCTCACATCATCCATAGCGGCCTTGTAGCCTGCCGTCTTGGTGATGTCAGTCTCCTTGGGCTTCTGCACTTTGACGTTCCGTCGAGCTGCTTCACGCTCGGAAGAGCCGATGCAAGCATCACTCTTCTCTCGCTTACTCACCACCTTCACTGAGGCCACGCCCATCAGCATCTTGCAGGCCTGCTTCACTTT
>DEKQ01000045.1 GCA_002353975.1 Prevotellaceae bacterium UBA2718
CGCTCGTCATATTTCTCCATGAAGGTCTCTCCTGTAGGCAGGCGCAGCACACCTCCATATCCGCGCATTGCCTCTGTGATGAGGTAAGCCGGGTGTGTCTCTCCGGGGTGATACAGGGATGTGGGGTGGAACTGTACGAACTCCATGTCGGCTACAGTGCCCTTTGCACGATATACCATTGCCTCGCCATCGCCGGTGGCTATGACCGGATTGGTCGTGGTCTGATAGACGGCTCCACATCCACCGGTACACATTACCGTAACCTTGGAGAGGTAAGTGTCCACCTTCTGTGTCTCAGGATTGAGGATATAGGCTCCGTAGCACTCTATGTCGTGAGATTGCCTGGTTACCTCTATGCCAAGATGGTGCTGCGTTATCACCTCTACGGCAAAGTGATTTTCCTTTATCTCTATGTCTGGATTATTGCGCACAGCCTCCATGAGCCCGCGTTGTATCTCGGCGCCGGTGTCATCTGCGTGGTGCAGGATGCGAAATTCGGAGTGTCCTCCTTCGCGGTGCAGGTCAAAAAGTCCGTCCTCATTCTTGTCAAAGTTCACGCCCCAGTTGACGAGCTCCTTGATTTGCGACGGTGCCATACGCACTACTTGGTTCACTGCAGCAGGGTCTGAGATATAGTCACCTGCTATCATAGTGTCCTGAATGTGCTTCTCAAAGTCATCTACGATAACATTTGTCACAGATGCAACACCGCCCTGTGCACGGGTTGTATTAGCCTCGTCCAGCGTGGTTTTGCATATTAGGCATATCTTTCCCTTGTGTGCTCTGGCCACTTTAAGGGCGTAGCTCATTCCGGCAACGCCTGAACCGATAATGAGAAAATCGTATTTATATACCATATCGTCTGTTGGTTTTAGTTGATTGTGTTATATTATCTTGTTAATGAGAATTTCAATGAGACTCCGAAGTCCTGCGTTACCGTCGGGTATGAGCTTGATGACAGCAGCGGTGAGTTGCTCTGTCTGTCATAGTATATACTCATGGTGAGCAGTTTTGAGAGGCTATAGTCAGCGGCAAATGCCAGCTTGAAGGCATTGTTGCCCGATGTGGCGGTTGATGTGACGGTGGCGATGTCACGCGTTATGGCAGCCTGCTGGCGGTAGCTGAAGTCCAGTCTTATGTTCAGATCGTGTGCAAAGCCTGTACCCTTGGTTGTCGTACTGGTCTTAGTAGTAGTGGTTTTGTTGGTTTCCGCATCGCCGTTGCCTTTGGCTTTGTTCTTAGTCCTCGCTGCCAGACGTGCCCTGCTATTGAATAAGCGGAAATCCTTTATCTTGTATGCCAGTCCGAATACCCAGTCTTTTGATATCGCTTCGTTTATCTGCACACTCGTCATAGACAGGCTGAGGACTCGCGTGGTGCGATACTCTGCCTTGAACGTAAGGTCGTTTGGCAGTGTGAAGTCAATGCCCAAGAGTGGTGAGAAGGCTTCGTTGATGCTCACTGTGGAGACGTTGAACATAGAGTTTGGCTTAATGCTTCCCGTCTGTGAGTCGGAGATGAATCCGATCTGGTCGCCCATAAACTCCAGATATGTGGAGTACGAGTTGTAAGATCCCACTGCATAGATGCTCTTATATCCGTGGTTGATGTTGAAGCTCTTGAAGCGTTCGCTGAACCATGTCAGCTGTGTCAGGCCGCTATACTTCAGTGTCCAGTTTGGCAGCATCTTGGCAAGGGTGGGGAATATCTTCAGTCCATTATAGCCGGTGTAGGCTTTCAGGAATGCCGGTACCATGACATCGGCGCTATATTTGTCCATCTCGCCATTGGCCGGGTCGAAATAATGTCCTGCCATCTCACCGGAACCTTTAGGATATGTCGTTCCTATGTACTGGTTCTGCACCCTTGTGTGATAGTCGCTCAGTATGTTGCAGAACTTCTCAAAGGTGGCAGAGTAGAATCCGTTGTTTGCATTTCCCATTCCCTCAAATGCTGATTTGATGCTTATCGTGGTCATTGAGAATGTACCGCTCTGCGTTGTCCTGTTGCCAAACTGATACTGTATGGACTTGGACTTTGTCTGTGTATGGGCTGCGTTGAGGTCTATCTTCAGGTTCCTTATGGGCTCCAGCGTCACGCGTACCTGTACGTCCTGCGTCTTGTTTGTGGTGGCAGGTGTTGACAGTGATTCGTTGTTCAGCAGCCAGCCGTTAGACCTTGCCTTGTCGATATAGCTGTCTCCTATAAATCCGAAGGCGAAGTCCAGTCCCGGCGACATGGCGCCTCCGGTCCTCTGTCCGAAGATATTGCCTACTGTAGGCATGAATCCCGGCAGCGCCATTGAGTACTGATTGCGATATGTCACGCCGATGCTTCTTACCATCATCAGCAGTCGTGCGGCGCTTTGTGCGACTTTATACCATTTCATGTTGTCCAATGGCTCCAGCGCAACTACTGACAGTTTGATGTTCATAGCGCTGTCAGTATTATTGAATACTTCTATCTTGTTGTCATCGACCTTCTTGTATTTCACCTTCACGCGGTGTCCCTCAGAGTCCTTCGCAGATACTACGAGGCGGCGACTCTTCTTGCCGTGGGTGATGACCAGCGATGTATCGGCATTGATGGTGATGTCGCGTGAGAAGGCATTCTTTAGCTTTGAACTGTTTTTCGCCGTCTGTTGTTCCGCTTTTTTCTTCTGAGCGTCCGCGTTCTCTCCGTTTTTCTCAGCCTCTTCCTTGGCCTTCGCCGCTTCCTCCTTTGCTTTCGCCTTCGCCGCTTTCCTTGCATCAGCCTTCTTCTTCAGCTGTGTCTTCGACATTGGTTTGGCAAAGCGCTCATTGACTTTCTTCAGGAATGGTATCTGGTTATACAGCTTCTCCATCGTCAGGGTGGAGTTGATGTTGATGGTCCGGTTGTTTGATATGGTGTTACCATACTTCACCACGCCGTCCTCCTCTGCTCCTCGTGCCCACTGGTACGTGCTGCTATACGAACCGTCAGCCTGCAGCCAGTTGAGCACAGGTATCTGGTTGAGTGGCAATTGATATGAGGCGTTGAAGTTCTGATTGTAATCCAGCGGTGCCCCCATTTTCTTGATGCTCATCCATACGGAGTCCTTCCACGCCTGATAGCGGTCAGGATACAGGTCTTTGTTCACTACCGTGTATGGCTCTTCAATCTCTGCCCGGGTGGCGCTGCTGAAGTTCAGGTGCAGGTTCTTGGTCAGATCCCATCTCATTGAGAAGCTTCTGTTCCACAGGAACTGTGAGCTGAACGTGGGTGACAGTGCCAGTCCGCTTCCCAGATCGTCAAGGTCGCGTTCCTGCAACTCATAGTAGTAGCGTGTCATCTCCGTGTTGGCAGAGATGTTTTGCGGCAGCCAGTTCAGGGTAAATGCCTTCAGTATGTCGTAATACTTTGACTTCGACTTAATCTTTTGGAATGGCAGGTATGCCTTATACACTGGTGTCCATGAGTATGTTATGCCGCCTTTCCAGTTGTCCTCGTTCTCATACACCTTTGACTCGCCCTCGGTGTGCCTGCTGGAGTGGCTGTATGAGAATGTGAAGTTAGCAGGGTCATACGGCATGGGGTGTCGCTTGGTGGATATGCCGAAGCGTACTCCTGAGAGTGAGAAGTTCTTGTTCACCGTCTTTGTGATGGCAATACTCTCTATGGAATCTCTCTCTTTCTTGGTACTTGACTCCAGCGCATCGTCCAGTAGCATGTCCGTGTCAAGCGGGTTATACTTGGGAGATACCCTCTCGCGCGTGATACTATAATATAAAGGTGCTGTCACCTTTGCCTTGTCAGGGAAGAACTTGCCCAGCTCCAGGCTTGTAGTCACCGAATAGGTGGCATATTTCTCCGTAGAGCGCTGCGTCACCTTCTGCTCCAGTCCGCCGTATCCGTCGCTGATATACCTGCCCGTAGCCTGTACGCTACCCAGGTCAGAGAGTTGCACGTTGAGGTTGGCTGCTGCTGCCCATCCTCCTTCGCTCTCAGGTTCCAGCAGTCGCAGCTCGTTCACCCAGATTTCTCCGTCCTTGATGTCGCTCGCCAGGTTTCTCACACCTATCATCATAGCCTTCACTTCGCCCAGAGAGGGGTTGCCCACGATGCTTATCTTATTGCTCTGATTGTCGGGGTCAAACTCTGAATACAGGTCATTCAGCGTCAGCTCGTTGTTTGACTTCTTTATGTTACGCACTTTCTTCAGGTCGGTAAACTTGCTCAGCTCGATGTTCAGCATGTTTTCCTTTGGCCATACTACGGCGCGTTCGGACTCGGAATAGAGGCTATAGCGCCCTGCCGGAGTCAGTTTCAGCGGTATTTCGTATTCGTAGAAATTGTTATTATAGTCAGCTCCAAGCCTGATGAACAGTGCCAGCTGTCCGCTCTGCAGGTTTGTGGAGTTGATTTCCAGCGCATTGGCATGTGCAAACATCTGCAGGCGCTTGTAGTAGCGCATGTCGTAGTTTGTGTTCTTATACACTGCCACAGCAGCTTTGTGCGCCATGTTCTTCACGTCAAAGCGCATGGCCTGCTCATTGTTCTCCACCAGCTGAGGCTGTGACGGGTCAACGACTCTCGATATTCCGGGAGGCAGGACATAGTTCACTGGCAGCTTCTCGCTGTTCTCCTCAATGCTGATGGATGATGCCGTGAAGTTCTTGTATGGATTCTCTGATGCTCCCTTCAGCGTGTTCGACTCATACACGCGCCAGTCACCACGCACGAGGTCCAGGCTTCCGAAGCGCAGTATCGTCTCGTCAGAGAATCCCTCCAGGTATATGCGCATGAAGCGTATGGACGAGAAGTCACTGATGCTGCCGCGCTTGATGCCTGCAGCCAGAGGTATGCGGAACTGGTACCACGTCACCTGCGAGGTCTGTCCGTTTCTCAGTGTCACGTTTGCCACGCGTCTGTCCACGCAGTAGTTGTCGTGTGAACCCATTACCAGTGAGTCTGTTGAGACATCCAGTATGTAGTCATAGTAGTTCTCATACTCGTTCAGAGTGAAGTCCTGGTTGATGTCCTCCACGTCAGGACCAGACTTGTATGACGTGTCGTATGACTCCGTACGGCTCTCTGAGTCGGGAGAGTTGCCCTGCGGGTTGTTGATGTACTTGTATCGGTCAAGGATAGACGAGCGTCTCTCGTCCCACAGCGAGCCTCTGAAGTAGCGGTAGTTATCGTTGGCAAGGTCACCCAGCATTGCCTGTCGCAGACTGTCGTTGGTTACGTTGGTGAGCACAGCCTCACGGAATGGAGCATATTCATCCCAATTAAACTCCTGCTCATCGGTCAGTCCATTGAAACCCACATCCTGCTTCTCGCGTGAGCCGCTGGAGGTGGCAAAGGCGTATGTCACCGTGTTCTGGTCAGGCACCAGACCCCATTGCGTGGCAACAGTGCTTTCGTTGTCAGTCACCGGCATGCCGCTCTCGTAGAACTTCTTGCCGTCATACAGCACATCCTCCGACACCTCTCCAAGGTTGATGTGCATCCTTCCGCTCACGGACTTGTTGTTCGTCTTGCCCGGGTCCATCATCCAGAACTCTATGTACTCGATGTTGGCCTCCTCAAAATTGTTCGTGTCCAGCTTTCTCATCATGCCGCCCCAGTTCTTGGTTGGGGATGGCAGACGGCCCTGACTGTCTATGTTAGGGTTGAAGTTATACGGTCCGCGCTCCTGGGGATAGTATGCCAGGTTCAGGATGCTCAGCGTCGATGTCGCACCGTTGTATGTGCTTTGGTCGCGGTTAGGGTAGAGCTCGTTGACATATACCTCGCGGACAGAGTGCTGTGACAGCATCTCGTCGTTGCCCTTTATGTAGCTCGGCGTGAGTGTTGACGAGCGGCGCGTGAAGAGCGGGTCTATGTAGTACCATGCCAGACGTGCCCTGTGGTATCCGCTTTCAAGGTTGTCCTTTGCCATCTTGGGTTCCATCACAGACGGTACGCTACTGATGATCCATGATGTCGGGGTAGAGACATCAATGTGTGTGGTGGTATTCTCAAAGTCATCCACGTATGATGCGTTGTCCTGCGTGCCTCCTGCCGTGCTGCTGAAGAGCTTGGCAAATTCGGCGTTGAACTGTATCGTGGATGGCTGCGATACGTGGAGCAGGGGAATCTTGTTCAGTATATTCGTCAGCCACTGGCTCTCCTTCTTCCAGTTCAGGTTCAGGCCCACCAAGGTGTTGTTCACGGGCTCCTTACCCATCGATACCTTTGATGTGAGGCTCTGTTCTGACAAGTGTTGCAGCGTACCGCTCATCTGGAAATCCTTTGAGAAGTCATACTCCCAGTTCAGTCCCAGCATCGTCTTGCGTTGCATTCCAAGGTCGGCTTCACTCTCCAGCGACACGTTGACGTTTGTGCCTGCATCGATGATGCTCTGATTGAGTATCGTCACCTCTCCGGCAGAATAGTCCACCGAATAGTCAGTGCCCTCTGTCAGCTCTACGCCGCCAGCTGTCACCTTCACGCTGCCCTGTGGCACGTTGTATGCACCCAGCGAGATGACGTTGGCCGATGAACCTTTGAACTGTCCTATCATCTGGAAGCGATTCTTCTCCGTGTTCTGCTTGGCGGCGGTCTTGGTCTGCTCATACAGGTCGGTGAAGGCATATCTCTGTGCCACGCTCTCTGGCACGTTGTGTGACTTCAGTGCCTTGATGAGTCCGTTGCCAAACGGTTCTGCTGAGGGGAAGAAGACTCTGCCGTTAGATACCGTATAGCCCTCCACAAAGTCAAACTGGCCATTGGAGTGTGCCTTGTTGTTGTTGTCCAGACGGTCTGCGCCAATCAGCTTGATGATGGGGAGTGACTTAACTGCGGTCTCTGGGATATAGCTTACGTAAACGCCGGTGGAGTCGCTCTGGTACTTCACGTCCAGCTTGAACTTCTCTTTCTGCACCGATGATGCCAGATAATAGACGTTACGCATCATCAGCTTCCAGTTGGGCTGCGATGGCGTACACGTGGTGTTCTTCAGTGACTTTACTATCAGTGTCGAGTTGATGTCCGTTATGTCGCTTGAGAATTCACCCACCTGATATGACACGCCGTTGTATGTATATTCGTAAGCTATCGCCACCACCTGGTCGCTCTGCAGCGCGGTCTTGAGCGAGATGTATCCCATTGCACTGTTCACAGAGTATTCTGATGATGACAGCAGGCGTGCCTTCTCTATCTTCTCATAGTCCTTGCCGCCGGTCATGTTGGTCACGCCGCCTATGGTCTTTCCCTCCAGCGTTTCGTTGACCAGGTCTATGTTTCTCACGCCGTCAAGCGCCACCAGGGCATCATACATCCCGTTGGCTCTGTTATATGGGTTCGTATTGGTTGATGAGCCCTCGCCCAGTTGTGGGATAGCCACGATGTTGCGGGTGTTGCTGCTCTGGCCGCTCTTGTTTGTCACCCACACCTCTACGCGGTTGATGGTCACGCCGGTCAGCGGGGTGGGGAGCTTTGCCATCCATGAGTCGTAGTTGCTGTAGAAGAACATGCCGAGGAAGAAGTGGCGGTTCTCTTC
>DEKQ01000113.1:0-3835 GCA_002353975.1 Prevotellaceae bacterium UBA2718
AAGAGCGCTGTCTGCAAGATCAATATCGACTCAGACTCTCGTCTTGCCATGACAGCTGCTATCCGCAAGTATCTGGCTGAGAACCCAAGTCACTTCGACCCACGTCAGTATCTGACACCTGCCCGCGAGGCAATGAAGCAGATGTACATCCACAAGATTGTAGATGTGCTTGGCTCTAACGGCAAGCTCGCAAAGTAATAGAATTTTATTGTTAATCATGGTACTACGGTCATCAGGACAATGCCGAAAGGCAAAGCCTGGTGGCCTTTTTCGTGGCACTAACCCTGGTAATAAAGGTACAAAAAAAACAGCCAAGTGTGGTGTACTTGGCTGCTGTCAATGGTATCTTTCTGCGTGTTTTGCTGCTAACTGTGGCCTCTCTCTGTTTGTTTTGCTGCTAACAGAGGCCTTCTATTGGGGTAGGGAATGACTTATGCCAGTCCCATTTCCTTTGCTTTCTTCATAAGAAGCTCCATGAGTGCATTGTGCTCATTCTCCACTATGCCGTCAAGAACGGCATCTTTCAGAAACTGTTTCAGCACGCCGACCTCGGCAGAGGGCTTCAGGTTGAAGAGCTCCATAATCTCGTTTCCGTCGATGACGGGCTGCAGAAGGCGTACATAGTCACGCGCTTTCAGGTCTTCAATCTTTTGGCGCACAAGCAGATAGTTATTGCGGAAGTTGCGCTTGCGTACCTCATTCTTGCTCGTTATGTCGGCCTCACACAGCAGGAGAAGGTCGTCAATGTCCTCTCCGGCATCGTTCAGCAGCCTCCTGACTGCGCTGTCGGTCACCTCGCTGTCGGCTATGATGATGGGGCGCATGTGCAGGTCAACAAGCTTCTGCACATATTTCATCTTGCTGTCCAATGGCAGCTTGAGCTTTCGGAAGATGCCCGGAACCATCTTTGCACCGATGGTATTGTGGGCATGGAAAGTCCATCCCTGCAGGTTGTCCCATCGCTTGCTGCGTGGCTTGCCGATGTCGTGAAGCAGTGCAGCCCATCTGAGCCAAAGGATATTGTTTGGGTTTACCGTTGCAGAAGGCGTGTCTCCATTCGCTCCTTCCATAGGCTCCTCAGTTGTAGATAGAGCCTTTTGGGCTGTCGCGGTACTCTTGGCGACGTTGTCAAGCACCTCAAGCGTATGATAGAAGTTGTTCTTGTGAGCCTTGCCGTTGCGCTCCTCTACCATGTCCATGACTGCCAACTCAGGCAATATGATGTCTAACAGCCCAGAGCGTTGCAGGTCAACGAAGCCGCGTGACGGCGTGTCGGTCATAAGAATCTTGTTCAGCTCCTCACTGATGCGTTCGCCTGAGATGATTTTCAGTCGCTCGGCGTTGCGTGAAAGGGCGTCGAATGTCTCCTCCTCGATGTAGAATTTGAACCGTGTGGCAAAGCGAATGCATCGCAACATACGCAGCGGATCGTCCGAGAATGTGATGTCTGGATCCAAGGGCGTGCGTATTATACCGTCCCACAGGTCATCGAGCCCGCCGAATGGATCCACGAGTTCTCCGAAGCGTGCTTTGTTGAGGCAGATGGCCATAGCGTTGATTGTGAAATCGCGGCGGTTCTGATCATCCTCCAGTGTGCCATCCTCCACGATGGGCTTGCGCGAGTCATGCTGATAGGACTCGCGTCGGGCACCGACGAACTCCAGTTCCTGCTTGCCGTATTTCACTTGTGCGGTGCCAAAATTCTTGAATACGGAGAGGTGCGCCTTACGTCCTAAGCGCTTGGCTACGGCGCGTGCCATGCTTATGCCAGAGCCTACCACAACACAGTCAATGTCGTCAGATGGACGTTCAAGGAATATATCCCTCACATATCCTCCAACGACATAGCACTCTAAACCCAGCTCATCTGCCACCTCAGAGACGGTATGCATGATGGGCTGGTCAAGTATTTGTGCCAGTTCGGCGTCAGTATATTCTTTCAAATGAACTAATTATCGAATTATCGTATTATCCAATTTCCTCTCTCATCCCTCATTCCTTTCCTCGTGCCACGCGATTCCATCGCGAGGTTCCCCTCTTCTCTCATCTCTCTTAGGCTTTTTTGTCTCTCTCCCCCTTAGGGGAATTGGAGGGGGCTTTGCCTCAGTACTCCAGTTTAAGTATCCCTTTCTCCTTCGGAGTAGTTATCTCTAACTCCAGTTCAGGCAGCGACGGATCCTTTGGACGCATAGGAATATGCAGGTCTGGTTCATAGACCGACACCTCAACCATCGCCACCCCCGCCGCGATGATACCAAGTCGGCGGGCTGCTTCATACGACAGGTCAATGATGCGCCCCCTGACGTGAGGCCCTCTGTCGATGACTTTCACAACCACTTCTTTGCCATTGGCGGGGTTCTTTACCAACAGCAGCGTGCCGAACGGGTGACTCTTATGGGCGCAGACGAGAGAGTCGTTGTTTAGCCTGACGCCCGAAGATGTGCGTGCTCCATTGGAACGTCGCGAATAGAAGGAGGCTTTCCCCTTCTGCTGGTCTGCTACTGATGACGGTGTCACTTTGGTTGAGCCTTTCTCCTCGTGGGAGGAATGTAGGCGCAACGCCGCTGTTGCTGCATGCAGAGACAGCAGCAACAGACATGTGACGACAATTCGGTGGGTTAAATGTCGTAAATGTGTCATACGTTGGCAAAGGTAAGGATTTTATGTTGCCGTGCCAACAGATGAGTCAAGTTTTGTGGCGTTTTAATGAAATATGCAGGCAAAATTTGTGTATGTCACAACTTTTTCGTAATTTTGTCGCGAATTTTCCTATGGTGGATTAAATTGATAAACAGCTAATTTGTAAAGGTTAAAGATATATGTCAGAAGTAAAGAAGATTAAGACTGCACTTGTCAGTGTGTTTCACAAGGACGGTCTGGATGAGTTGCTTGCAAAGTTAAATGCAGAAGGAGTGAAGTTCCTCTCAACTGGTGGAACGCAGAAGTTTATAGAGTCTCTTGGCTATGAGTGCCAGGCAGTGGAGGATGTTACGACTTATCCCAGCATCCTTGGCGGTCGTGTGAAGACTCTTCACCCAAAGATTTTCGGTGGCATATTGGGTCGTCGTGGCCTGGAGAGTGACCAGGAGCAGATGGCAAAGTATGAGATACCAGAGATAGATCTCGTTATTGTGGATCTGTATCCATTTGAGCAGACCGTTGCCAGTGGAGCATCTGAGGCAGACATCATAGAGAAGATAGACATCGGCGGCATCTCCCTGATACGTGCCGGAGCCAAGAACTTCAAGGATGTGGTCATCGTTCCTTCAAAGGCAGAGTATGGAGTCCTGCTCGATATACTGAACCGTAAGGGTGCGCAGACCGATATTGAAGACCGCAGAATGTTTGCGACACGTGCCTTTGGAGTAAGCTCGCATTACGATACTGCCATACATTCTTGGTTTGAGAAGTAAGGCTAAGCCTGCGTGACAGCACACTTCGGGATACAAAACTTAAGAACTTATCAACTTAAGAATTAAGAAATTCAAATGGGATTTTTTTCTTTCACAAGAGAAATAGCGATGGACCTTGGTACGGCCAACACTATCATCATGCAGGATGATAAAATAGTCGTTGACGAGCCGTCCGTCGTAGCAATAGACCGCGACACCAATCAGATGATAGCTGTAGGTGAGGCGGCCAAGAGTATGTACGAGAAGACCAATGACCGCATCAGGACTGTACGCCCGCTGAAGGATGGCGTGATAGCCGACTTCTCCGCTTGCGAGATGATGATGCGTGGTCTTATCAAGATGGTGCCATCTGGCAGACATCTGTTCTCACCCTCACTCCGTATGGTTATCGGTGTGCCCTCAGGCAGTACGGAGGTGGAGCT
>DEKQ01000113.1:3895-20394 GCA_002353975.1 Prevotellaceae bacterium UBA2718
GCAGCCATCGGTATCGGCATAGATGTAGAGGCACCAGAGGGTAACATGATAGTTGATATCGGCGGTGGCTCTACTGAGATTGCCGTCATCTCATTGGGCGGCATTGTCAGCAACACTTCTATCCGTGTGGCAGGCGATGAGCTAACTGCGGATATTCAGGAGTATATGTCCCGCCAGCACAATATGCGCGTTTCTGAGCGTATGGCTGAGCGTATCAAGATACATGTAGGCTCTGCATTGGCTGATCTTGGCGATGAGGCTCCTGAGGATTATACCGTTTACGGTCCAAACCGCATCACGGCCCTGCCAATGGAGGTCAGCGTAGGCTATCAGGAGATAGCTCACTGCATAGACAAGACCGTAGCAAAGATTGACGCTGCTGTGCTCTCTGCTCTTGAGGTGACACCGCCAGAGCTGTATGCCGACATAGTGAAGAACGGCATCTGGCTTAGCGGTGGCGGAGCGCTGCTTCGTGGTTTGGACAGACGTTTGGAGACGAAGATTGGCATTCCGTTCCATGTGGCAGAGGATCCGCTACGCAGCGTGGCACTCGGTGCCGGCATTGCGCTGAAGAATATCAACAATTTCTCGTTCCTTATGAGATAATCAGGTTTGAGAAATCTTATTAATTTCATAATAGACCATTACCATTGGGCCCTATTCCTCTTGCTTGAGGTGATAGGGCTTACCCTTTTTTTCTCACGTGACGGGTATCAGCGCACATCTCTCATATCTTCTACTAACAGTGTCGTGGGATGGATATATGAGGGTAAGTCAAAGGTTACAACATTCTTTAATCTGGCTCAGGCCAATGAGGAGCTGACGAGTGCCAATGTCTATCTGAACCTCCGCGTGAAGCAGCTACAGGATGAACTGGAAAAGCTGCAGGACGCGGAAACACCACGTAAGGACTCTCTCAACCCGCTGGCAGGCTATAAGGTCATACCAGCAAAGGTGGTCAATAACAGTGTGCATTTGAAGGATAACCTCCTGACGATAGACAAGGGTACGGCAGACGGGGTTGATAAAGATATGGGCGTAGTGTCCGGTAACGGAGTAGTGGGCATTGTGTATATGGCAGGCACACACTATTCCATTGTCATCCCGGTGCTCAATTCTCATTCAAACATCAGCTGCATGATAGAGCGTCGCCGCTACTTCGGCTACCTGCACTGGACCGGCGGTGCCAGCAATATGGCTTACGTGGACGATGTGCCGCGTCATGCGCACTTCAAACTTTATGAGAGAATGGTCACATCGGGCTACTCCACAGTATTCCCAGAGGGCATTCCGGTGGGAAAAATTATTCACGTATATAACTCCCCTGATGGCGTCTCTTACCGCATACAGGTACACCTCTATACGGACTTCTCTACGTTGCGTGACGTCATGGTAATAGACAATGAAAAGGTAGGCGAACAGTTGGAGCTGATACGTCATGCTACCGACACGCTGGCACTTACAAACCGATAAATAATTGTGAGATACATCACCTACATAATCCTACTCGCCTTGGCTCAGGGGCTTCTCTTTGACAAGATTCATATCATGGGTTTTGCAACGCCTCTGATGTATGTGTGGTTTGTTATCATGCTGCCCCGCGACTTGCCACACTGGAAGCGGTTGGTGATGTGCTTTGCCCTTGGCGCACTGATAGATACGTTTGCCAACACCTCGGGGCTGGTCATGACCTCCCTTACTGCGGTGGGCTTCGTACAGTCATACTTCTTGGAACTGTTCCTGGGCCGCGAGGACGAGACGGACTTCAAGCCATCCATTCGCACAATGGGCTTCTGGAAGTACTCCTTCTACGCCCTTTGTCTGGTGGCCCTCTATTGCCTGCTATACTTCGGGCTCGACGCGTTCACCATAAACGATATAGGATACCTGCTGATGACTGCTGGTGGCAGCGGACTGATAACGTATATCCTAATCCTCGTAATAGGCTTTATATAGTTCATAACTCATAACATACAGTCCCGTCCATCCCCAAGTGGGAGCCGGCGGTAGCTTTGATTCGACAATTTGTTCACTGACTTCTCTTACCGAAAATATGTGATTGCGGGTGCGGCAATGCTGATTGTCATTGTCTATATACTGCGTCTCTTCGCCCTCCAGGTGGTGAGCGAGGACTACCGTAAGAGTGCCGATTCCAATGCTTTTCTGAAGAAAATAGACTATCCTGCACGTGGTGTCATATACGATCGTAATGGCAAGTTGCTCGTGTTCAACCAGCCATCCTATGACGTAATGGTCGTAATGAATGAGGCAAAGGATAACCTTGACACCATGGGCGTATGCCAGGCTTTGGGTATTACGAAGGAATACTTCATTCGCCGTATGGCTGACATAAAGGACCGTAATAAGAACCCCGGCTACTCGCAGTTTGTCGGTCAGGTCTTCATGACCCAGCTTGACGAGATGGACATCGCTATCTTCCGTGAGAAGCTGTTCCTCTTTCGAGGTTTCTCAGTTCAGCGTCGCACGCTGAGACAGTATCAGTATCCTTACGCTGCACACGTCTTGGGCGACGTGGCAGAGGTATCGCAGCGTGACATTGATGATGATGATTACTATCAGCGCGGAGACTACATAGGCAAACTTGGTGTGGAACGCTCATACGAGAAGCAGCTGCGCGGCGAAAAAGGCATGCAGGTGCTTCTACGTGATGCCCGCGGTCGTGTGCAGGGAAGATATATGAATGGCAGCTATGACCGCAAGGCCATTGCCGGTAAGGACCTCACGCTGGGTATCGACATAGAGCTGCAGGCACTTGGCGAACGTCTGATGGAGGGCAAGATTGGCAGTATCGTGGCAATTGACCCACAGACGGGAGAGGTGCTGTGCATGGTATCATCGCCTACGTATGACCCTCGTCTTATGACGGGACGCAAGCGTGGCAAGAACCACCAGCTCCTGGAACGCGATGCGTGGAAGCCGCTTCTCAACCGCAGTATCATGGGACAGTACCCGCCAGGCTCCACGTTCAAGACTTCGCAGGCTCTGACATACATTACCGAGGGCATCGTGACACCTACGACGGCCTTCCCCTGCTACCACGGTTTCTCCTACAGAGGTCTGCATGTGGGCTGTCATGGACACTCCTCGCCGATTGCTCTCGTTGGCGCTTTGTCAACATCGTGCAATGCGTATTTCTGCTGGGGACTGTATCACATGATAGGCAACCGTTCTAAGTACGGTAGTGTGGTGAATGCCATGAACACTTGGCGCGACTATATGGTCAGCATGGGCTTCGGCTATCGGCTGGGCATAGACCTGCCGGGCGAGAAGCGAGGACTGATTCCCAACGGCGCTTACTATGACCATGCCTACAAAGGTTCATGGAACGGACTGACCGTTATCTCCATCTCCATAGGCCAGGGTGAGGTGAACCTGACACCGTTACAGATAGCCAACCTCGGGGCAACCATTGCCAACAGAGGCTTTTTCTATACGCCTCACGTGGTGAAGTCTGTAAAAGGTGAGCCGCTTGACTCTGCCTTTACCACCAAACATTACACCAAGGCATCGGCAAATGCCTATGAACTGGTAGTTGCTGGTATGCGTGCCTCTGTGCTCGGCGGTACGTGTAAGGCTCTGGGCAGTATGCCTTTTGAGGTCTGTGGCAAGACGGGTACGGCGCAGAACCGCGGGCAGGACCACTCTGTGTTCATGGGTTTTGCACCGATGAACAATCCTAAGATAGCCATTGCCGTCTATGTGGAGAATGGTGGATTTGGTGCTGACTTTGGTGTGCCTATCGGCGGTCTGATGATGGAGAAGTACATCACTGGCAAACTGTCGCCCTATTCAGAGGCGCGGGCTAAGAAGTTCCAGGAGCGCCGCATAGCCTACGGAGCAAGAGACAGGTGACCCGAATTGAGAACTGTCAAAATTAATATCTCAAAATTAGCTGGTGTAGTGAGGCTCTCCAGTAATCATAATTCTCAATTCTCAATTCTCAATTCGAATAATCGTCAGTCCGTCGCGCAGCGGGAGCAGCACTCTGCTCACTCGTTTGTCTGCTGCTATGTAATCATTAAAATGCCTGATGCCCTGTGTCTGAGCATCATGACTATATTCGGGGTCTGTGACGTGCCCGTCCCACAGTGTGTTGTCGGCCAGTATAATGCCTCCTGGGCTCATGCAGGGCAGCAACGCCTCGTAGGTCTCTATGTACGTGCGCTTGTCGCCGTCTATAAAAGCAAGGTCAAACGTCAATCCCTTTTCCTTTGCCACTCGCGGCGCTTCGATTCCCGCATCACCGATAATCAGGGTGACGCGGTCTGCCCATGGTGACTCCTCAATCCATTTCCTTGTAAAGGGCTCCAGCTCGTCGTTGGTCTCAAAAGTCCACAGGTGTCCGGCGCCTCCGACAGATGTCAATCCCTCGCCCATGCACAGGGCCGAATAGCCGGAGAAGGTGCCTACCTCCACAATGTTCTTTGGCCGCATCATCTGCACCAGCATCTTCAGCAGGCGGCCTTGCATGTGTCCGCTTGCCATGCGTCCGTGCAGCAGACGTATGTTAGTATCGCGCCACAGACGGTGCAGATACTCTGGCTCCGCATCCGTGTGTGACAGCACATAGTCGTCAAGCAGCTTCTCGCCGCTCAACGTCGTGTGGTTAGGATTTTGCGTGTGGCTTTTCAAATTAACGAATAATTGAATTATCAAATTAGGAAACTGTAATCATAATTCTCAATTCTCAACTCTCAATTCTCAGTTCTCAGTTTTATCAAAAACCAGTGCTTCTACCGCCAGCCTGTATGAGTCCAGCCCAAAGCCGCATATCACGCCTTTGCAGGCAGGCGACAGATACGAATGGTGTCTGAACTCCTCGCGGGTATGCACATTGCTTATGTGCACCTCTACTACGGGCGTGCGCAGCGAGCGGATGCAGTCATGCAGCGCAATGCTCGTATGGGTATAGGCCCCGGCATTCAATACGATGCCGTCATAGGTGAACCCCACCTCCTGCAACTTGTTTATCATCTCGCCCTCCACATTGCTCTGGTAATACTCTATCTCCACTTCTGGATAGCGTTCACGCAACTTAGGGAGGTAACTCTCAAACGAACTGCTGCCATAGATGCCGGGCTCACGAACCCCAAGCAGGTTGAGGTTAGGGCCGTTCATTATCAGTATCTTCATATCGTCTGTACTTGATTATTGCTGTAATTATATTCTTGTTTTAATACCTATATCGGGTACAAAGGTACGATTAAGTTTTGAAATGTGCAAACGTTCGGCGCAATTACAAATAATGATTTCAATCGCTTTTTTGCATTCTCCTACATTTTCGCAGTAAAGCGATAATACGCAAAATGTTACTTGATGTACGTAACCTACATTCGCCTACACCGACCTGCATGCACCTACACTCATCGTTTGTTTCCATGCAAAACGGCCTCGCAGTTATGTGAAGGCTATGGCAACCCGGCAGCTCAATAAACCTTTGCAAATCCCTTTGCCGTCGCAGGACGGAGAATGCCTTCGCCATAGGAGGGCGGGTGTCTCACCCGCCACTGACAACGGTGGCTATTGCGACGTGAGACACGTCCCCTCCTACGAGATCTGCAACGGGGTGGAACGCGGATAAGGGGGGGCGTGGGCGTCCTCGCCCGCGATGCTGCGACAGCAGCACCGACACGACAAAAGCCTTTCAGTAAAATAAGGTTCAAGCGCTTTTATAAGGAAAAAGTCCAAAAAGACGAATCGTCCAATTTCGGGTGTTTTTTTAGTCAAAAGTGATTTTCAAAACTTCCGACTGAAAAATGAAATCTGGAGCGAGAGGAAGTGAAAAGTGAAGAGTGAAAGGTGAAAAATTAGCCCTTCGGAGGGTGAAAGTAGGTCTTTTACCTTGCAATAGTAGGTCTTTTAGATTGCAATAGCAGGTCTATTACTGAGTGAAAGTGGGTCTATCAGGGGGTAATAGTAGGTCTTTTACCCCCGTTTTTGCGGTCTTTTTTGCGGTTTTATTGGGTGATTTTTGACGCGAAACGCGTCAAACACTTGACACTCAAGGCTTTGGGCGTTCGTCATGTTTTGCGCGTTATTTGCGGGCGTGGGCTTCCCTGCTCCGAAATTCTCACTAATTTTGAAGGCATGAAATTCACTTTTGACTAAAAAAAAGCAAAAAAATGGACGATTTGTAATTCCTTGCTTTGTCATTGCCGCTTACGCGGCATCGCGGGCGAGGACGCCCACGTCCCCGTGTGGATGCACGTAATATGCGCAAAGGTGAGCGCACCATATTGAACAACCTATTTGTGTAATGCAAAAAAAATCCCCCCCCGACTCACGTCGAGAGGAGATAACAACACAAACACAAATACTCCGTGCTCCAAATGCGAGAGACACGGAAGTCTCTTTATTCTAATCCCATCACGCCTTTGAGGCCCTGGTCTACGCCAGAGAATCCCATGAAGGCGAGCGACAGAAGCGCTGCGGTGATGAGAGTGATTGATACGCCTTTCAGCCCCTTAGGCACGTTGGCAAACTCCAGCTGCTCTCTGAGTCCTGCGAAGAGGATGAGCGCCAGTCCGAAGCCGAGTGCTGAAGCTATGGCATAGTCAAGCGACATGAGGAGGTTGTAGTCCTTCTGGATGACGCTGATGGCCACGCCGAGCACGGCACAGTTGGTGGTGATGAGTGGCAGGAATACGCCGAGTGCCTGATAGAGTGGGGGTGACACCTTCTTCAGGATTATCTCTACCATCTGCACGAGGGCTGCTATGACGAGGATGAATGCCAGCGTCTGCAGGAAGCCCAGGCCGAGGGGATTGAGTACATACATCTGGATGAGCCAGGTGACGAGTGTTGCCAGCAGCATGACGAATGCTACGGCGGCAGACATACCGAGAGAGGTGTTCACCTTCTGGCTGACGCCGAGGAACGGACAGATGCCGAGGAACTGGCTCAGTACGATATTATTAACGAATATCGCTGCGATAAAAATCAATAGATATTCCATAGACGTTATGCTTTCTTGAATCGGTTAATAACTGCAATGATGTATCCCAGTGTGAGGAATGCTCCCGGAGGCAGGATGAAGAGCAGCATGCCGTACTCTTCGGGAATGAGTCTCATCTCGAAGATTGTGCCGTTGCCCAGCAGCTCGCGGAAGATGCCGAGGATGGTGAGACCGATGGTAAAGCCCAGTCCGATGCCCAGTCCGTCGCAGGCAGAGTCCAGTGGGGTGTTCTTGCCGGCGTAGCTCTCAGCGCGTCCGAGGATGATACAGTTCACCACGATAAGCGGGATGAAGAGTCCGAGAGACTTGTTAATCTCAGGCAGATAGGCCTGCATAGCCATCTGCACGAGGGTCACAAGCGTTGCTATGACCACGATATAGACAGGGATATGCACCATGTCTGGCGTGATGTTCTTGATGCACGAGATGATGATGTTAGAGAAGATGAGCACTACCATAGTGGCGAGTCCCATCATCAGGCCGTTGGTGGCGCTGGTGGTAGTGGCCAGGGTAGGACACATACCGAGCATCAGGACGAACGTAGGGTTCTCCTTTACGATGCCATTGATAATGATATCAAGCTTACTCATTTGTTGCCTCCTTTCCTTCTTGGGTTGTGGCTCCTGTGCAACCGTCAACGCCTGCCTCCTTGAAGGTGCTGTAGGCCTGCTGCACGGCACGCAGGAATGCGCGTGATGTGATAGTAGAAGCGGTGATGGCATCTACGTCGCCGCCATCCTGCTTCACCTTCAGCTCATTGGCTCCGGGGTTCTTGCCGATGATGTTGCCGGGTGCTCCCTGCTGGAACCAGTCGGGACACTTGGCACCCAGGCCCGGTGTCTCGTTGTTCTCCAGTACGGTGTAGCCCAGGATGTCGCCTGTCTGATTGAATCCGACGAGGACGGTCAGGTTGCCTCCGAAGCCCTTCGGGTCGGTTGATTTTACGGCTATACCCTTGTCGGTATTGTAGATTGTGTAGGTGAGCTCCTTGCCGTCAACGGTGCGCTTCACCTCTTTGCCGTCAGGATTCTCCACTTTCACGCTGCCGCCGCCCATGACAGCTGTGATGCCGTCAGCCAGGGTCTTGGCATTTGTGGCCTCAATAGGGCCTTTAGTCACCTCGTTGGCTCCGGCCAGCAGACCACCGCAGATTACTGCGATGCCGGTAAGGACACAGACCATGTTGGTGAGATTAGATTTCAGTTTTTCCATTTTCTGTCCTCCTTCCTTTATTTAGCTGCCGGCACTTCGCCGAAGCGGGTTGGTTTGATATACATATTTATAAGTGGTGTAAACGCATTCATGATGAGAATGGCGAATGACATACCCTCCGGATAAGCGCCCCAGTTACGGATGATGACCGTGAGCAGACCGATGGAAACACCATAGATGAGCTGTCCCTTGTGGGTCATTGGCGATGTGACATAGTCTGTAGCCATGAAGATGGCACCCAGCATGAGACCGCCGGCAAAGATTACCTGGAACGGGTTAGCATAGTGCTCGCAGTCAACAAGCCACAGCAGGCCTGAGAATACGAATACGGTGCAGATGATGGATACAGGTATGTGCCATGTGATAATCTTGCGCCACAGCATGAAGCAGAGTCCCAGAAGCAGCGCGATGGCGCAGACCTCACCGATGGCACCCACGCCGTCGGGATGGTTACCGATGAACATATCCCATGCCGACGGAAGCTGGTCGAGCACGTCTGTCTCGCCCTTTATGGCACGCTTCATCAGCGAGAGAGGCGTTGCGCCAGTCTCAGCGTCGGTATAGCTGGCCCACTGTGCTGCCTTTGGCCATGATGTCATGGCTGTCGGGAAGCTGACGAGGAGGAAACAACGGCCTACGAGAGCAGGGTTGAAGGGGTTGTGTCCCAGACCGCCGAAGCTCATCTTGCCTACGCCGATAGCCACCAGCGCACCAACGATAATCATCCACAGAGGGAAGTTGGAAGGCAAGTTCATGCCGAGGAGCAGACCCGTCAGGATGGCTGAGCCGTCAAGAAGCGTCGGGGTTCTCTTCAAAAAACACTTGCAGATAGCCCACTCAAAGAATACGCAGGCTGCCACGCTCACCAGACATACTATCGCAGAGCCGAGTCCGAAGAAGTAGAATGATGCGAGCAGCGCCGGAATGAGTGCTGCGATGACACCAAACATATTCTTCTGCACCGAGTCATTGGAATGTGCGTGAGGTGAGAGAGAAACTATTAAGTTACCCATATTATGATTTATCTTATTGACTTAATTAACTGATTAACTAATTGATGACTTGTTTAGCTTACGCGCTTGGCCAGTTCTTAGGCATCACGGCGGGCTTCAGTCCCTTTGGCATTGCAGGAACAGGGTTCTTCTTCGGTCCGGAGAAGTCAAGGTCTGTAGGTGTGACGAACGGTTTCGGAGCCGTGTTCATCACAACCTCCTTAGCGCCTGCTGCCCCCTTAGCGGGTGCGTCGCCTGCCGGAGCCGGCTTTGCCGGAGCTGCTGCCGGAGCCGGAGCGGTGCGGCTGCGTATGATACCCATAACGGTCTGCTTGCCCTTGCGGATATCCACCAGCAGCTGACGGTAGGCCGGACAGGTGAACTGGCAAGAGCCACACTCGATGCACGAGGTGACCATCTCTTCCTCCAGCATGTCCCACTTCTCCATTGTGGCACCCTTGGCAAGGAGATATGGTGAAAGTCCCATCGGGCAGGCGCTGACACACTTGGCGCAGCGTATGCAGGGCTGAGGCTCCTTGGCGATGGCATCATCGCCGGAAAGGACGGTGATAGAGTTCTGTCCCTTGCCTACAGGCACTGTGATAGCGGGCACGGCACGTCCCATCATCGGACCACCGGCAAGCACCTTGCAGTCGCCTGCGGGCATACCGCCGCAGAGGTTGATGAGGTCCTCAAAGGATGTACCCATGCGGACGAGGAAGTTGCTCGGAGTCTTTATCTCCTTACCCGTCACTGTGGTGTAACGCTCAAAGAGAGGCTTCTTCTTCATCACAGCCTCATAGACCGCAACGGCAGTGCCTGCGTTCTGTACTACGGCACCTACGTTGATAGGAATGGCAGGAGGTGCAGGCACCTGACGGCGTATGACAGCATCGATGAGCTGCTTCTCACCACCCTGCGGATATTTCTTTTCGAGAGGAACAACCTCTATTGTCGGGTCGCCCTCAACCTTCTCTGCCAGCAGTTTGATGGCTGCGGGCTTGTTGTCCTCAATGCCGATGTATCCCTTCTTTACCTTAACGGCAGCCATGAGTATTCGCAGACCCTCTATCAGCTGGTCTGCTTTCTCCAGCATCAGGCGATAGTCGGACGTGATGTATGGCTCACACTCAACGCCGTTGATGATTACGCACTCTGCCACGGCGCCTGGAGGAGGTGACAGCTTGACGTGTGTGGGGAAGCAGGCTCCGCCCATGCCGACTACGCCGGCGTACTTCACGCGTGCCACGATTTCCTCTGGGGTCAGTTCGGGATGATCCTTCAGGAGCTCCAGCTTGTCGGAACGGTCTATGGATGGCTCCCACTCGTCACCTTCGACAGTGATGGTGATGGCAGGTTTCATCACTCCGGCCACATCGAGGCTGTCGCCGACCTTTGTTACTGTACCTGAAACGGATGAGAAGATATTTGCTGATACGAAACCTCCAGCCTCGGCAATCATCGTGCCCACCTTTACCTTATCGCCTTCCTTGACGATGGGTTTGGCAGGAGCACCGATATGCTGGCTGAGAGAAAACACTGCCACCTTAGGTAACGGGGCGGCTTGTGTCGCTGCGTCATTGCTGAGTTTGTTCTCCTCAGGATGAACGCCACCAATTCTGAATGTTCTTACTTTCATGTCTTTTTGTCAGAGGTTAGAGGTTAACACCTGGCCAATTCTGCGGAAGAACAGCAGGCTTTAGTCCACTTGGAATTGTAGGTACCGGGTTCTGCTTAGGTCCGGAGAAGTCCAGTCCTTCAGGAACTACGAATGGCTTTGGATCGGTTGACATTGGCTTCAGAGGGCCTGCAGGCTTCTTTGGCCCTGCGGCCTTACTGTCCTTCGCGTCTGCAGATGCAGCAGGAGCAGCCTCACCGCCACCCGAGAGGATGGCAGCAACCTGATCCATCACCTCTGCTCCGCCTACAGGACACAGCAAACCGTCAATGTTTCCTTTCTCCGTGGCAGCCTTGAAACACGCTGCGGCAAAGCCTGAACAGCCAGGGAAACCGCAGCCGCCACAGTTAGCCTGAGGCAATATGGCAGCAACCTGGCCCAGACGAGGGTCTTCGTCCACAGCAAATTTCTTGGCACAGATGTAAAGTATCAATGCAGCAATGAAGGCAATGATACCAAGCGTCAACACTGATGATAAGATAAGGTTCATAAATATTTTGATTAAAGTTGTATTGAGCTATGTTTGGTTTTAGTCATTGGCGTAGTGGACGGAATGCATCTGCGATGCGTTCTATGCCTCACTCGCAACCCTGAACGACAGCATCTCCGTGAGCTGGGCTTTGCACGCGTACATTATTATATAATAGATGACGAGCACGCCAACCGCAGCAAGACACGCCATCAGCTCGCTCATTCCGAGCCGTATGCCCGCCACGATGGTGGCCAGAAGCAATACGGAGGGGATGGCGAAAGCCAACAGGACTGCCTTGAGCCCGATGGAGGTAGAGCCGACCACGGTGACGGGTTGTCCTATAGTGTAACTGTCAGCCGTCAGACAAGGCACGTCGATAATCTTCTCCTTGCGTTCGGATGATGCACAATAGGTCGATACCTTGCACGCAGAGCACGCACTGCTTTGCACAATGCGCACATGGAGCATCGCTTTGGAAATGCTCTCTACTACACCATCATGGGATATCTGGTTGTTCATAATTGCCTTGCAAAAGTAAGCAAAAGCTTTGAAAAAACAAAATAAATAACTAAAAATTCCCTACTTTTCTTAAAAATACCCCTCAAAAGCAGCCTTTTACTTGGTCGTTTACCAAGAAATGAGTAAATTTGCACGATAATATGTCTATGATAAGATAACTATGAAGCAGACCAAGATAGTAGCATCCGTCAGTGACTTGCGTTGCGATGTTGAGTTTATCCGCGCGCTTTACAAGGCAGGTGTCAATGTGATACGAATGAATACAGCCCATGCCACGCCTGATGGGCTGCGTACAATAATAAGAAATGTGCGTGCCGTCAGTCCCCATCTGGGCATCCTTATAGATACGAAAGGGCCGGAAGTGCGCACCACCGGGACGGAGGAACGCATATCTTACCACACAGGGGAGCAGGTGACAATCATCGGAAAGCCGGACCAAGACACCGTCCATGACACTATTTGCCTGTCATATCCTGACATCTGCAAGGACGTGAAGGTGGGTGACGAGATACTCTTTGACGATGGTGAGCTGGATATGAAAGTCATCTCTAACGATGGCAAATGCCTCGGCGTGGAGGTGCAGAACGATGGAGTGCTGGGCTCTCATAAGAGTGTCAACGTGCCGGGTGAGCACATAGACCTGCCCGCGCTCACTGAGAAAGACAAGCGAAACATACTCCTGGCCATTGAGGAGGACATCGATTTCATTGCGCATAGCTTTGTCAGGTCAAAGGATGACCTGATAGAAGTACAGAAGATACTGGACGAACACAACTCGGATATCAAGATAATATCAAAGATAGAGAACCAGGAAGGCGTTGACAACATAGACGAAATCCTTGACCATTGCTATGGCATCATGGTGGCTCGCGGCGACCTTGGGATAGAAATTCCAGCAGAGCGCATCCCCGGCATTCAGCGAATGCTCATCAAGAAGTGCGTGTTCCGCAAACAGCCGGTCATCGTTGCCACACAGATGCTGCACACAATGATTAAGAATCCGCGCCCGACGCGTGCCGAGGTCAGCGACATAGCAAATGCGGTATTCCAGAATACCGATGCCCTGATGCTCTCGGGCGAGACGGCAAGCGGTGCATATCCTATAGAGGCTGTTGAGACAATGGCAAGGATTGCCGAGCAGGCAGAGACTGACAGGCGTCTGCACCTGCCCAAGGTTGACGTGGATGGAGCTGACGAAAACCTGAGAGACTTCCTCTGTAAGGCTGCGATTGAGACTACATCCAAGTTAGGCGTGAAGGCCATCCTGACCGATTCGGGCACAGGAGACGATGCCCGCACGCTGGCAGCCTATCGCGGTCCGCAGCCTGTGGTGGCTATATGCAAGAAGGAAAAGCTGCAGCGCTGGCTCGCACTCTCGTACGGAGTCTTTGCCACCTACCCCGGACAGGGGCCGCTTGACGAGATGTTCTATAACACCGTCAAGAAGATGTACGACAAGGGAGTGATAGAAATGGATGATAAACTGACCTATCTCTCAGGGCATATCGGCATAGGTGTGGCCGACAAGACCGCCGGTGTGTCAATGCTTGAGGTGAACACCGTGAGCGAAATCCTGAAGAACTAAGAGTTCAATGAAGGGCCTGTAACACTGCTAAGCCGAATAGAAACGATGGCATATAACCCACGACTGAAGGAGTATAAGAAATATACGGTTGACCGCGAGGTGCCCCTTTTGGAGTATCTCCTGGCCACTCTGCCCATGAGTCGCAATAAGGTGAAGGACACATTGCAGGGCCGGGGCATAAAGGTGAACGGCAAAACGGTGACGCAATATGACTATCCGCTCACTCCGGGGACGGTGGTGGAGGTGTCAAACTCAAAGCGAAACGACACGTTCAAGAGCAAGTATGTCAATCTCGTCTATGAGGATCAGTACCTTGTGGTGATAGAAAAGAAGCCCGGCATCCTGTCAATGGCAGCCGGACACTCGTCGCTGAATGTGAAGACAGTCCTTGACGATTACTTCAAGAAGACCCGCCAGAAGTGCCGTGCACATGTGGTGCACCGCCTGGACCGCGACACATCGGGGCTGATGATATATGCCAAGGACATGGAGACGGAGCAGATACTGGAACATGAGTGGCATGACATCGTGTATGACCGCAGGTATGTGGCGCTGTGCAGCGGAGAGATGGAGGAGGATTCAGGCACCATCGCCAACTGGCTGAAGGACAATAAAGCCTACGTGACATACTCCTCGCCGGTAGATAACGGCGGAAAATATGCGGTGACACACTTCTTCGTACTTGACAGAAGCGTCGATTACTCGCTCGTGGAGTTCAAGCTGGAGACTGGAAGAAAGAACCAAATCCGCGTACATTCAGCCGACATGGGCCATCCCGTGTGTGGGGATATAAAGTATGGCAACGGCGATTCTCCGCTCCACCGCCTGTGTCTTCATGCCTACGTGCTGTGCTTCTACCATCCCGTCACGCACAAGCCAATGGAGTTCTCCACCCCGATACCACCACAGTTCAGGGCTGTAATAAACAAGAAATGAGCGAATGGATAACTTTACACTTTACATCGTTGCCATCGTGGCAATACTGATAGCAGCTATACTGATAAAGCGTTTCGTCGGTTGTCTCTTCAGAAGCATCGTGACGATAATACTTATCATAATTCTGGCATATCTATACTTCACCTATTTCCAATAAAAAAACGAAGCGAAATGAAAAGAATTGCACTGTTTGTCTGCATGGCATTTGCGGTATCTGTGGCCAATGCGCAGCTGATAAAGCCCAAGAAACAGGAAACATATACCCTTGACGAGAAGGGGCAGGTGGTAAAGAAGAAGGCACTGTTTGAGAGCAAGAAGGCTCCCGTTCCTGCCAAATACCTCGCCGGAGCATGTCCTTTGGTGGACGGAAAGGTGACATGGCAACAGACTATCGAGGCACCAGGCCTGGCTTCAAAGGATATATATGACCGTCTCGTGAAGTTCTTCATGGACTTCTGTGAAGGCAAAAACCAGACGGACATGAGCAATGTGTCTGTGGTAGAAGAGACGAAACACCAGATAGGAGTGCGCATACAGGAGTGGCTTGTGTTTGAGAATAAGCCGCTTTCGCTGGACCGCACCAAGTTCAACTACCAGATAATAGCCGACTGCAGCGACGGTTCCGTTTCGGTAACATTGCGCAACATCAGCTATATCTATGAGGAAGAGCGCGGCGGCGGAGCCATCAAGGGAGAGGATATGCTCACCGACGAGAATGCCTTGAACAAGAAAGGCGATGGCTTTAACCTTGGCGGATACAGGAAATTCCGCATGAAGACCATTGACCGCAAGGATGAGATAATGAAGCAGATTGCTGACGTACTGAAATAAATCCCACGAGAATGCTGTCCGTACACCATAGAAGCGACCGTCCGCTGACGCCCCATGAGAAGACTCAGCGCATAATATACATCATCCGTCAGGTGATGAATGTCCTTTTCATTATCCTTGCCATAGTCGGCGGTGTGATGTATTCCGGCCTCGTCGGGGGCGGCAACACAGTGCTGCAAGGAGGCTTTATCGTCATCGTTGCAGTTGTGATAAAGATGGGAGAGAGCATTCTTCGACTTGTAAACAAGTAACGGAACACGTACACATGCAAAACCGCGTAACCATATTCTCAAATTCCATCAGGTGTTCAATAGCCTTATTGCTCCTTTTGCTGCTGCCGTTTGTCGTAGCAGCGCAGACCAATAATGACACCTTCGACGATGGTTTCACGGTAAAAGACAATACATTTAACCCTAACCGGGCCCTTGACTCACTGAACACCTCGCACAAAGAAGTGCCCAAGGGAATGAAAGCGTGGACCCTGAGCGAGCATTTCGGAGACCGTTTGGAGGCCACGGCAGATACTTCCATGCACCTCTTTATGAACAAGGTCTTCACCACAGGCCTGTATGGTGAGTACAACACCACGGGCAACCTGGGCTCGCCGCGCATCTCGCGTATCGTGACCGACAGGGATTTCAGCCCCACATTCGCCTTCACCGAGCCTTACGGATATTTCATCACCAAGCCCACGGAGATACGTTTCACCAATACACTCTCCCCAATCACTAATGCCACATACTTCTCTTGCGGTGACAAAACGGACGGAGAGGATAAACTGAAGGTTCTCTTCGCTACCAATATCAATAAGGAAGCAGGCGTAGGCTTTAAGTTTGACTACGACTATGGGCGCGGTTTCTACCAGAATCAGAACATCTCGCTCTTCGATTACACCATGTGGGGCTCTTACGTAGGAGAGAAATACTGGGCACACCTCATATTCTCCTTCGACCACATGAAGACCACGGAGAACGGCGGCATTACCAACGATGAGTACATCGTGCACCCTGAGGCGTTCTCGGAGCAGTATTCCACCAACGAAATTCCGGTGCACCTGAACAGCAACTGGAACCGCAACGACGGGTTCCATGCCACCCTGTCACACCGCTACAACATCGGTTTCTACCGTAAAGTGCCGATGACGGAGATGGAGAAGGAGGCGAAGCGCTTTGCGCTGAAGGCTCAGAAAGAGCGTGAAGAGAAAGAGAGACAGAAACGCGAACAGAAGGGTGGGGGCTCTGTGCGTGCCGGGAAACAAGGCTCTAAGGATGAGAAAGGCTTCGCAGGGCGTCCCTCTG
>DEKQ01000108.1:0-4764 GCA_002353975.1 Prevotellaceae bacterium UBA2718
GACTATGACTTCCTCTACAAGGCCGGCGTGGCCGCCATCTTCGGACCTGGAACACCGGTTGCCAAGTCTGCCGTTGAAAT
Organism: Prevotellaceae bacterium UBA2718; assembly: GCA_002353975.1. Classification (GTDB taxonomy): domain Bacteria; phylum Bacteroidota; class Bacteroidia; order Bacteroidales; family Bacteroidaceae; genus Prevotella. Next base: position 81 of record DEKQ01000108.1, read on the forward strand.
GATGAAGATCCTCATGGGCGAAGAATGATCCTGCGGTCTTTATCCATACTGAATTACAAGAATATAGAAGCAGCTGACCTTGAGTTATCGCCCAAGGTCAACTGCTTTATTGGTAATAATGGCGAGGGAAAGACAAATCTGCTTGATGCCGTCTATTTCCTTTCCTTCTGCCATTCTGCCAGTTCTACTGTTGACTCGCTCTCCATACGGCATGATGCTGACTTCTTTATGATAGAGGGCAGCTTTCAGGATGATGTCACATCTCAGGAGCTTACCATCAATGCCGGCATGAAGCGTGGTCACAAGAAGATATTCCGAAAGAACGGAAAGGCATATACCCGGCTCTCGGAGCATATAGGGCTGATACCTCTGATAATAGTGTCTCCAGGCGACGTGGTGCTTATCACGGGCGGCTCGGAGGACAGGCGACGGTTCCTGGACATAGGAATCTCGCAATATGACAACGGTTATATCAATCACCTGAACCGTTATAACCGCGCCCTGCAGTCGCGTAACGCCCTGCTGAAGATGGCGGAGAACGGCGGGGAGGTGGATATGAGCGTCATGGAGCTGTGGGAAGAGGAAATGGCGCGCAGCGGCGAAGAGCTATACAAGAGGCGAAAGGCCTTCGTGGAGGAGATAATACCGATATTCAGCAGGATATACCGCAGGATATCCAACGAGAAGGAGGAGGTGTCCCTGCAGTACGTGTCGCATTGCAGTAGAGGGAGCCTGCTTGAGGTCATTCAGCGAGACAGGGCAAAGGATTTCGCCGTAGGATATTCGCTCCACGGAGTGCACAGGGATGATCTGGAGATGCTCATAGGCGGCTATCCGATGAAGAGAGAGGCATCGCAAGGACAGTCGAAGACATTTGTCATAGCTCTGCGGCTGGCTTTGTTTGAGCTGCTGAAGCAGCATTCTTCCACCCCCATACTGCTGCTGGATGATATCTTTGACAAGTTGGATGCCGACAGAGTGGAGCATATAGTCAGCATAGTTGCAGGAGAAGACTATGGACAGATATTCATCACGGACACAAACCGTGAGCATCTGGACAGGATACTATCTACGGCAGACACAGATTACAGGCTTTATCATGTCAGGCAAGGTAAGTTTCTGATTCATAACGCATAAGTTGTTTTTGTGAGAATATCACTTTATAGTTGTATATCGTGTTTCGCAACCATCCAAAAGACATATCACTCTTAGTGCAGCAGTTTTTGCGCAGCAACAGTTTGGAGACACCCATGCTGCAGCATCGTTTGCTGGACGTATGGGGGGAAGTTGCCGGCGATACCGTAGCGAGATATACGGAGGAAAAGTATATCAAGAATCAGAAACTGATAGTAAAGATAAGTAATGCCGCACTACGCGCAGACCTACAGATGAAGAGGACGGTGCTGAAGGATGCATTGAACAAAAGGGTGGGAGCATTTATTATTTCGGACATAATCCTGTGCTGAGCAATGCCGCAGGTATTGAAGTTGACGAAGTTGCAAGGAGTATGAGGTAGATAGAGGTAGATAGAGGTAGATAGAGGACAAATGTTTTGGATTGTCTGAGGACTAATAGTAATGTCTTCTAACTCCCTATAACTCCTTCTAACTCCCTTTTACTTCAAAAGTATATTTAATTGTGCGAAAATAAATGAAATTAAAATCTGTTGTGCTATTGCACGAACAGAAAAGTTTTCGTAATTTTGCAATCAAATATATTAATAAGTCACATAACAGCACACATTATGAGAAAATTACTGGTAATGTCATTGTTCTTGACATTGGGATTGTTGCAGAGTTCGGCAGCAAAGAAGAAAGATGTAAAGGATTTTTGGCCGGACGGAACAGAGATGTCTGCATGGTTTAAGGAAGTGAAGCCTGTTGATATAAACAGCTTAGGCAAGCAGTATCGCCTGACGGATTATGGTATCTTTGCTGACGGTCGTGTACATACGGCAGAGATTCAGGCTCTCATTGACCGCGCGGCTCAGAATGGCGGCGGCGTAATCGTCGTGCCTCAGGGCATATACATGACCGGTGGCCTTATCTTCAAACAGGGCACTCATCTGCACCTTGAGGAGGGAGCCGTGCTGATGGGTTCTGACTTTATCGGCGACTATCCGCTTGGCAAGACGCGCATAGAAGGTGAGACGTGTACGTATTTCGGCGCTCTGATAAATGCCGATGGTCTTGACGGATTTACCATTTCGGGAAGCGGCACTATTGACGGCAACGGCCTGAAGTATCACAAGCAGTTCTGGCTGCGCAGGAAGTGGAACCGCCAATGCACGAACAAGGATGAGCAACGCCCACGCCTGTTGTATGTGTCTAACTGTAAGAACGTACAGGTGGAAGGCGTGAACCTTCAGAACTCCGCTTTCTGGACAACACACTTCTACAATTCAGAGCGCATAAAGCTGATAGGCCTGCATATCTGTTCGCTCGCCAAACCCGATGACAGCAAAGGCCCTTCTACCGATGCCGTTGACCTTGATGTGGTGAAGGATGTGCTGGTGAAGAACTGCTTTATGGCGGTAAACGATGACGCCGTAGTGCTGAAAGGCGGTAAGGGTCCGTATGCAGATGCCTTCGAGAAAGACTATCCGGGAGTGAAAATCCCGGAAGAGAGTGTGGGCAACGGTATGAACGAGCGCGTGCTGATAGAGGATTGTGAGTATGGTTTCTCTCACGGATGCCTCACGATAGGTTCGGAGTCGGTACATACGCGTAACGTCATTCTGCGCAACATCAACATTTCGCGTCAGGGAAACAACCTGCTGTGGCTCAAGATGCGCCCAGACACACCACAACTGTATGAATATATAACGGTGGAGAATATACGCGGTAAGGTGAAGAACTTTATCCTCGTGGCTCCGTGGAAGCAGTTCTATGACCTGAAGGGACGTCAGGATAATCCTTTGTCATATTCTGACCATATCACGATGAGGAACTGTAATGTGGAGTGTAATGTGTTCTTTAATGTGAAGCAGCAGGAGGAAGTGTATCACCTGTCTAACTTTAACTTTGAGAACCTGAACATTAAGGCTTCTGATACGTCGTTCCACCCGGAGGTTGTGGAGGGATTTACCTATAAGGGGCTGAACGTAAAACAATAAGAGATAAGGAAAATTGCACAACAATAAAATTATCAAGATGTTTGGCAGAGGTATGGGGCTGTTACTCTCAGCGCTGCTTGTCTGCGGATGCGGCAAGAAGGGGGGAGAAGCGGAAGAAGTGGCTCAGCAGCCCTCTATCTATGATGCTGACATAGAGGTGAAGGGTGATTCGTTGCTCTATGGCCTGGCATGTGACGGTACGGGCGATTCTACCGTTATCATCTGGCCTTTCAGCGGCGAACCCATAACGCTGAATTGTATTGATGCCAAGCTGCAGGGGAATATCATAGGTAAACCTCAGATAGGCGACTGGATTGCCGTGATGAGAAATCCGAGTGACACACTTGAGGCAACATTTATCGTAAACCTCGACCAGCTGAAAGGCACGTGGACATATCCTGTGATGCCCGTGATGAAAGAGCTGCAGAATATGAGCAAGCGTATGCAGCGACGGATGATGGCTTCATTATCCGACTCTGTCAAGCAGACCTTCTTTGTGCCGAGAGAGTATGGCTTTACATTGAAAAGGTCGCAACAGGCGCAGGCAGTCGGACGTGTAATGCGCAATAACACATTGGAGGATGATTCTCCCGTGGTTTATCCCGAAGTGAAGAACTACGTGAAGTGGCACGTGTGGAATGGTCGGCTGCTCCTTGTTAGTGCCAAGCGTCCGGAACAGGGAAGCAAGGATGCGGATGTTAATGTAAAACCAATCATAGAGGTGGATACGATGACGTTTGTGCATATGGATGATGATTCGCTCATCGTGTCCCTTCACGGAACGACATACGGTTTCCACCGGAAAGCAAACGCAATAGAGGCCAATGCCGCAGCAGCAAAGGCTCAAGCTAAGATAGACGAACAAAAGGATAAAGAAAAATAAACAGAAGAAAAAATGGCAAGAATTATAATGATAGGAGCTGGTGGCGTTGCTACCGTATGCGCTCACAAGATAGCTCAGAACGAAGATGTCTTCACAGACTTCATGATAGCCAGCCGCCGCAAGGAGAAGTGTGACGAAATAGTCAAGAGCCTGAAAGCCAAAGGTATAGGGCAGAATATGAATATCTCTACGGCGCAGGTGGATGCTGATGATGTGGAGCAGCTGAAGGCATTGTTCAACGACTTCCGTCCGGAATTGTGCATAAATCTTGCGCTGCCTTATCAGGACCTGACGATAATGGATGCCTGTCTGGCTTGTGGCGTGAACTATCTGGACACAGCCAATTATGAGCCACGCGACGAGGCGCACTTTGAGTACTCGTGGCAATGGGCCTATGCTGACCGTTTCCGCGAGGCAGGGCTTACGGCAATCCTCGGTTGCGGCTTTGACCCGGGAGTGAGCGGCATCTATACAGCATACGCCGCAAAGCATCACTTTGACGAGATACACAACCTGGATATCGTGGATTGCAACGGAGGTAATCACCATAAGGCCTTCGCAACAAACTTTAATCCGGAGATAAATATCCGCGAGATAACGCAGAAGGGATTGTATTATAAGGACGGCGAGTGGATAGAGACAGAGCCGCTGGAGATACATCGTACTTTGACGTACCCGAGCATCGG
>DEKQ01000108.1:4830-11892 GCA_002353975.1 Prevotellaceae bacterium UBA2718
TTCTGGATGACATTCGGACAGCAGTATCTCACCTATCTTGATGTGATACAGAACATCGGCATGAGTCGCATAGACGAGATAGAGTATGAGGCTCCGTTGGCAATAGAGGAGGGAACGACGCTTCCGCCGGGACATCCGACAACGGCAAAGGTGAAGATAGTTCCGTTGCAGTTCCTGAAGGCTGTACTTCCTAATCCTCAAGACCTCGGCGAGAATTATGATGGCGAGACTTCTATAGGATGTCGCATCAAGGGCGTGAAAGACGGTAAGGAAAAGACATACTACGTTTATAACAACTGCAAGCACCAGGAAGCCTACAAGGAAACAGGTATGCAGGGCGTATCATACACGACAGGCGTTCCGGCGATGATTGGCGCTATGATGTTTGTCAAAGGACTGTGGCGCAAGCCGGGCGTGTGGAACGTAGAGAACTTTGACCCTGATCCGTTCATGGAACAGCTGAACAAGCAAGGGTTGCCCTGGGTGGAAGTGTTTGACGGAGATCTGGAACTCTGAGATAGAGACGAGACAAAAGAGACTCAAATTTATAACTACATAACAATCAGACAAATGACAGCAGAAGAGAAAGCCGCTAAGGCGAAAGCCATTCAGATGGCGATGCAAAAGATAGAGAAAGATTACGGTAAGGGCTCCATCATGAAGCTTGGCGATGACAAAGTGGAAAATGTGGAGGTAATCCCTACAGGTTCGCTCGGACTTGACCTTGCGCTTGGCGTAGGAGGATATCCACGTGGACGCATAATAGAGATTTATGGTCCTGAGTCATCAGGTAAGACAACTCTTGCCCTTCATGCCATAGCCGAAGCACAAAAGATTGGAGGCATAGCAGCCTTTATAGATGCCGAACATGCGTTTGACCGCTTCTATGCGGAGAACCTCGGGGTGGACATAGACAACCTCCTCATCTCACAGCCAGACAATGGTGAGCAGGCTTTAGCTATTGCCGAGCAGCTGATTTCTTCTGCGGCTATTGATATAATCGTAATCGACTCTGTCGCAGCACTCACGCCAAAGGCTGAGATAGAAGGTGATATGGGTGAGAATAAGGTGGGGTTGCAGGCGCGTCTCATGTCGCAGGCACTCAGAAAGCTTACTTCTACAATATCCAAGACCAACACGACCTGTATCTTTATCAACCAGATGCGTGAAAAGATAGGCGTCATGTTTGGTAACCCGGAGACGACAACCGGCGGTAATGCCCTGAAGTACTATGCGTCTGTCCGTATAGACGTGAGACCTTCTACCCCAATCAAGAATGGTGATGAAATACTTGGAAAGCTCACCAAAGTAAAGATTGTAAAGAATAAGGTAGCTCCTCCATTCCGCAAGTGTGAGTTTGACATCATGTTCGGCACGGGTATCTCTAAGACCGGCGAAATACTGGATATGGCTGTCAGCATGGATATTGTCAAGAAGAGCGGTTCATGGTTCTCATACGCAGATACGAAGCTGGCGCAGGGACGCGACGCGGTATTGGCTCTTCTGAAGGACAATCAGGAGCTATTGGATGAAATAGAGGCAAAGGTACGCGAGAAGATAAATGAAGATAGAGGATAGGTTCATACGCTACACTCAGTTTGACACCCAGTCGTGCGAAGATTCAGACACAGTTCCTTCCACAGACAAACAGCTCGTCTTTGCCCGCTTCCTTCGGGATGAGATGATAGAGGAGGGTTTGCAGGATGTCGTTTTGACAGAGAACGGGTATCTCTACGCCACTCTGCCAGCTAACGGCGTCGATGCCGCCAGCCAGCCGGTCATCGGGTTCATATCGCATTATGACACTTCACCGGATTGCTCAGGAGCCAACATCAAGGCGCAAATCGTTGAGCAGGACGGAGAGCGCATCATAAAGACAGACGGCACGACACTTCTTGGAGCTGACGATAAGGCAGGCATAGCCGAGATTATGCAGGCGATGTGTTATCTTCGCGACCATCAGGAGATACAGCATGGTACTATTCGGGTGGCATTCAATCCTGATGAGGAGATAGGGCGAGGTGCAGACAACTTCGACGTAGAACGCTTCGGGTGTGACTTCGCTTACACCATAGACGGAGGTGACGAAGGCGAACTGGAATATGAGAACTTCAACGCCGCCTCAGCACGTATAATAATAAAAGGTGTGGTCATTCATCCCGGATATGCCAAGGGGCGCATGAAGAATGCGTCTCGCATGGCAGCAGAGTTCGTAGAGTCGATGCCAAAGAATGAGACGCCTGAGATGACTGAGGGCTACGAGGGTTTCTATCATCTCACGTCCGTTAGCGGCACATGCGAGGAAGCGCAGCTTACGTATATCATACGTGACCACGACGGCCAGCACTTCGAGCAACGTAAGAAGTTTATTGCCAATATGGTACAAAAGTTTAATGATACCTATGGTGCAGGTACGTGCCGTATAGAGATACGTGACCAGTATTACAATATGCTCCGGCAGATAGAGCCTGTGATGCATATCGTTGAGCGGGCCAAGAAAGCGATGCTTGCCGCAGGTGTGACGCCCAAGGTCCAGCCTATACGTGGCGGAACGGACGGAGCACAGCTTTCATTCAAGGGACTTCCGTGCCCTAATATCTTTACCGGAGCAATAGACTTCCACGGGCCGGATGAGCATGTGGCAATATCGGTAATGCAGAAGGCGATGATGACGATAGTAAATATCGCAAAGGCAAACTGACTTAACTTCATCAATTAGTAGTAACAGACAGAAAGACTCGCCCGGCTATTCGGGGTGAAATTAGTAGTAACTGACAGAAAGACTCGCCCGGCTATCCGGGGCGAAAATTAAAAAAAATATATCTAAAATGGGTATTCCTTCACTAATACAAGACCTTGCCCTTATTCTCATGGTGGCAGGTGTTGTAACGCTGATATTCAAGAAACTCAAGCAGCCGCTTGTGTTGGGCTATATAATGGCTGGAGTCATAGTATCGCCAAATCTGCCCATTACGATGTCAGTCGTAGATCATGAGGATATAGAAACGTGGTCATCACTCGGCGTGATGTTCCTTCTTTTCACGCTCGGTCTGGATTTCTCTTTCAAGAAAATCCTTAAGATGGGCTTTGCTCCCATTGTGGCATCACTCACCATAGTTTTCTGCATGATGATGATTGGCTATAGCGTGGCAATGTCGTTCGGGTGGTCAGAGATGAATGGCCTCTTCCTTGCCGGAATGCTTGCTATGTCCTCTACCACTATCATATACAAGGCTTTTGACGACTTAGGGCTCATGCAGCAGAATTTTACTTCTCTTGTGATGAGCGTGCTGATATTGGAGGACATACTCGCCATTGTGCTCATGGTAATGCTGGGCACTATTGGTACAGGCAACAACTCGGACAACAGCCAGCTGATCAGTTCCATCATGTCCATCGGCTTCTTCCTCATACTATGGTTTGTCGTGGGATTGTTCCTTGTACCCACAATCCTCAGAAAGACGCGTAAGCTGATGAATGATGAGGTGCTGCTCATCTTCTCCCTCGGCCTTTGCTGCTTCATGGCTGTCTTTGCCACGCTTGTAGGCTTCAGCAGCGCCTTCGGGGCATTCGTCATGGGAAGCATTCTGGCCGAGACGGTTGATGCAAAGCGAATAGAAAAGATAGTAAAGCCGGTAAAAGATCTCTTTGGCGCAATCTTCTTCGTGTCTGTCGGCATGTTGGTCGATGTGAGGATTATCGCCGACCAGTGGCTCGCTATCGTTGTTCTCACGCTTGCCATTATCTTGGGTCAAAGTATCTTTGGCACCTTCGGCTATCTTATCTCAGGTCAGTCGTTGAAGTCTGCCATGCGTTGCGGTTTCTCAATGGCTCAGATAGGAGAGTTCTCATTCATCATCGCCTCCCTCGGATTAGAGTTGGGTGTCATTAGTAATTTCCTTTATCCTGTAGTGGTAACAGTTTCAGTCATAACCACATTCCTTACGCCATACATGATACGCGGAGCCGTGCCCGCTTACGACTTTGTGGAAAAAATAATACCACGAACCATCATTCGCCGTATTGACCGTATGACAGGTAGTTTTGACACCTCTGCCGACGAAGATTCTAAGGCATACTGGAAACCATTGCTGACTCAGATGCTGGTCAGCACGCTCATTTATTCATGTCTCGCAGCTGCCACTATAGCTATCATGCTCACGTTTGTCAATCCGGTTGTAATCAGTATGGTGTCACCTGAGACGCGTATCTGGGTAGAATATACATGCGCTTTGACTACCATACTCCTTATATCACCTTTCCTGCGCGCCATCATGATAAAGAAGAACAAGAGCATGGAGTTTAAGCATCTTTGGCTAAAAAGACGTGGCAACCGAGCTCCGTTGCTCGCCACTATCCTGGCGCGCGATGTCCTTTCGGCCTCTTTTATCTTCTTCGTAATCACATCTACGGTCAAGCTTCCGATAATCATATCGGTAATTCTGGCTATCATATTCAATCAGCTCATATACAAGTCGAATGCAATCAAATATATCTCCATTCGTCTTGAACGTCTCTTCATTCAGAACCTGCGCTCCAAGGACTATGCTGAGCGCGCTTCAGGCAAGCGGCGTCCCCTGTTTGAAGGACATCTTCTTGACCGCGACATTCATATCTCGCTCATCACGGTGCCTCAGGACTCACAATGGGCAGGCAAGACATTGAAGGAGCTTGATCTGAACAGCCGCTTTAAGGTGCATGTCAGCAGTATCATGCGTGGCGACCGTAAGATAAACATCCCTTCAGGAAGCGATGTCATCTTCCCGCTTGACCAGCTCAATGTCATAGGAAACGACGAGCAGCTGCAGAACCTGAATAATGTAATGCAAAGTGAAGTATATCCCGAGGTGGAAGACTATGAGGGCCGCGATATGAAGCTGCGGCGCTTTGTGCTGCGTCCTGACAGTCCTTTCGTTGGCAATTCACTCATAACCATTCCTCTGCGAGACAGTTACAACTGTATGCTTGTAGGCCTGGAAGAGGGAGAGGAAAACCTTTCCAAGGTCAATCCAAAGTATAACTTCTGCGCAGGAGATATACTGTGGATAGTGGGAGAGGAGCGTGATATAAGACGCCTTGCCACCGAAATATAGCTTCAATCAACAAAACAGAACATTCAAACCCTTAATACCCCAAAAGAATATGTCTCTTAATCTCGACAAAAATCTCAAGGCATACTACTCCATAACGGAAGTATCTGAAATGTTCAATATCAATGCCACCACCTTGCGCTTCTGGGAAAAGCAGTTCCCTATGTTGCGTCCGAGAACCCTTGGCAACAAGAAACGCATGTACACAGAGTCTGACATCGCGACAATCCGCCTCATCTACAATCTCGTGAAGGTGCGTGGCTTCAAGTTGGAATCCGCAAGGAAGATGCTGCGCCTCAACCCGACAGGAGTTGATAAGACGGCACAAGTGCTGGAGCGTCTCTATGAAATACGCTCACAGCTCAAAGAACTCAAAGACGCTCTCGAACTAATGAGATAATAAACTCCTAAAAATAAAAACCTATGTACAGCGATCCAAAAGACTGTCTCTATTGTACCAACAATGAGACCCTTCACAACCTGATGATTGAAATCTGTCATCTCCGTGTTTCACGCCTCTTCCTCTTCAAGGAGCAGACCTATCATGGCCGTTGCCTCGTGGCTTACGACGGTCACGTCAACGACCTCAACGAGCTCTCTGATGAGGAACGCAACAACTTCATGGCCGATGTGGCTCAGGCAACACGCGCGATGCAGAAAGTGTTTAACCCTGAGAAGATTAACTATGGTGCCTTCTCTGACACTCTCTCACACCTGCATTTCCACCTTGTGCCAAAATACATCGGCGGTCCTGACTATCCCGGACTCTTCCGCATGAACCCGGGAGAGGTATATCTCTCAGATGCTGAGTATCAGGACATGATAGAAAAAATTAAAGCAGCCCTGTAATTTTGCTCTACCCCCTGTTATTTGATACAAACCTCCACACCCTCGTGTGGGGAACGGAGCGTTGGGAGGCATCCACGGTGCCTTCCAGCGTTTCCGTTATCTCCAATGGCCCCCTGGCTGGCAAAGACCTTGCAAGCGTCATAGCTCAGGAGGGAGCAGCTATCCTTGGAGAAGCCGTTTGCAAAGAGTATGGCGGTAAGATGCCACTTTTTGTAAAGTTCATACAGGCCAATCGCGACCTTTCCATACAGGTTCACCCCAACGATGCCCTTGCGGCTGAGCGCCATAACACGTTTGGCAAGACGGAGATGTGGTACATCATAGATGCAGAGCCGGGAGCCACGCTCTTCTCCGGTTTCAGCCACCACATATCCAAAGAAGAGTATTGCCAGCGGGTTAAAGACGGTACCATCTGCGATGTCCTCGCACGCCATGAGGTGCATCCGGGCGATGTGTTCTACATTCCCGCAGGCAGGGTGCACGCCATAGGTGGGGGCATCACGCTTGCTGAGGTGCAGCAGACAAGCGACGTGACATATCGCATCTTCGATTATAACCGTCCCGGCTTAGATGGTAAGCCCCGTCAGCTGCATACGGAGCTGGCGCTCGACGCCATAGATTTCTCAGTCTCTCCACACTATAAGACATACTATGGCTCTACGCTTAATCATGCAGCACGCGTGATAGACACGCCGTTCTTTGACGTGCGTATAATAGACCTGCACAGGCAATCATTCCTTAATTCCCAGTCAGGAAAACACCTTAATGGAAGAAACACGACTTTCCATCGTAACCTCATCAAGTACGACTCCTTCGTCATCTCCGTATGCATCACCGGCAGTTGCCGTCTTATCATCCGTCCCAACGAAAACCTGCTCTCAGGACAGGATGAAATCTACCTGCGCGAAGGACATGCCTGCCTTATTCCCGCATGTCTTGCTGACTACGACCTCATCCCTTGCCATCCCAACACACGCATCCTTGAGACACACATCGACCGCAAAAATCGCTCCCTAACGGCAAAGGTCCTGAGGGCTCTGAAGATTCGGAAAAAATAAGGATGTATGCAGACGGGATTAGGCAGCCTGCCGTTAACATCCCTCCCTCCTATAGAGTGGAGAGA
>DEKQ01000100.1:0-158 GCA_002353975.1 Prevotellaceae bacterium UBA2718
CCAGCATCTGCGGCGGCGAGATATTGGACTCCAAGCAGGGTCTGCCAGAGTCCGCATACCTGAAGCATCCTACCAAGGAAGGTCCCGAGACGCTGAAGTTAGGCTTTGAGAAGGGTGGGCTTTGCAGCGTCAACGGCGTGAAATACGACGACAAAATC
>DEKQ01000100.1:266-25216 GCA_002353975.1 Prevotellaceae bacterium UBA2718
AAGGGCCGCGTGGGCTTTGAGGCAGCAGCTCCGATGCTCATCATCGGCGCACACCGCTTCCTTGAAAAGTACACCCTCTCCAAGTGGCAGCAGTACTGGAAGGACCAGGTAGCCAACTGGTACGGTATGTTCCTGCATGAATCACAGTACCTGGAGCCTGTCATGGCCGACATTGAGGCCATGCTGACCAGCTCACAGCGCAACGTGACGGGCGAGGTAGAGTTGGAGCTCCGTCCATTCTCATTCTCTACCGTCGGCGTAGATTCGCCCAACGACCTTGTGAAGAACAAGCTCGGCGAGTATGGCGAGACAGCTAAGGCGTGGACATCAGAGGATGCCAAGGGCTTCATCAAGGTATCATCTACCGCGCTCCGTGCATACTATCTGGCACATCCAGGCGAGAGACAGTAAGACAACATCACATCATTATAACTAGAAAACGGCACGTTCCGGCCTTGACAAGTGGCTGAAACGTGCCGTTTTGGTGCCATAAAAAATGGGCCTTCACAAGAATGACATAATGTCGGCACCACATCATTCCAATGAAGACCCGAAATTAGCAATAACTGCCTGTCCTAACATTCATCTCCTATATGTATGGCTGCTCTTGGAGTGCCCACACTTACAGTCAGTCGGACGAGCTCCGGAGATAGGGCAGAATGCAGGACAACGATAGTGCCCATTTGATAGTCCACACCTCGTACAGTGGCCATCGCCTGCACCCAACATTTCCTCTGTGTTCTCTGTTGCCTGTGCTTCATTTACGGAAGTTAAGGTAATGACGCAAATGCTCATCAACGCAACTGAAATAGCAATCATTGTTTTCTTCATTGTCTTATGCTCTGATTCGTGTCGAGCGCAACTTCTAAAGTTATTTACGTTGTCTTCCTTCACCAAAGAACCCGTTGAGGATATAGTTTTTATCAACTTTTCTTAAAACATATTTGTGCAGCCCTTTACTATTACCTGTTGGACCTGTTGCATTTCTTTTGTCTTCTACTGTTAAGGATGTTCTATCTCGAGAAAAAGTATATGTATTAGTTTGGTAAACTGTCCTTGTTCCCCACGCATCAGTAGTAAATTCCCAAACATCTTTCAATACGTAACAAATTCCGTAAGACGAAGAAGTGTATTCCATATCATACTTTTTGTTTTCCACCATTGCACCATAATAATCTGGATTCTCACGCAAATGTGTTTGAGCGGATTTTAACCCGTCTATAGCGAGTTGACATGCTTTTCTACCGTCGAAATTAAAAACCCATACATTCTTATCTGACTTACTGACAGGAGTACCATCTTCTGTTTCCACAACATAGTAATAAATGTCGTTAGGTCCATCATAAAACTGTGCTCTCACTCCACTTGTAAGGCATAACGCCATAACAATGAATAATAATCCTTTTGCCTTCATAATTGTTAGTGTTTAAGTTAATACTAAAAAGAATTCCCATCTCAGATGACGGTTCAGCACTAACCTTTGGGCAAAAGAAAAGCGCAGACTTCCGTCATACGCTTCACAGGCCTACCACAGCCTACAACATACTATGAGGAAATCCACGCTATGCGTGAACCTCAATGCATGTTGTTATTATTGCTCTTCAATCTTTTTCCGATGTGGTAGTTCGTGAAGCGATTGAGCAAATAAAATGTCATGTTGGTTTGTTTGCCTTTATTTAGGCGAAACAGAGAAACATGTTGCAAAGATACAACTAATTTCGTAAACTCTGCATAAATTCACCAAATTTCTGCAAAAAGAGACTTGTTTTTCTTTCTTTTTGGCTGAATTGTTGCTAATACCTTTGCTACTTTGAAGAATTTTGCAACAGGAACTAAAAAAGAGTATATTTTATGGCAACACCAGTAAAGATTATCCCAACATTGCACGGTGAAGCCGCAAGGGCATTCATAGAACGTGCAGAAGAGCATGAGCGCAACCCTCATCCAACTCCAATATATACGGAGCCCAAGCGAGCAGTATCTCGGAGCAGGGCAAATCGCCACCTAAATTGACGCAGAATCCGTTTTTATTTTTAGACTGGATAGGCCTTGTATCAGTCCTTCTTTCGCAGCCTCATCACTACTTGAAGGGATGTCTTTGCCCGCAGGCATTACATGCTTCTTTCGTCAGACCCATGATGACATTCGATACTGTTTTGTAGTTCTTGTTGGCCTCGTCTATTGTGACTGTCACATTTACCGAATTGTACGTTATTCCATCGCTAATCTTTTCCGTAGCAGCCGGGATGTGGAGCTTTGTCAGATTGCGGCATCTGCCAAAGGCATTCGCGCCTATTTCCTTCACCTTCTCAGGCAGAATCATTTTGTGGATGTCGCTGCATTGCCAGAAGGCTTCACGTCCTATCCGCTCCAGGCTGGCAGGCAACGCGAAGTCATGAAGGCTGCCAGAGTTGGCAAAGGCTCTGAGCCCTATTGTGTGCACACCGTCATACATCTTTACAAACTCCAGACCGTTGCAGTCATAGAAGCACTCTTGGCCTATCACCTTAATGCTCTTCGGCAGTGCTATATATTTCAACCCACGGTTGAATGCAAATGATGAATCGGGCATATACGCAGAGGGCTGCCCTTTCTCATCCACTATGTAAGCGTCACTGAGGTCCAGTGCCTGTAGATTGTGATTCCTGCATAGCTCTCTCAGCCAGCGAATGTCATCTGCATTGAGCGGCCCGTCAATCTTCAGCCGGGTGCTCGTCTCCCATTCCTCATCCATCTGCAGCGTCTTCAGTGCCCCACCCTTCACGTTGGTCAGCGGTGTCATAAACCTCGTATCGCTGTAGCCGTAGCAGTCTATGTGGGCTTTACGTGACGACTCCCTCATCCAACTCCATTGGATTCTCAGCAAAGGGTCCCTCATGACAGAAGGGGCACCGGCCATAAACAGCATCTTGATCATTTTATGCGGCATGATATCGTAGTATTTCTTCACCATATATGCCGAGATACAGTTATCGTAATTACTCAGGGAAAACCTGGAGATATAGCTGTATAGCTTGCTGCGCACCTTGTCTAATCGCGCCTTTCTTGCCGTCACGCTGTCCTCGTTGGCATACCAGTCGAGCTCTACCTGGGCATCCCTCAATTCCTTTTCACACGGACGCAGCATCCTTTTATATCCGTGCAACTTATCGTTAAGGGGCGTACCGGAGAGCGAATCGTTAGTCAAGTCAATATAGACATCCGCCCCCTCAGCAATAACGACATTGTTAAGGTTATTGAAACCTATGATGGAATACTGAGGCACCGTCACGCTGAACGAGAACTCTGTCTCTGCCGCGTCAAGCACCCTGACATTCTTCTGGTTGGTATAGTCCGTCACCCTGACAGGATTTTTGCCTGCTTTCTTCCTGCCTCTGATGGTAAAGGTCACATCAGGGTTTTTGTTACTGTAGGTCTCTATCTTCAGCTTAGGATTACAATTGCTGAGTATTTTGGGCTTCTCGCTGTGCAGGTCAGCCTCAAGCGCTCTCAGCAGGGGCGAGCCCTCAGCCACCCTTATCACTGTCAGCGCCTTGTCTCCGGCAAAGGCATAGTTGCCGATAGTCTTCACATCAGCCGGTATGTTGACCTCCTGCAGCTGTGGGCTATATGAGAATGCCTGCCAATGGATTTCCTTGGTTGACATTGGCAGGATGATACGCTTGAGCCAAGGCACCCCGGTAAAGGCAAGTTCGCTGACGCAATCATCTATGGTAGTGCAGAAATGACGGTAGGCTGTATCCTTTTTCTCTTCCACCAGCCACCCGTATCTGTCATAGCATGCATCGTATGAAGCACCATTATATTTGTCATAGACGAGGTTCAAGGCAGACCGATTGAAATCCTTCACCATGTGCAATCCCCTGATTCCGCTGAAATACTCGTGACTTCTATTCTCGTATTCATGGCTATAGTAAGCCAGCGAATCGGTGACAAACCACGCCTGGTACAGGTCAATCGAGTTGATATTGGGGAAGTAATCATCCAGATGCCTTATCGTGATGAGGTCAAAACCGTTCATGGGACCTCCTATCCTCAGCATCGTTACGGCCTCCGCTTTCAATTTTGCCGCAAAGAATCCTATCTGTATTGCAAGCGTGCCGGGCGACATTATTTCAAGCAGAGGGACATTATTCTCCCTGTTCTTCAAGGTTGCATATCCCGTCAGCAGCCCCAGCTCATCGCCAATATCCGAATTTCTCACGCTCTCATTCTCTCCGTCAGACATCCTTCGGAACCTCATCGTCACCCCTCTCTCTGAGTTGTAGGGCTCCAGAACGAGCATCCCCTCACTGTCGAAGGATATCTGGCTCTGTGACAATCTGCCGTTGACATTCCTCACAATGTACGATCCCGACTGCGCCTTGCCCACCAGATTGTTGTTCCACGAAGTGGCTGGAGCGTCTGACAGGTAATAGCTGCTATGGAAAATGTCCGATTTCGTATTTCGTTTTTGACTGTAAAGGGACTGCGAAATTGACGAAGCAGAGATATTCATAATGATGTCTCCTGCCATCACCACACCCTTACCGGGTATGTGTTTCCAGTCACCGATGATGTCGTTGATGTTTACGTTGGCTGCGTTTATGCTCAGACAGAGCAGCATTAATAGTATAGAGATAAGGGTTCTTCTCATGATCAGTAATATATAAAGGTGGGTCCCATTGACCTTCACCGCGGTTTTTTGTGTTATTTGGGGGGACGCTTGATGTTTTGTCCTCAAATTATTTTTCGCTTTCTATATAGCTGAAGTTAGTTATCTGTTTCGCATCCTTTTTGTGTGCTGCAAAATTACAAAAAACAATTCATTCGCCCGCAGTCCGCCATCGGTGTTTTAACGCTTTTTAACCCCCTGCGAACTGCCAGTTGCTGACTGCCAAAATGGCAGTAGATGTTTTGCGTTCTAATAGTAGGTCTTTTACCTCCTAATAGTAGGTCTTTTACTCGGTAATAGTAGGTCTTTTACAGCCTAAAAGACCTACTATTGCAACGCGTTGGTAATCAGATAGTTTGAGACTGCCATTTTGTCAGTCCACAAATCAGTGGTACTGACAGCCTGTGCCGCAGCCGGAGCATGGCGGGCAGGTGTGTCCGTCCGTCACTACCGGCACCGCCGTCAGCGTTTTTCCGCGCCCACAGACAAGTAAATTGCGAAAATTTTGTGTATCTGAGAAAAAAGCAGTACTTTTGCACCGCACAAATAGGAGGCGACGTGTCTCACGTCGCGACAGTCTGGCGGATTGTGACGTGAAACACGTCGCATCCTACCGCAAGCGGTGAAATAACCGTTAGTGATATAGAAGTTACAAATCATTCTTAATGCTTAAGAATATGGACAAACAAGATAAAATTGTGAGAGTGGGCATCCTCGGCGCTGCGGGATATACGGGCGGCGAGCTGATACGCCTGCTCATCAATCATCCGCAGGTGGAGATTGCCTTTGCCAACAGCGAGTCAAATGCCGGCAACAAGGTGTATGACGTGCATGAGGGGCTGCTTGGCGACACTGAGCTGGAGTTCACCGACGAACTGCCATTCGACAAGGTTGACGTGGTGTTCTTCTGCTTCGGACACGGTAAGAGCGAAGCGTTCCTCAAGGAGCACGACATTCCGGAGCGTGTGAAGATTATCGATATGGCGCAGGACTTCCGCATTGCGGGCACTGAGCCTTACAACGGCGGCGTACCGACGGCGGCATCGCACGACTTTGTGTATGGTCTGCCTGAGACGCATCGCGACCAGATAGCAGGCTGCCAGCATCTTGCCAACCCCGGATGCTTCGCCACATGCATACAGCTCGGTCTGCTGCCGATGGCGAAGGCCGGTCTGCTGACCCGCGACATCAGCGTCAATGCCATCACCGGCTCCAGCGGCGCAGGGCAGAAGCCAGGTGCTACGACGCACTTCTCGTGGCGCAACAACAACATGTCGGTCTATAAACTCTTCACCCACCAGCACCTGCACGAGATAACGCAGACGCTGAACGAGTTGCGACCGGAATGCACGCCGAGAGTCATAGACACGCTGAACGAAGGCTATGACGGCGAGGAAGGCATAACGGTAGATTTCATACCCTATCGAGGCGACTTCCCACGAGGCATCTTCTGCACCGAGGTGATAACGCTGGACAAGGCCATGAAGGCTGAGGACGTAGTGGCGCTGTATAAGGAGTACTACAAGGACGCAGCCTTCACGCACTACTCAGACAAAGCGCCCGACATGAAGCAGGTGGTGAACACCAACAAGGGCATTGTACATGTAGATGTCTTCGGACGCAAGGTGGTAGTCACATCTATGATAGACAACCTGCTGAAGGGAGCCGTAGGACAGGCCGTACAGAACATGAACATCATGTTCGGCATAGACGAGAAGGCCGGACTGAGGCTGAAGGCAGCGGCATTCTAAGGAGCGAATGAATCTCACAAGAACCGCGAATTACACGAACTACACGAATGTCATGCATTCTGACATGCGTCGGACGCACTGGAAAAGTTCGTGAAATCAGTGTAATTCGAGGTTATTAAGAAAATACAGAAACCGAAGTATAATAAGACAATAATCATGAAACTATTTGACGTATATCCCCTGTTCGACGTCAACATCGTAAAGGGACAGGGCTGCAAGGTATGGGACGACAAGGGTCAGGAGTATCTTGACCTGTACGGCGGCCATGCCGTCATCAGCATCGGCCACTGCCATCCTCACTATGTGGAGATGATGACAGGCCAACTGAACAAGCTGGGGTTCTACTCCAACTCAGTAAAGAACACGCTGCAGGTAGAGCTGGCTGAGCGTCTTGGCAAAGCCTGCGGCTATGAGGACTATCAGTTTTTCCTCATCAACAGCGGCGCCGAGGCCAACGAGAACGCGCTGAAGCTTGCCTCATTCGCCAATGGCCGCACCCGCGTACTGGCTGCACAGAAGGCCTTTCATGGGCGCACATCACTGGCCGTAGAGGTGACTAACAATCCGAAGATCGTAGCACCAATCAATGATAACAAGCACGTCACGTTCCTTCCGATGAACGACCTGCCCGCATGGGAGGCCGAGCTGAAGAAGGGCGATGTGTGCGCCGTGATACTGGAGTGCATCCAGGGCGTCGGCGGCATACAGATGGCAACTGCAGAATTTGCGCAGGGACTGTCAAAGGCATGCAAGGAGAACGGCGCTTTCCTGATATGCGACGAGATACAATGCGGCTACGGACGGTCCGGAAAGTTCTTCGCACACCAGTGGCTGGGCATCAAGCCTGACCTCATTACCGTTGCCAAGGGCATCGGCAATGGCTTCCCTATGGCAGGACTGCTTATCTCACCCGACTTTGAACCCGTATATGGACGGCTGGGAACCACCTTCGGCGGCAACCATCTGGCATGCACGGCAGCACTCGCCGTGCTTGACGTGATGGAGCAGGAAGGCCTTGTGGAGAACGCTCGCATCGTGGGTGAATACCTCATGGAGAGGCTGAAGGCGCTGCAGGCATCGCCCGAGGGCAAGCATATCACAGACGTCAGGGGACGCGGACTGATGGTGGGCGTGGAGTTTGACATCCCACATGCCGACGTGCGCAAGCCGCTCGTGTATGACAAGCATTGCTTCACAGGATGCGCAGGCACCAACCTGCTGCGTCTGCTGCCACCACTCTGCCTGACAAAAGAGAACGTGGATGACTTCATCACACGCCTCACATCCATCATCTCCCACCTATAATATATATAGCAAGCAATATGAAAGTAACCGTAATAGGCGCCGGAAACATGGGCGGCGCACTGATACACGGCTGGGCTAAGAGCGGAAAGCTGGAGAGCCTGACCATAGCAGACAAGAACGAGGCGCTGCTGCAGGACTTCAAGAGCCTGTATCCATCGCTGACTACCACTACCGACAATGCCGCTGCCGCAAAGGACGCAGACATCGTCGTAGTGGTGGTAAAGCCGTGGCTCATGCCTGTGGTGCTTCAGGAGATAAAGCCCGTACTCGACCTCAGCAAGCAGATTATCGTCTCCGATGCCGCCAACTTCACCACCGAGAAGCTGGCAGAGCAGTTGGGAGAGGGCGGCGAGTTCTGCTATGTGATACCCAATATCGCTGCCGAATATGGAGCTTCCATGTCGTTCATAGCCAAGGGCAAGGACACACACGACGAGTCCCTGGACAAGGTGAAGGCTCTCTATGACCTCTGCGGCGACACGCTCGTGGTGACAGAGAACCTCGTAGGCCCAGGAATGATGATGGCGAGCTGCGGCATAGCATACGTCATGCGATACATCCGAGCCCAAATGGAGGGCGGATGCGAGATGGGTTTCTACCCCGAACAGGCTAAGCAGATAGCCCTCCAGACCATGCAGGGCGCCGTGTCGCTGCTGAAAGAGACCGGTTGGCACCCTGAGGCTGCCATCGACAAAGTCACCACACCGGGCGGCGTAACCATCAAGGGCCTCAATGAGCTGGACCATGCAGGCTTCAATTCTGCCGTAATCCGCTCTCTGAAAGCCGGTCTGAAGTAACACATAACCCCTCACCTCCACCGTGCCCGACGGCTCTCCATCGGGTCTTACACACCAGCCACCGTGCCCGACGGCTCTCCATCGGGTTCACCTCTCACCCCTCACCCTGACATGTCACGCACCATTGCCATAGAACTCAACGAGGCGCTGCACAAGCTCAAGGAGCAAGAGCAGGAGATAACACGCCTCAGACGGGAGTTGCGGAAGTACCAGCTCATGGTAACCCGCGACAACTACCGCGAGCGTTTCTGTGTCAACACGTTCAAGGGCGAGAAGGTCATCAGCACGTCGGACGTGAGATACATCGTGTCAGAGAACAAATGCACATACATTGTGCTCCATGACGGGTCCTCATTCGACATCAACATGACGCTCACAGCTATGGCGGCACTGCTCAATCCGAGGTCTTTCATGCGTGTCAACAGGAAATATATCGTGCCATTGGGACAGGTGGAACGCTTCGAGCAAGACATCAACGGCAAGGAACGGTTGATTCTGAAGCACGGCCATAAGTCTCCGCGAATCGTCATCAGCCGCGATAACAAGCACAATGTGCACGATTGGGTCAAGGGCACTCTGTAGATACTGACAACAAGAAAACATGCCTCCAGAACAGGGGAGCAAAGGGATGGCAGACCCCGCAAAACATGTTTTTTTGATAGTATTTGATAAAAAATCCATGAAACATGCCTTGTGTTTCAAAAAAAAGTTGTACCTTTGGCGGCAAATTCAGCGACACGATGCACAGAATAGTAGTAAAAGTAGGTTCTAACGTCCTTACTACCAGCAAGGGCAAACCAGACATCACACGCCTCTCGGCGCTGGTGGACCAGATAGCTTGGATGAGAGAACACGACTACGAAGTCATCCTCGTTTCGTCAGGAGCGGTAGCCTGTGGACGCCATGAGCTGAAACCCACCCACGACCTCGACTCCGTAGAGCAGCGACAACTGTACTCCGCAATGGGACAGGTGAGGCTAATAAACCTCTACTACGACCTCTTCCGCGAATACGGACTGCACATCGGACAGGTACTGACGATGAAGAGCAACTTCGAGACCGAAGAGCACTTCCGCAATCAGCAGGCCTGCATGGAGGTGATGCTCGACAACGGGGTGATACCCATCGTCAATGAGAACGACACCGTCTGTCTGACAGAGCTGATGTTCACCGACAATGACGAGCTCTCGGGGCTCATTGCACAGATGATGCACGCTGAGACACTCGTGCTGCTGAGCAACATTGACGGCATCTTTACAGGCGATCCGAAAGAGCCGGACAGCCGCGTAATAAGAAAGGTGTTGCCCGGAGACAACCTCGAACAGTACATAGTATCGAGCAAAAGCAGTGCCGGACGCGGTGGAATGGAGTCAAAATACCACACCGCACGCACCGTTGCACAGGCAGGAATAAAGGTTATCATAGCCAACGGCAAAAGGGGAAACATCCTCACCGACCTGCTGTGTGACCCTGAAGGAACCATACACACAGAGTTCCTGCCAGGCTAAGCGCCACCTCCCGACCTCCCCCGAGGAAAAGAGAAAGAACCAAAATCGTGTACTTGGTACACGGAAAATGGTACTTGGCACACGTTGAATTGTACATGGTACATGGTAAATGGTACATGGTAAATGGTAAATTGTACATAAGATGTTAGCGCAATTCCAAATAGCGAAAGATGCCTCACGGCTGTTGGCACTCATCCCCGATGAGCGTCGCGATGAGATATTGCTTGCAGTGGCCGATGCCATCAAGCAGGCAGAGAGCGACATCTTGGCGGCAAACCGTCTGGATTTGGAGAAGATGGAACCGTCTAATCCCCTCTATGACCGCCTGCAACTGACCCCGAAGCGCCTTGACGATATAGCCTCTGACATGCGCCATGTGGCTGGCCTGCCTTCGCCGTTAGGACGCACTTTGGCTGACAAGACACTGCCTAACGGGCTGCATCTGAGGAAGATTGCAGTGCCATTCGGTGTCATCGGAATGGTATTCGAGGCACGTCCGAACGTAGCGTTCGACGTCTTCTCGCTCTGTTTCAAGAGCGGCAACGCCTGCGTACTGAAAGGCGGACACGATGCGGAGGAGTCAAACAAAGCCATCGTGGCACTGATACAGAAGGTCCTCACCGACAATGGCGTAGATAGCGGAGTGGTTCAGCTGCTCCCCGCCACCCACGAGGCAACGGCTGAGATGCTCGGTGCAGTGGGTTACATCGATGTCTGCATACCTCGCGGAGGACGCAGGCTCATTGACTTTGTGCGCGACAATGCCAAGGTTCCGGTGATAGAGACCGGTGCCGGTGTGGTACACGCATACATGGATGAGTACGCAAACCTCGATATGGCGATGCGTATCATCAACAATGCCAAGACCAGACGCGTCAGCGTCTGCAACGCATTGGACTGCCTCATCATCCACAAGAGCCGTCTGGAGGACCTGCCTACCATCGGCATGATACTGCTGCCGTCCAACGTGAAGATCTACGCAGACCAGGGAGCATACGGCTATCTCAACAAGAGCTACCCCGCAAACCTGCTGATGCAGGCTACGGAAGAGTCCTTCGGAACGGAGTTCATGGACTACGCCATGGCCATCAAGACCGTAAACAATGTTGACGAAGCCATAGAGCACATCACGCGTTTCGGCTCCGGACACTCCGAGTGCATCATCACAGACAACAAGGAGAACGCTGAGAAGTTTGAGAAAGAGGTTGACGCAGCATGCGTATATGTCAATGCGCCGACCAGTTTCACAGACGGAGCACAGTTCGGCATGGGTGCCGAGATAGGCATATCGACCCAGAAACTCGGTCCACGCGGCCCGATGGCGCTGGAAGAAATGACTACATACAAGTGGCTCATAGAGGGCAACGGACAAATCAGAGCATAATGTGATTCGTCATTGAGAGCCTGCTAAATGGTACATTGTAAATGATAAATGATACATTGTAAATGGTAAATGGTACATTATATAGCTTGTTTCTCTCCCACCCTGTCGTAACGACAGACAGCCGCGACTGCCCTGCAGGAAGCATATTCTTTGCATTGAAGGGCGAGACATTCAACGGCAACGCATACGCCGAGGCTGCATTGCAGAAAGGCTGTGCATACGCGGTGATTGACGAGCCGCAGTATAACATCGCTGACGATGAGAGATACATCCTTGTCCCCGATGTGCTGAAGGCGCTGCAACAGCTTGCCAACGAGCATCGAAAGGCTCTCGGCACGAAGATAATAGGCATAACAGGCACCAATGGCAAGACAACCACGAAGGAACTGATTGCCGCAGTGCTGCAAAAGAAGTACAATATCCTCTACACGCAGGGCAACTTCAACAACCACATCGGTGTGCCGAAGACCCTTCTGAGGCTCACCAAGGAGCATGAGATGGCCGTGATAGAGATGGGTGCCAACCATCCGGGGGAGATAAAGACCCTTGTGGATATAGTGGAACCCGACTGCGGTCTGATTACAAACGTGGGCAAGGCACACCTAGAGGGCTTCGGTTCCTTTGAGGGTGTGATAAAGACCAAGGGCGAGCTGTACGACTATCTGCGCCAGAACGACGGCGAGATATTCATCGACAGCAGCAACAATTACCTGACAGGCATCGCCGGAGGCATCAGGCAGACGCCTTACCTGAAGGGAGAAGTGGTATCCTGCTCACCGTTCCTGAAGTTCCGCTGGGAAGGCGGCGAGGTGCAGACCAGGCTCATAGGCACCTATAACCTGACCAACATGATGGCTGCCGCTACGGTGGGACGCCACTTCGGGGTCAGCGACGAGCAGATAAACGAGGCACTTAGCCACTACACGCCAAGCAACAACCGCTCACAGCTCACCGTGACGGAGAAGAATAAGCTGATAGTGGACACATACAACGCCAACCCGACATCTATGATGGCGGCGCTTGAGAACTTCACGGTGCTGACGAAATCACTGCCCGAGGGCACGCAAGCAATGGCCATCCTGGGCGATATGAGAGAGCTGGGCGAGGTATCGAATGCTGAACACCAGAAGGTGGTAGATTATATAAAGGCTCATCAGGACCCGCAGAGGCCGTGGACGGTATGGCTTGTGGGCACGGAGTTTCAAAAGACGGACAACCCGTTCCGCACCTTTACCGATGTGAACGCAGTGAAAGCGGCATTGGCAGAAGAGGGAACGCCAGAAGGAAAGTATATCCTCATCAAGGGCTCTAACGGCATCAAGCTGTTTGAACTGCCTGAGATACTATAGACGAAAGAAGCATTTCGGGGTGTAGCGCAGTTGGTAGCGTACTTCGTTCGGGACGAAGTGGTCGCCAGTTCGAGTCTGGTCACCCCGACGAAATGCAAGAAGCCGATGGACAGACCATCGGCTTTTTTTGTGTCTTGCAGTTACCCTGACGGAGAACCGACGGGCACTATAAGATGGCGGAGATAAGGTTATGCGGTCTTCTTCACCATAAAGACATACGTGATGAGGATGACATTCATCATCAGCGAATAAATGATTGCCGGGATAGCCATCGTCTCATTGTTGAACACGAACGGACTGGATGCCATCGCTATAGCCTGCGCTGCATTCTGCATACCTATCTCTATAAGGAGCGTGCGCTGCTCACGACTGTTAAGATGCGCTCCGTGCGACAGTAACCAACCGCCGCCCATGGCGAGGAGTATTAGCAGGGTAATGATAAGTCCAAGCTTAGGCAGGTTAGTGAGAATGGCATCACTGTTCTGGGTATAGAATATCACCACGAGAAGCACAAGCAATGGCAGCGCCATCTTGTTGAGCACACGGCTCATCTTGCGTGCCGCATTCTCCCATTTGTACCTTATGAACATCCCGATGAACACCGGCAGCAGAGCCAGCACGAGGTTCTGCGCTATCAGTTTGCCTACGGGCATGTCTATGCTGCCGCCCTCAACACCGGGCAACAGCATTGCCGCCACGCCCATCACGAGCGGGATAGTAAACAGCGTGAGTATGCTGCTGCACGCCGTGAGCGACACGCTCAGCGCCACATCTCCTTTGGCAAGCATGGAGAACACATTGGACGAACTGCCGCCCGGGCAGCACGCTATGAGTATCAGGCCGAGATAGAATATCGCGTCAAGATGGAAAGCCCACCCTAAGAGGAATGCTATGACCGGCAAGAAGAGCAACTGTCCGCACAGGCCGGCAATGATGGCGCGCGGACGCTCAAAGACCATCTTGAAGTCTGCGGGGATGAGTGTCAGCCCCAGGCAGAACATCAGTAAGGTGAGAACAGGTATTACTATCAGTATAGTCATATTGGATGAGGGATGAGGGAGGGGTGGCTTATTCCATCAATTTCTTTATTTGCTTGTCTGTGGCATGAGGCAGCAGGCCGTGCAGGTGCTCGAAGATGCGTTGGTATGACTCCTCCGGGGTGCGCTCACATTGGCACGTCTCCCAGCCGTAAAGCTCCTCCGGAGTGTTGAGCAGCGACCATCCCCAGCCGTACTCACGCCCGTGACGGTCTGTGGGATAGACAAAATCCTCGGTGACGATGTGGCATCCCATCTGCAGGCGCGTCACGTAGCCGTCGAACCGGCTGCGCATCTTAGGCCCCGTGAACCCGCAGGCTGCACGCAACTCACGTGTTATCATGCTGCCGCCATCGCGCAGCACGGTGAGGATGGTATCCTCTATCGTGCCCTCCTCGGGCACCGGGTGCAGCGAGCGGCGCACGTTGAAGAAGTCCGGCCACCACTCGCGACTGACGAAGCCAGCCTTCTTGTTGAAGAACTTGCCGTACATGCAGCCGCCGTCGGTCACTATCTCTCCCTTCCACTTCCACAGCGGCCAGTCCCAACCACCATCGGGGAATACCACATAACGGCACTCCTCATCAACCAGTTCTTCGGCAGAGTAACCGGGGATACCGCTGTCTAAAAGGGGCAGGAAGCCCACTTCCTGGATGTATTCTATAACTTGCGGACAAGTGTAAAGCATAATTTCATCTTAATCTTTTAATGTTTTTGAGTTTCCATACCGTTTCGCATATTCGCGCGGCGAGCATCGCATGATGCTGCGGAAGTTCCGGTAGAACGAGTTTACGGAGGCATAGCCTGAGTTTACACTGACTGCAGGCATGTCGATGTCCGGGTGCTGCCTCAGCAGTTTTGCGGCATATTCTACGCGCATCTCATTGACAAGGCCAGAGAATGTCATTCCATTGTCCTTTAACGCCTGCCACATATAGGTGCGGTTGGTTTGCATATAACTGGCCACGTCCGCCAGTTTCAGGTCGCGTCTGAGGAACAGCTTGCGCTCCCTTAGCGTCTGGGCTATTCTTGCGCTCAACACTTCCGATGACTCTCCGCACCCTTCTCCTCCCGGTATTCCCATGCCCGCTGTGGCTGTTGCGTCTGCCATAACGGATGAGAGGTGACGGGTGAGGGATGATACGGGATAGGTGTCAGGCACCGTCACGAGCCCATACATCAGCCCCTCCCACCCTATTATTGCAAGCAGGAGGGAGAATGTGAGAGAGGGCAACATGAGAAGCCACACTGAGTCAGCGAACCAATGTCGTCCCACCGCGTTGGCGGCGAATGAGATGACGGCGGTAACGAGCATCAGCCACAGTATGATACGCAGCGAGGCGAGCGTGCGTCCATCTGTGTCGGCATAGTCCATAGCTATCTCCTCGTCGTGGCGGCGTATGTCGCGCAACCCCGCGAAGACCACACCGAATACCTGCAGTGCAAACATTACCCTGCACGCCACATGTGCCAGAGCCTGCATCAGTGGCAGTCCCTCAAGCTCCCCCATGCTGTTGCC
Source organism: Prevotellaceae bacterium UBA2718 (assembly GCA_002353975.1). Taxonomy (GTDB): domain Bacteria; phylum Bacteroidota; class Bacteroidia; order Bacteroidales; family Bacteroidaceae; genus Prevotella. The sequence goes on from DEKQ01000100.1 coordinate 15,571, forward strand.
CTGCAGAAAGACAGTACAGAAGCGCTGCATCTGCTCTGCCGACATCATGCCATACAGCGTGCCCACCGTGAAGCCGCCTATGGCAGCAGGCCCCAAGAGCAGGGCTATGACGGAGGAACGTGGACATTGTTCGCGCGTGACGGATAATATATACAACAGGTATAGGGGATAGACGGCAAGGTTGCAGACTACGTATATGGTGTCTGCTATGGGGCTGAGCTCATCGGGATGGCTGAAGTACACGGCGTGACAGGCATAGAGCACCGTAGCCGTGAAGCTCCAGGCTATGAGCCACAAGCGCTCACGACGGCAGTACCGCCACTGCGAGAGGAGCAGCCAGAAGGTTATAAGGCTGCACACAGTCACGGGGAGCACTATCAGGAACGATTGCAGGATATGTGATACGGTAAGTGCCATTTATTCGTTTTCAACACGCAAAGTTAGGCATTTTCCGCAATGTGACCAAACGAAAGACGAGGAAAATGCGGCTCAACGGTGAAATACCGTTGCCCGCCTGCATGGAAATGTTTGAAAAGTGCTATAAAAAACTTACCACTAAAAAATGAAATCTACGCGACTCAGAGAGTCACAAGTAGGTGTTCGGACAGGCAAAACTCCCAATTCTCAACTCTCAATTCCCAATTTGGAGGGCAATAGTAGGTCTTTTACATCGTGATAGCAGGTCTATTACGTTGCAATAGTAGGTCTATCACGGGGTAATAGCAGGTCTTTTACCCTGATTTTTGTGGTTGGTTTGTCGGTTTTGTTGGCGGTTTTTCGGGTGTATATCACCGAAATCGGTGATATACAGAAAGTTAGGTATTCGTACTCTCTCGTGCGTTATTTGCGGGCGCGGGCTGTCGCGCTTCCAAATTCGCGCTATTTTTGAAGGCGAAATATCACTTTCGTCGCATCCTTCCGTATTGTTTTCAAAGGCAGTGGAACTGCATTTCCACCGTTTTTGACACTTGAACAGGCCAAAATCAGCGCAAAATCAGGGTCTGCTGAAATTCCCGATGAAATGGGCATTTTTTGATAGGTCATTGAAAAAATTGAGAATTTGGGAAAAGAAATTGAGAATATGGGAAAAGAAATTGAGAATATGGGAAAGATTTTCTGAATATATTTCCTAACTTTGCAGCACACGAGTAGGAGGCGACGTGTCTCACGTCGCAACAATATGCCGGACAGCGACGTGAGACGCGTCGCCTCCTGATGCAAGCGGTGAAACAATCGTCAGCTCTGCAGAAGCAGTACACAACCATATACCAACTGGCCCTAAATCCATTGACCCAAATTCTCCACCTATATATAACAACCCTAAACACATCGAACTGTTATGAAGAAACTACTCTTGTATCTATTCCTCCTCATTCCGGCAGCAGCCCTGTCGGAAAGTGACGGCCCACGCCTCATCGTGTGGCAGAAATCAGGCGAGAAGGTATTCTACGACCTTGCAGACGCTCCCATCACCACGTTTCAGGGCGACCTGTTGGTAATCCAGACCAACAAGACCACCTTCTCATATCAGCGCAGCAACGTGTTGCGCTACACCTACGACCGCCTCGGGACAACGGGCATAACGCTGCAGCCCGGCGACCGCGAGGTGGAGATGAACCGTGAGGGCGACGCTGTAGTGTTTCGCGGACTGAAGGCCGGTGCCATTGTCAGCGTCTATGGCACGAACGGCACACTCGTAGCGGAGCACACGGCTGACGGCACTGGCGCTATGACGGTGTCGGTAAAGGACCAGCCGAGCGGCGTATATATAATAAGGACTGGAAGTGAAACCATTAAACTGATTAAGCCATGAGAAAGTATCATAAATCCCCCATTTCATCGCATCACAGCTGGCTGCGCTCCATCGTGCTGCTATGCGTGATGATTATATCGGCATCCCTTGCCTCCACCGCGTCTGCACAGGGCATGGAGAACTCAGAAGCATTCTATATCTACCAGAATGACGGCCACTTTGACGGCTTCTTCTACGATGAGGTGAAGCAGATAAACTATTCGCGCACCGACACACTGGGCGTAGAACACGACCACTACGTGAGTCAGGAGATAGTAACGAACGACTCTACATATCGCATAATGCTCACGGCAATTGACTCTGTAAGTTTCGTGCAGCCAGAGATTAAGTTTGCCAAAGGCGTGCGTTTCATGCAGGAGGAGGGGCTGATGGCATATTTCCAGTCTTATTCCTATGATGAGATATTGAGCCGACACGTGCTGACCTTCTCCGGCAATATACCCGAGGCACTTCAGCCTAAGACAGGTGATGTGCTGACTTGTCCTAATGTGGAGGGCTATGACGGTATGTTCGTGGGCAAGGTTACATTCATAACGACTTCAGGCAGTAACGTTGTGGTCTATGCTGACTATGTGGATAATTACACCGATGTCTTCGAGCAGTTCATCACCGTAGAGCAGGTAAGAAACGAGAACACCCCGCTCGGTGCACACTCCTGGTCACGCACTGCCGGCATGAGCAAAGGGCTGAAGGTAGAGGGAAACATTGATGACTTCACACTGTTTAATTTCTCTACGAGTCTTGAAGGCAAGATTAACCTTACAAACAAAGTAAGCTTGGGATTTCAGGCCAGCATGGGCTTCGGCATGTTGTTAAAGGCAGCATACAATATCAGCCTAAAGAAATTCTATGTCAAGACTGAATTGAAAGAACAGATAGCAGCAGGGTTCAATGTGGCTCTTGACGGTGAGATTTATAATCCTCCCTCTTTGAGGGCTTTACCTGGTGTCGGCGCTCTGATAGACCGTTTCTCAAAGATACCGTTCCCTGCCAACTTCCCTGTGCTCTATGTTACCGTTATGCCAGAACCTTTCATGCGCGCCGAGGCACATTTGAAACTGAACTTCAGCACCGGAGTTGCCGTAAAATCTCTCACGCAATCATTTGAGATGAAGGACAAATATCCTTTCATTGACATAAAAATGGGGATGCTTCCCTACCCTGTAATACCACTAACGCTTGAACCCAGTGCCAATTGGAGCATCAGCGCACAGCTAAACGGCATGGTGCAGACTGGTATGAAATTCCCTGTTGAGGTAGGAGCTGAGGCTTGGATGAGAAAGTTCGTGGAACTGGAAGCATCAGCATCACTCTATGTCGGTCCGAAGATCAACGGAGAACTTAACCTTGAGTTGATTAATGCTATAACGGGCAAGGGCATGTATGAAAGCATGAAAGACAGCAAGGTGGACCTGACGCTGATGAGCTTTGACCAAGAATTATCTGGAAAAGGCAAATTCTGGGGCAAAGGGACAGAGCTGAAGAAAGTCTTTTCTTATGAGTATCTGAAATATCCGCTACAACTCTTCGCAAACATCTCTGATGCGAAATACGAAATCAAGGGAGAGATGCTGAATACTGTTACGGCTAAATTCAACACCTCTGGCGACGTGTTCCTGCCACAGACACTCGGGTTCGCACTCTATCAGAAGGAGAATGACAATGACAAGGACTACACGAAACTCTATCGCTATACCACAGAACCTACGATATACTTCCTAAACAATTTCAATAGTGTTGACCTGAAGATAGAGGATGTGGCGCCTGGTGAATACATGGTTCGCCCAATCGTAAAGACCATAGCGATAGGCGACATACCCGTATACTCAGAGCAACAGCTGATTACCATCGTTAAGCAAGACATTGAACTGAAGCCCTCGGAAATAACAGCAGAAGAGGATGGCGGCGAATTTGACATAGAGATACTGAACAGTATCTTGGGCGATTTCACTGCCGTGACCTATAATGACTGGGTAGAGGCAACAATACAAAACGACAACTCCTCCGTAGGCTCGACCTCAAAGAAGCTCCACGTGACGGTAAAAGCCAACGATGAAGAGAAATACCGTACCACAACCATAGCGGTACGTCAGGTCATCGGCACCAACTTTGTGGAGAAGGTTCTCACTGTAAATCAGTATGGTGGCATAGAACTTAGCAAGTCAAAAATAAGCTTCACAGAAGATGGCGGTACCGAATCCATGGAGGTTCGCACATCCATGAGGCCTATCAACGTCAATCTAAACGGTGCTGACTGGCTTAGCTACGAGATTAATGGCACTAATATCACATTTACTGCTATCGCCAACACTGGTGAGGCACGCACTGCTACAGTGACCATCAGCGCCTGGAACAGCAAGACTCAGGGTATAACCACCAAGACCATCACCATCGTTCAGGATGCTAAGAAGGAAGATCCAAATGTACCTCATGTAGCACCAGCGACGCTCACCTTCGGGCCTGAGGGTGGCAAGAAAACCGTACAGGCATACGTCGGCAGCCAGTACAACCGTGTGGGCTACGCCATCCAAAACGATGCAAAGGGCTGGGTGACAAAGGTGGATAACTGGAGTGACTACTCACTGGATATCTATGTCAGTCCTAATGTCACAGGTTCTGAGCGCAAGGGTACCGTCACCGTCTATATGGCCAAATTCGATGGTGACGCTCCTGCACCGGGTACTAAGACCGAGGCTTTCCCTGTTACCATAATACAGAAGTCTGCTGCGGTACAGTTTGGAGAGGTAGCGCTGAAGTCTCTTTCATCGTTCACGTTGAATGTATCGGCCTTGATGCAGAACACTAAGACCGGCGCAAGCAGCGTGAAAGAGTATAGCGAGACGTTCTCAGCAGCCAATGCCACCATTACTCCAAACGGCAAAACTATCCACGTAGTGGCAACGAACAACTACAAGTCCGGCTATGACTCATATCAGAATGTAGTATCGTTTGACCTCACTGCAGCATCTGGAACTCTCGCCAGCTGTAAGGTTGAGAACCTGGAGTTCCGTCGCATATACGAAGATACGTACATAGACTTCACACAGCCTGGCATCTACGGCAAGGGTGATGACATACAGATAGCCTTGACGAATGTGCCATTCCAGAGAAGCCTGACCACGTACGTATCAGGTCAACCGTCGAACTTCGTCTTTGACGGCGATGCTAAGAGAGGTGTAAACTTCAAGAGTCTTACTCACAAGAAGGTGAACTACACTGAGGAACAGCCTACAGAAAACTACGTACTTGTGAATAGCAATGAGAACAGTGCCACCCTCACGATAAACGCCGTTGCTGAGGGCGAGTTGCCATAAACTCAACATTGACCAAAACATCAACGATATTCCCGCTGGCATTGCCGGCGGGAACATCTCTTTATCACAACGTGACTTACCACGAATTAGGCTATAAATTAGACGATAACCTTTGAAATAAAACTTACTATGATGAAGAAACTATTACTATTTCTACTGTATGTGCTTCCGTTAGCCTTGGCGCCGAGCGAAACCAACGGCAAGAATGCACTTATCGTATTGACCAAGGACAATGTGACACATCAGTTCGTTCTGGCCCAGGACAAGCCTAACGTCACATTTGAAGGTACATCCCTGAAGGTGACATGTGAAAATGCATCGGCAACAGCTATGTTTGCATTGTCAGACGTTGTGCGCTTCTACTATAAGGACAGCGACCCGTCGGGGATAGACGAACTCAACTCAGGTGATGACACCGGCCTGAACTATGTCGGCGGCACGCTGGTAATCAGTCAGGTGAAAGCCGGTGAAACCGTAGGTATCTACACTACCGACGGACGTCAGCTGCAGAAGTTTGACGCGAAACGCTCAGGCACTTATAGGCTGAACCTCTCTTCCCTGCCCACAGGAGTCTATGTTGTTAAAACCGGGACACTAACCTATAAAATCACGAAGCAATGAGACACGCCACATTATATATGCTTGCCCTGCTGCTGGCAATCGTCGGCACCGTGCAGCCCGCACAGGCCATGAGGACGCAGGATGCACTCTACATATTCCGCAATGACGGTCAGTTCCACTTCTTCTATTATGGTGACATTGACCAGATCACGTACTCAAAGACCGACACACTCGGCGTGGAGCAGGAGGACTACGTGGTGCAGGAGGTGTGGGCTCTCGACTCTGTGTTCCGCATTCCTATCTCTGCTATCGACTCCGTAGCCTTTGTTACGCCGGAGGACAAGGTGAAGGACGATGTGTTCTTCCCTGACAAATCGATTACTGACTATATCGTGGCCAGTGACTCCGTATGGTGGATAGTGCTGGCTCCCAATACTCCGCAGTCGCTCATACCAAACGTAGGCGACAAGTTTCTCATTGAGCAGACATGCGACCTTCTCCCTGACGGTTTCGGCGGCAGGGTGGTAGGCCGTGAGCTGAACGATGACGGATACTTGATAGTGACTGAGCCGATAAGCCCTATGGAGATATATGACCGGCTGGTGATAAAGGCTGCTATAGCCCCGTCGAGCCAAACCAGCGCGGCGAAGGGCATGTCGCCCAACGGTATTCTTGACGGATGGACAATAGACGTACCGGAAGAAACATGGGACATACCGACTTTCACTACAACTGTGCCTCTATCCCATTCATGGAGTCTTTCTAAATCCGGCGCACCCGTCAGCGTATCCTTTGACGTGACAGGCTCCGTGTCGGCATCGTTTGACCCGGAGCTGACGTACAGGGGATGTATATTCTTAGATGCCGAATATGGCCTGACAGCTGATATACACTCTACATGTAAAACGGAAGGAACAATTGAGCTTTCGCTCTCGGGTACTCTCGGCGGACGATGGGAGATAGGATTTCCAGGGCGCGGAACAGAAAAAGATCCAAAGACCGACACGAAAACTACTGGAGAGGAAGACAATGCGAAAGGACTCAAATTCAAGATCGGTGCAGGACTGTACTTGGAAGGTTCTATATCGGGATTTAAGGTTGCTCTGACTAACACGAAGGAATCAACCACTCATGCCTTTACAGTCGTAAAGCATAAGAATCCTCTGTTGATGCTTAACCCTATAACATTCACCGAACCCGAGTACAACTACACGTACAATACTCACATCACTAAGAATGAAACGGAACCGTCTTTCGAATCTCCGATACTCAGCACTGACTTCCCCTTGCAGACAAGCATCGGCGCAGGTATATATTTCAAGGCAGAGACGATGCTCAGGCTACCATTGGAGAAAGCTCAGAAATGGCTACCGTCACGCGTAATGAAGTTCCTCACGAAGTATAAGGACGAGGTGAAGCCCAATGAGGTGAAGAAGGATACGACAAGCTTCGGATTCAACTTTGGTGCCGACCTCGGCGCAAAAGTTGATCTGAAAGCACCGTGGGGACTGCTATTCCAAGACTATGAGCTGCAGGAGTCACAGCCATACTATAAGTCACTGAACGATAATACTGAAGTCAGTGTTGCAGGCTACGTGAAGGGAGCTATGGAAATCAGCCTCGGCCCATGGAAGATTGGACCTTCAGAAGAAGTCACGGCACCTATAGATAAGCGCTATCTTGTGCCGAACATCACAGGTATTAATGTAAAATATGACGATGAAGGGGAACACAGACCCTACCGAATAAAGTTCTCTGCACCTATCAGCAGAGACGTGATAACGGGTGTCAACGTAGGTTTCGCTGTGCTGGACGAGGACAAGAAGGTTGTCAGCGAACACGCGGATTACGGATGGTTCAGCGAGAAAATCATGGAATCCGGTGTAAGCCACTTCAATAAAGGCCTGTACCACATGGTGCTCACTGACATCGACCCCGCCAAGGATGAGGAAAGGAAACTGACCGCATACCCAATGGTGGTACTCTCAACCGGCAGGAAGTTGCTGGTTGACCAAGAGAAACAGTTCACCATTATGCCTGCACGGTTCGACATATCCGCACGAAACGTCTTCGTAGGCGAGAAACGGGGATATGACGCACACGGCGACTACATATTATCACAGGAGGTTACCGTTGTCCCCAACATGCAGAATGTGGTCATCAAGTCAGAGGCTGACTGGCTTGACGAGCCGTCGTGGCTGCAGCATCTCAACCAGCTTTCGCTGTATTGGGATGACCTGCCCAAGGATACTATGAACCGCAGGGGCGTGATACGACTATATGGAATGTCAACCAGCGGGAAGGACACGCTTGCTGTGGACAGTATCGTTGTGATGCAGGGCAGGCCGACATTGGTGCTGAAGCCGGACACGCTGAAGTTCGGCATCAATGGAGGAGTCCAGTCATTCAGAATAGAGGAGACGAACCTGACAGACCTCACAGCATACCCAGCACCCGGGGCATCATTCTTTGAAGTGACGATGAACAAGGACAATACCGTCACGGTCAAGGTGCAGCCCAACACTGATGTGGATGACAGAGATGCCGCGGTATGGGTAGAAGGAAAGTTCTTTGAAGGAATAACACACAAAGAATACATCATTGTGAGTCAGGTAAGCGGCGAGGCTTCCGTGTCACCGTCTGCACTCAACTTTGATGCAGAAGGAGGCACGAAGCAAGTAAAGATTGACTTTGGTGACTATCCATTCTACGGAGTGTATGTGGATGAAGGGTGCGCAGGATGGGTCAGCGCTGACAAAGAAGCTGACGGCGCGGTGAAGATTACCGCCACCGCCAGTGTAATGACCGAACAACGCGAGGGAACTGTATATTGCTGGGTAAGCAATGTAAGTAATCCCAGTGAGTCTGAGATGAAGAAGCTGCCCGTCACGGTGACACAGAGCCCGGGCGCAGGCCTGCAGCCCATAACACCTGACGGAGACAAGTCGCCATTCGAGATGATATCATTCTTGACCACGCGCAAGTCTATAGGCGTAACAACCGGTCAATCTTCTTCATCATCTTCAAGTGACGAAGAAGAAGAAGAAGAGTACATCGACCTTAACTCCACCTTCTACTTCACCCCCGGCAATAGCCAGTTCAAGTTGACACAAGGTAATACGGCAGACCACTATGAGTGCAAGGGATATATGGAGTCAAACGGCCACCTACAGCCCACAAAGACATTGGCAACACTGACCTTTGACATCGAGAAAGCCACCGGCATGGTGAAGAACCTGCAATATACAGCCAACCATGAGATGCAGGTGAACATCTATATGTGGGGAGCAACGGCCCATTCTACCAGTTACACCACATCAATGGTTCAGCTCGGCGACTTCCCGCTTGAGGTCAATGGCAACACTGACAAGAGCGGTAAGTGGAGTGTCAGCGACGGTCTCTGGTTCAACGCCTACAGCGTAGAACAAGACACGAAGGCGTATTACACCATTGACAACGAACTGGGACATGAGCTATATCCTGACGGCATTGATCCAATCAGCTATCACACGTCTTACGTTCCTGTAGGAGATGCTACCGACTATGTAGAGCTCCAGATCAGCTATAAGGCCAGCTATGTCGGACCGACTGTCTTGGAATGGCCGAGCGATGAAGTGATGCAGAGCCTCAAGACTGCAGGCCTGAATGTCTATGACGGTTCCACACCGCCTGCTATCACCGGAGCATACTCCATATCGCCACTCAGCATAGTATCTGACCCGACAGGCGAGGCAGGCGAAGGAATGTCGGAATACGGGCTGGACGGATTTGTGCTGAAGTTCGACACACAGGCCGACGGTAAGGTGATGATGCAGTACTATCCCACCATAGGCGGAGTAGCCGTTGAGGCTGACGACCCAATGCAGGCACTCGTAACAGGCAGCGGCAATAAGTTCAGCGCATGTATCCCAGACGCATACGGCAGAGCTGTGATTATCTCCGGCGAGATGCAGGACGG
>DEKQ01000073.1:0-6744 GCA_002353975.1 Prevotellaceae bacterium UBA2718
TCGCGTATCTCGCCGCTCTCCACTATCAGCGCCGTCTGCACACGCTTGCCGACGCCTATCAGGTAGTGGTGCACAGCCGAGACAGCCAGCAGCGACGGTATGATACCGCTCCCCGCGCCTCCGAAAGAGGGGTATGCCTTGCGCACTTCCTCTTCCCTGTCAGTCAGGATGATGTAGTTATACCCGTCATCTACCGCCTTTTCCGCATCCTTGCACAGCTTGTCCAATGCCGTGCGCAAACACTCGCCGCCCTTTGACGGATCGGCAGAGGTGAACGCGATAGGCAGCTTGATGGTGTTAAATCCTTTATATCTGATGTTGCACAATATGTCAAGCTGCGTGTTGTTCAGCACCGGATGCGGCAGGCGAACCATCTTGCAGTTAGTCTCGTCGGGGTTCAGGATGCCATGACCCACGCGTCCGATATACTCCGTCAGCGACATCACAAGGTTCTCGCGGATGGAGTCGATGGCGGGATTGGTGACCTGGGCAAACTGCTGACGGAAGTAGTTGAAGAACACCTGAGGCCTTGTTGACAGCACAGCCAGCGGTGTGTCATTGCCCATCGCCGCCGTAGGTTCCTGGCCGCCCACCGCCATCGGGACGATAGTGCTGCTGATGTCTTCCTCGCCGTAACCGAAGAGCCGCTCCTTTCTCAGCAGGTCTTTCACTCCATTCTCCACATGGCGACCGCTCTTCAGCTTCTCCAACTGTATGCGGTTCGTGGACAGCCACTGGCGGTAGGGATGTTCCGATGCCAGCTGTTGCTTTATCTCGCCGTCATAGTATATCTTGCCCTCCTGCGTGTCTATCAGCAGTATCTTACCCGGCTGCAGGCGGCCTTTCTCTGCCACCTCCGTAGGGTCAAAGTCCATCACGCCTACCTCACTCGCCACTACCATCATGTCATTCTTCGTAATGGTATAGCGGGCAGGGCGCAGACCATTACGGTCCAACATGCCACCGGCAAAGCGACCGTCGCTGAACAGCAGCGCGGCAGGGCCGTCCCAAGGCTCCATCAGGATGGAGTGATACTCGTAGAACGCCTTCAGGTCTTCGCTTATCGGGTTCTTGTCATTGAAACTCTCAGGCACGAGGATTGCCATAGCATGAGGCAGGGACATGCCCGACATCACGAAGAACTCCAGCACGTTGTCCAGCGAAGCCGAGTCACTCATGCCTTCCTGCACTATCGGCGCGATGTCTGCCCCCAAGGGTCTCCCCCCGCCTTGTGATGGACAGGCTTCTCCCCCCGCCTTTGGAGAGGGGTCGGGGGAGAGGTGACCGGGAGATGTTTCCAGCAGCACGCTCTCCCTGGCCTTCATCCAGCCACGGTTGCCGCGGATAGTGTTGATCTCTCCGTTATGCGCAAGCAAGCGGAAGGGCTGGGCGAGTGACCATGTAGGGAATGTGTTTGTGCTGAAACGGGAGTGCACCAGCGCCAGTCCGCTTGTAAAGTATGGGTCTGACAGGTCAAGGAAATACTCCCTCACCTGCATTGACGACAGCATACCTTTATAGACGATGCTTGTATTGCTCAGCGAACAGATGTAGAAATCCTCCAAACCTCTTCTCTCATTCCCTCCCGCCTGGGGAGTCTGGGACTGCTTCCCCCCTCCCTTGGAGGGGCTGGGGGCGGCTTCTCTCTTCATCTCCTCCACGCGGCGCTCTATCCTTTTCCTTATTATATATAAGGTGCGCTGCAGCCCTGCCTCTCCTCTCATGGATGGGCTGGCTTCTCCCCTCGCCTTTGGAGATGAGCCGGGGGTGAGGTGGCCGGGGGAGGTTGCGCCGGTGATGAACACCTGCTTGATGTCCGGCTCAGTGCTCCGTGCGCGCTCGCCAAGGCAGGCAGGGTTGGTAGGAACCGTGCGCAGGTGCGACAGCTGCAGTCCCTCGCGCTCTATCTCCTCTATCATCACGCTCAAAATCTGCTGCTGCGCCGCCTCGTCCTTAGGGAGAAAGACCAGTCCCGTGCCGTACTGTCCCTTCTCAGGCACAGGGATGCCCTGCAGCAATATAAACTCATGCGGTATCTGGAGCATGATGCCGGCTCCATCACCATCCTTACCTATCTCCGCTCCGCGGTGACGCATGTTCTCAAGCACCTTCAGCGCATCATCTACCAACTGGTGACTCTTGCCGCCGTGGATGTTGACTACCATGCCCACACCGCAGGCATCGTGCTCGTATTCGCTTTGATACAGCCCTCGCTGTTGTTCACTTTTTGTCATATTATCCTTTCCTAAATAATCAATTTGACTGCAAAATTAGTACATTTTGTGCATTTATGTCACATTTCAAGCCGTTTATCTTTCTTTTTTGAAGCCAAAACTTACGGTTTATTACATACACCCACTAAAATACAAATAAACCGTCATCGGTTTATCTGCATTTCCTTTCACATCGTAATTTACCCTACAAAACAAAGATTTCGCATTCCATTATTGCCGGCCATTATACCTTATTATAATAGTGTGCACGAATGCGAAATGTTAAATTAAGTGTTAAAATCGGGCTTATAATTTTTTCAGTTTTCCCTATCGAAAAATGAATTCTGGAGACGCGAACCTGCCTTTTTCGGGAAAAAGCAGGTCAACGCCGGTGCAATAGTAGGTCTTTCACTTCCTAATAGCAGGTCTTTTACTCTGTAATAGTAGGTCTATTACAACGTAATAGCAGGTCTTTCACAACGCAAAAGACCTGCTATTAGAGCCGAAAATTGTCCGTTTTGGCGTTCTATATGTTCTATTTTCTATTACAACTTACGAATTAGCTCCGTCCTTTTTCACTCTTTTTCGTCTCAAAAAGAAAGCTCGCCGCACGTAACAGCTTAATAGCCAACACTTTCAAGCCGATGCACCGTCACTTTGTCGGCATTGGCTTTAGACAGCAAAAAAATAACGCATTTTTTGACCCGAGGCAAAGTTTGCTCGCAAATAATCAACGAGAGAGGACGAATCCGAAACCGTTCGTTTGCCATTTTAACACTTTTCGGGGTCGGATTTTAACATTTGAGATTACATCGCGCCTCTATCTCATCCTCATCGTTCCGTATGCTGCGATGCCATCTCTGCCTCCCTTGTTCTATCTGCCCGACGAGCGCCTGACAGCAGTTCTGTCCCCGTAACCATGTCAGCGTTTGAGCACATCGTCGAAAACCTGTTTGTCGTCAAGCCAGGCTCTGACGCTGTCACCAGACACGGTCAGCCGCACGTCATACCACCTGCCTGTCTCCACGCTGCCGGGACGCTTACTCACCACCGTCCTGCTGTCACCGACAATGCGTTCAATGGTGTGCTGAGTGTTGCCGCTTGCACCGAAGTTCAGGCTGCAGTAGTGCTGCGGGTCCACATAGTTGAACACGATAATAAATCCCTCCGGCCCGCCATCCTTGCGGGCCTGACATTTGATGCTGTAGTGGTCGGACGGGATGAGATACTTGCAGATGGCCAACGGGGCTTCCTCGCGTGCCTTGTGCTGTAGGATGCCGTCGTTCACTTCCCAACTGCCGGTCACCATCTGCGGCACGCCGCTCTTAGGCAGCGGCTCACAGTGGGTGTAGCTGACCTGGGTATATCGGGCAGAATAGCCCACATGACTCTGGCTTGGAGTGATTTGAGGAACGGCAATATCATCACTGTACGCGGTGAGCACCGTCAGCAGCAGAGCCAGAAATAGGTTAATCCTTAACTTCATTGATTTATATAATCTTCAAATTCTTGATAAATTACACACTCTACGGCAACGGTTTCAACGGATAGACAAGGTTCACTATGAGGATGTTGGCAGCGAGGATGATAAGGTTCATCAGCAGTCCTATGCGCATAAAGTCACTGAAGCGGTAGCCTCCCGGGCCATAGATCTGCATGTGGGTAGGAGAACCAATAGGCGTGGCGAAACTGCTGCTGACGCTGATCATCAGGGCAATGAGGAACGGGAAAGGCTCATAGCCCAGTTTTTCGGCAGCCTCGTACATGATGGGGAAGAACATGGCACCCGCTGCCGTATTGGATATAAACTCGGTGATGAACGTGCCAACGAGACAGATGGCCGTCATCACGACAATGGGATTGGAGCCGCAGACATCGAGTATGCCCATGGCCAGGCGCTCTGCGATGCCCGTCTTCTGGATAGCCGTGCCGAGCACGACACTGGCGGCGAAGACCATAAGGATGTCCCAGTTGATGGACTTCATGGCCTGGTCGGGCGTGCAGCAGCGGAACACGAGCATGGCCGCAGCAGCTATCAGGGCACATTTCAGCAGCGGCAAGATGCCGAGAGCCGACACCACCACCATTGCCAGCATGATGAGTGAAGAGAAGAGCGTGCCGCGTCCCACGTTGACAACCTCGTCTCCAAGTATCAGCCCGTGGGCCTCAGCCTGTTCCATGATGGTCTTCGTCTGTCCGGCGTAGGTCAGGTGGTCGCCGCCCATTATGAATTCATCCTCGCTGATGGCAACGGGCACGTTGTCGAAGTGGCGCCATTTCAGCAAGCGGCAGCCCTCAATGTCATACATATCGGCCTCAGCTATCGTGCTGCCAATAAATCTGTGGGTCGATGGCACAATAAGTTCCACGGTGTAATCCGTTGTCTCCTCCGAAGTATCTTTAGGGGGAGTCCGGTCGGGCAGCAGGCGTCGCATGGTGATAACCGAAAGCACGCCGACGGCAAGACAGAACAGACCAGGGATGGTGGTAACCAGAATGTTCATCGACACACCCGTCTTTTCGGCATAAAGCCCGCTGATGATCATGTTCGGCGGGGTGCCGATGAGGGTGCAGACACCGCCCATGCCCGAGGCATAGCTCAGGGGGATGAGCAGTTTGGAGGGTAGCACATTCAGCTTCTTTGACCACATCTTGACGATATTCACGAAGAGCGCCACGACGGTGGTGTTGCTGAGAAAGGAGCTGAGCACTGCCACGGGCAGCATCAGTCGCATCACAGCCTTAGAATAAGAGTCAGGCGTGCCGAGCAGATGCTTCACTATCCATTGCAGCACACCGGTGTAAGTCAGTCCAGAGACGACAACAAACAGCACACCGACGACTACCACCGACGAGCTACTGATGCCCGAGAACGCCTCCTTGGCATTGAGGACACCCGTGACATACAGCAGGCTGACGGCGCCGAGGAACGCAAGGTCAGTACGCAACTTCGTTGTCAACAGCACCGTAAACAGGGTCAGCACCGTCACGATGGTAATCCAGGCATCAAGGCCAAAGCCTAAAAACATGAATGAATCCATTTGAAATTATATCTCTTATTTCACATTGCACGACCGTTCTCCACTCTTTCATCTTCTCTTTTTCTCCCTCTTTCTCTTGTGCCACGCGATGCCGTCACGCGGACTCCCTCTTCATCATTCTCTTTTCCCCCATGTCGTTTAGCGCGCAAAGGTAATGAAAATATGTCAAAAAGATGCATTCAAATAGGATTTTAACACTTCACTCTTCAGCTATGGCCTCAACGTAAAGCCGAACACGAAGTACGCCTTCTGTGAGCATGGGTTGCCTACGACCTGCGCAAACAGCGGGATGGAGAAAGAGTCCGTCACCTTGATGGCCTTCTCGGCCTTGATGCCAACATTAGTTACTGCAAAACCGCTTGTGCCGTAATAGGTTGAAGCCATCGGGACGGCACCGACAGTGGCAGTCCAGTCGCACGTGACGAAACGGAACGGAGCCGCCAGCTCCAGGTATGTGGAGTAGGCCCGCTTGCCGCCTTTGTTCAGTCCGTCGTTACCGGCAAAGTTCACGTAGGCCTGAGCACGCAGGAAACCAAAGTCGTAACCCACGTTGCCCTCAAAGACATGGTTCGTTTTGTGTGCCTTATAGAGGAAATAGCGGGCGTCGGGATCCTGCCCCGTGCTGAACCAATAGTCCGTTATGCCAACATTGAAACCGCCTGTAGTGTATGCCAGCGTCAGGTCAAACTCCTTCGTGTCGCTTGACTCCGTCAGCCCCACGCTGCCCCACGCCGTAAGGCTAAGCCCCTTGTAGGCCACACCGAGCGTGGGCTGCACGGACACATGGCCCAGATCCTGACCACGCCAGATGTATCGGCTCACGAAGTCGGCACTGATAGTACCGCTGAAATCACTCTCTGCCTTGGCTCCGGCGATGCTTGCGAGCATCACCAGAGCAGTAATATATAGTCTCTTTTTCATATTCTTATTGATGATTTTAAGTTATCTGATTATCAGTTATAGCAAGCCTCGCCGTGTTCATAGACATCAAGGCCTTCCTCCTCTATGCGTCTGTCACAGCGCAGTCCGACGGTCTTCTTCAGTCCATAGAAGATGATGAGCCCCATGAAGAACGCCCACGCACACACGGCAACAGCGCCGATGAGCTGCGTCAGCACGTCCGTCTCTGTGCCGTTGATGGCTGGATTTACGAAGACGCCGGTGAGGATGGTGCCCACGATACCACCTACTCCGTGTACGGAAATGGCACCCACAGGATCATCGATGTGCAATTTCTTGTCAATGAACGATACACTCCAGCACATGATGACGCTCGTAACAATTCCAATGACTGCCGCTGCCCAGAAATCCACACAGTCGCAACCGGCTGTTATACCCACCAATCCTGCAAGAATACCGTTGCAGACCATGGAGAGTGACGGCTTTCCGTCAACTATCCATGTGTAAACCAGCGCCGCAAGACCTCCTGTGGCAGCCGCCATATTGGTCGTGATGAACACATGAGCCGAATGGATAGCGCTCTCACCCGT
>DEKQ01000073.1:6815-11249 GCA_002353975.1 Prevotellaceae bacterium UBA2718
GCACAGAGAGCGAGGTTGTGACCAGGTATAGCCCTGCTTTGGCGGTTACTGTCATACTTCCCGATACGCGGACCGAGAGCCATCGCACCTGCCAGAGCCAGCATTCCGCCGCAGGCATGTACCATTGTGGAGCCGGCGAAATCATGGAATCCCAGCTCTGAGAGCCAGCCGCCGCCCCATCCCCAGTGGCCGCTGACAGGATAGACAATGGCAGAAATCAGCACCGAGTAGAGCAGATAGTTTGAGAACTTCGTGCGCTCGGCCATAGCACCGCTGACAATAGTAGCCGCAGTGGCACAGAACATAGTCTGGAAGATGAAGAATGCCGGAGCGGGGAGGTTGTCGTTACCACCGTTGGAACGGAAGAAGAAACCGTCCCATCCGAGGAAGCCGTGGTCAGTGCCAAACATCAGCGAGAAGCCGATAATCCAGAACAAAACCGAGCCGCACATGAAGTCGCAGAAGTTCTTCATGAGGATATTGGCAGTGTTCTTAGAGCGTGTCATGCCTGCTTCTACGAGCGCGAAACCCGGCTGCATCCAGAACACGAGCATCGCACCGAGCAATACCCATAGCGTATCGACGCCTGAAATGGCGTCTATTGCCGTTGTTGAAAGTAAATGTGTCATAGTCGTTTGTGTTTGTGTTGTTGTGTTATCCTTATTTCTTATCCCTCAATACGGTGTCGCCGTTCTCCCCCGTGCGGATGGAATAGGTGTCAATGACGTCGCTCGTGAAGATGCGACCGTCACCTACCTCTCCCGTGTGTGCCACGCGGAGGATCACCTGCACCGTCGGTTCCAGTATCTGATTACGGCACACAATGGTGATGGCAACGCGCTCAATCACGTCAGTGGAGTACTGCACACCACGATATACACGCTCCTGTCGTGACTGGCCGATGCCGTGCACGTCGTGATACTCAAACCAGTCAATGTCTGAACTCAGCAAAGCTTCCTTTACCTCCTCAAACTTAGTCTTCCTGATAATTGCTTCAATCTTTTTCATACCTTATTATTATTAAGTAAGAGTAATACCGACACTCTGTCGGTTTCTGGGTGCAAAGTTAGGGCATTTCATTCTAATACGCGGCATACAATGTTACATTTCGAAGAATTAAATAATTACGAGTTACGATTTGTTACCTACAACCACATAATGACAAAGTTATCGTAAGCATCACCAACCATTACGCTTACAGTTTGCAAGCGACAAAACGCCATCGCTATCAATTGCAAGCACACGCAGACGGCAAAAGAGTGCCATTGAAACCCTCTTGCCATAAGCCTCTAATTCCACATTATTACTAATATAAGCCATAAACTAACGATTTGAAAGATACCCCCGCTACTACAACAGCGAACTATCATTTCCTACCGAAAAGTAGATAAATTAAGTTCTGATTTTCTTTGCCATATTGGAAATTTAGTTTACCTTTGCACTCGGATTTCAGACAAAAAGTTCATTTTCAAGGTTAAAATTAGGCGAAATGTCACAAAACAGCAAAATACGCTTCACCAAGATGCACGGGGCTGGCAACGACTACATCTACGTAGATTCCACCTTATTTAACATAGCAGACCCGTCAGCTGCCGCCATCAAATGGAGTGATCGGCACAAGGGCATCGGTGCTGACGGATTGGTGTTGATTGGCAAACCGGATGCGACAGACGGCAATAGCGGCTCTGCCGACTTCACAATGCGCATCTTCAATGCCGATGGCTCTGAAGCCCGGATGTGTGGCAATGCGTCAAGATGCATCGGGAAGTACGTGTATGAGAAAGGCCTGACAAAGAAAACAGAGATACGTCTGCAGACGTTATCTGGCATTAAGCTGCTGAAACTGGACGTGACTGACGGCCATGTACGTAGTGTGACAGTGGATATGGGCGAGCCTTGCATCGCGAATCCAGAGTTGTTTGCTCCCGCAGACGGCCTGCCGGAAGGCACATTCGTATCAATGGGCAACCCGCACTATGTCATCTTTACCGACGATGTGGACAGTGTAACAGAGCTGGGACCCGCATTGGAACGCCACGCTTCGTTTCCTGAACGGTGTAATATAGAGCTTGCGAGGAGGGATGAAGGAAAGGCAGTTATCCGGACACGAGTATGGGAGCGAGGCAGCGGCATTACGATGGCCTGCGGCACAGGAGCCTGCGCAACAGCAGTGGCAGCCGTACTGACAGGAAGAGCAGGCAGGCAAAGCAGCATCGTGATGGACGGAGGCACCCTTGATATAGAATGGAGAGAAGAGGATAACCACGTATATCTGACAGGGCCGGCAGAGTTCTGTTTTGACGGAGAAACCCCACCCCCGACCCTCCCCAAAAGGGAGGGAGACGATGAGGGGCGAGGGACGTGAAATGGAAATTAAATAGATTAAGAATATGGCATTAGTAAACGAACATTTCCTGAAGCTGCCGGGCAACTATCTGTTTGCCGACATAGCGAAGAAGGTAAACGCCTTTAAGGCTACACATAAGGATGCGGATGTCATCTCTCTTGGTATCGGTGACGTGACACAGCCGCTCTGTCCGGCGGTGATTGAGGCTCTGCACCGTGCCACCGATGAGATGGCGACGGTCCAAGGCTTCCGAGGCTACGGCCCCGAGCAGGGCTATGACTTCCTGCGCGAGGCAATACTGAAGAATGATTTCCTGCCTCGCGGCATACATCTTGACATCGATGAGGTCTTTATCAACGATGGCGCAAAGAGCGATACAGGCAACATTCAGGAGCTGATACGCTGGGACAACAGCATCGGAGTTACTGACCCTATCTATCCCGTCTATCTTGACTCCAACGCGATGATAGGCCGTGCGGGGATGAAGGACGATGAGGGACGGTGGTCTAACGTAACCTACCTGCCATGCAATGCAGAGAATGGTTTCGTGCCAGAGCTGCCATCTCACAGGGTGGATGTGATATATCTGTGTTACCCGAACAACCCTACAGGCACTGTCCTGACAAAGGATGAGCTGAGAAAGTGGGTGAATTACGCGCTGAAGAACGACACGCTCATCTTCTTTGACGCTGCATATCAGGCGTATATTCAGGATGATGACATCCCCCACTCTATCTATGAGATACGCGGAGCGAGGAAATGTGCCATCGAGTTCCACAGCTATTCCAAGACGGCAGGGTTCACTGGTGTGCGCTGCGGTTATACAATAGTGCCCAAAGACCTCACTGCTGCCACGCTGCAGGGAGAGCGCATAGAGCTCAATCCGCTGTGGCTCAGGCGGCAATCGACGAAGTTCAACGGCACGAGCTACCTCAGCCAGCGCGCCGCCGAAGCGATATACACCCCCGAAGGCAAGGAGCAGGTGAAGGAGACGATAGGCTATTACATGCGCAACGCAGCAATGCTGCTTGACACTTTCCGCCGCCTGGGCTTTGAGGTTTATGGTGGCGAGAACGCCCCATACGTGTGGATGCGCACCCCGAACGGCACACCCAGCTGGCAGTTCTTTGAGGAATTGCTCTATGGGGCACGGGTGGTATGCACGCCGGGGGTAGGCTTCGGCCCCAGCGGCGAGGGCTATGTGAGGTTTACGGCGTTCGGCAATTACGAGAAGACGCAGGAAGCGTTAGAGAGAATAGAGAAGTGGATGAAATGAGATAACAACACAAACACAAACAACAGTACAAACACAAAAGCAAAGAGATTATGGAGAACTTAAGATTTCAGGTAGTAGGAGAGGCATTCAAGAAGAAGCCTCTCGAAGTAGAAACACCGGCAGAGAGACCGTGTGACTATTTCGGCAAGAAGGTGTTCAACCGCGAGAAGATGTACAAGTACCTGCCCAAGGACGTGTATGAGAAGATGGTTGACGTGATGGACAACGGTGCACGTCTGGACCGCAAAGTGGCTGATGCCGTTGCCGCAGGCATGAAGCAATGGGCCACGGAGCAGGGCGTGACGCACTACACCCACTGGTTTCAGCCGCTGACGGAGGGTACAGCCGAGAAGCACGACTCATTCATAGAGCACGACGGCAAAGGCGGTATGGTGGAAGAGTTCAGCGGCAAGCTGCTCGTGCAGCAGGAGCCGGACGCATCGTCATTCCCTTCAGGCGGCATCCGCTCTACCTTCGAGGCACGCGGCTACTCCGCATGGGACCCCACATCACCTGTGTTCATCATCGACGACACCCTCTGCATCCCCACCGTCTTTATCTCTTACAGCGGCGAGGCACTGGACTACAAGGCTCCACTGCTCCGCGCACTGCACGCCGTCAACGTGGCAGCTACCGACGTGTGCCGCTATTTCGACCCGCAGGTGAAGAAGGTGACAAGCAACCTGGGATGGGAGCAGGAGTATTTCCTCGTTGACGAGGGGCTGTATTCTGCACGCCCTGACCTGCTTCTCACCGGTCGCACACTCATGGGACACGACTCTGCCAAGAACCAGCAGATGGACGACCACTA
>DEKQ01000072.1:0-18767 GCA_002353975.1 Prevotellaceae bacterium UBA2718
TCTATCTCCCTCTAACTCCTTCTAACTCCCTCTATCTTCTTCTATCGAGTTAGAAGACGTCAAGCTGTGCTTGCGCTTGGGGTTCTCCTGAGCGCCGAATTTCAGGAGGTTGCGCGCTGCAACCTCTACGCTCTTTCCCGAAGATGCGCTGATGTTCTTCATGTCTCTGAAGGCCTCCTGGGTCTTCGTGAGCATATCATCCACCTTTGCAAAGCGCTCATAGAACATCTGCACGCGGTCTATGACGGTGTTTGCTGCCTTCATCATGTCCTGCTGGTTCTCTACCTGGCGCATCTGTCGCCACGTCATCTCCAGTATGCGCAGCATCATATAGAGTGTCTGGCTGCCTGAGATGATGACGCCTTTGTCGTATGCCTCCTTCCAAAGCGTTGGGGCATTGGAGAGTGCCAGCTGCAGGGCGCTCTCTGAGAATACGTACATCATCACGAAATCGAGGCGGTTACGGTCTGCCTTGATGTATGAGCTGTAGTTCTTTCGTGACAGCTCGTTCACGTGATTGCGCACGGAAGCGATGTGATTCTTCAGTGCTGCCTGCTGTTCTTCTTCCGTCGTGGCGTTGTGATAGTCCTCAAAAGCTTTCAGCGACATCTTGGAGTCTATGATTACGTCGCGCTTGTCAGGGAAGTGCAGGATCACATCCGGCACCTTGCGGCTGTGGTCTTCCTCGTCGTATATGGCCCGTCCGAAGTCGTCGCGCATTGTTGTCTGCTCCTCAAACTGCACTCCTTCCTCAAGCCCCATGTCCTCAAGCAGCTGCTTGAGGCGCAGCTCGCCGAAGTTACCCTGAGCCTTATTCTCGCCCGTCAGTGCCTGGGCCAGCTTGTCGGCGCGCTCGCCCACCTCGCGGCTCTGCGCTATGCTGGTCTTGATAGTGGCATCAAGGTGCACCATCCTGTCGGCATGTTCGCGCTCGCTCTTCTCCACAGCCTCCTTCATCTGGCTGATGCCGTCCTTCAGGGGATTGAGAATTGTGGCCAGTTGCTCGCGGTTTTTCTCCGTCAACTGCTCAGAACGCTCACGCAATATCTTCTCTGATGCCGTGTTCATCTGCTCGCGTATCAGCTGCATCTGCTGCTGCATCTGCTCCGCGTGCTGCTGCTTTATGTCGGCAAACTTTTTCTCATCCCTCTCTCTCTCATCCTGCATCTGCTTCTCATACTGCTCGCGTTGCTCCGCAAGCTGCTTCTCATACTGCCCGCGTTGCTCCTCAAGCCGTTTGTCATACTGCCCGCGCAGGTCCGCAAGCTGCCTCTCATGCTGCTCGCGTTGCTCCGCAAGTCTGTTCTCATACCTTCCCCTCTCATCCGTCATACGCTTCTCTTCCCGCTCCCTCTCGTCGCTCATCTGCTTCTCGTACATAGCCTTTATGTCCTCAATGAGCCGTGAAGAGCGCGATTTGTTCAGCATCACACGTACGACGGGCAACGCTATGAGGATGCATACTAATAATATGATTATTGTTAATTCATAATTCATAATGCAAAATTAATAGTTCAAAATTCAAAATTCAAAATTAATAGTTCAGACCTCGCGGCAAATTATGAATTATGCATTATTAATTCTTAATTATTTTGATGAGCTTCTCCACTATCGTCTCGTTGCCCGCCACGATGCTGATGTTGCGGTCCTCGCGCAGGGGCTTTATGACGCCTCCCGCCTCTGTCACTATCAGGCTGGCAGCGCAGGCGTCCCACGGTTTCAGGTCATACTCCCAATAGACGTCTATCGTGCCCAGCGCAACGGAGCAGAGGTCGTAGGCCGCGGCGCCCATCCTGCGGAAGCCCCTCACCTGTGGTATCACCAGCGATGCCTCCCTGACGTTGTTGATAGGATGCGTAGCCTTGTCGTATGGAAATCCCGATGCCACCACGCTCTGGTGCAGGTCCGTCTTCTGCGATACGCGCAGCCTCTCAGGCGGCAGCAGCTCGTCCATGCAGAGCCCCATCTGTATATACGCCCCGTCGCCCCTTACGGCGGTAAAGAGCTCATCGAGATAGGGCGTATAGACCACGCCCACCACGGCCTCACCCTCATACGTCACGCCGATGCTGACGCAAAAGATAGGCAGACCCTGCGAATAGTTGTTCGTGCCGTCAAGCGGGTCTATCACCCAAGCCCAGGGCGACTCCTCATGTATGTGCTTGCCCGTCTCCTCGCCGATGATGGAATGGTCGGGATATTTCTTTGATATCGCCTTCACCAGCATGTTCTCGCACGCCTTGTCCACCTGGGTCACGACGTCATACACGGTGCTCTTAGTCTCCATCTGCAGCGACTTGGAGCGGAAGTTGTCCATCTGTATCTCGCCGGCCTGAGCCGCAAGACGTATGGCAAAGGCCTTTATCTCTTGTAATTGATTCTTGTCCATAGGAATGTCTGATTGGGGAAAATTTATCGCATGCAAAGGTAATAAAAAAGATGTAACCCACAAAGCTATCGCACTTTTTTTGTCGGAATGCGATGTTTCAACTAAAAAAATAGGTTAAAAGAATCTCTGATATTTGGAGGATAATAAGAAAAGGCATACCTTTGCAGCATCAAACTAAAAATATAGTCAAATCAAATCTTAAGTCTTTTATGCACAAACTAACCGCAAAAGAGGAAGAAGTATTGGAGCTGATGTGGCAGCTGGGCGAGTGTGCGCCCAAGGACATCGTCGCTCTCTACGATGAACCGCAGCCTCATGTCAACACCATAGCCACGATGGTACAGTCATTGGAGCGCAAGGGTTACGTAAGCCATCGTCAGCAAGGGCGTGGGTATATCTATTTCCCCACAGTCAGCCAGGAGGACTATGGCCGCACAAAGCTGGGCGGATTTGTAGATAGATACTTCAAGCACTCATACATGGAACTTGTCTCATCGCTCGTGGCAGAAGAGAAAGTAAGCGAACAGGAGCTGCTCGACTTTGTCAGAGAACTGAGAGAAAGTGAATAGTGAAAAGTGAAGAGTGAAGAATCCCATGCGGTCAATAAATAAAAAAAGGAGGTCGGATTCTTCACTATTCACTTTTCACTCTTCATTCTTCGCTCTTCACTTTTCACTTTTCACTCTTCACTCTTCACTCAAAACATGGCAGCATTCATTATATATATAATAAGGTGGGCAGTATGCCTGACAATGCTCTACTCGCTCTTTGGACTGTTCCTGAAGCGCGAGACACTCCACAGCATCAACCGCTTCGTGTTGCTGTTCGTACTCATCGCCAGCATGATACTGCCGCTGATACAAATCAACACAACGGAGGCAAACATCGTGACGCAGGGTCGCGAGATGATAGAATCCCAAATCACCAGCGTAAGCCACAGTGCCCAACGGCTCTCCGTTGGCTCTCCCGTTGAGCATCCATCATGTCCCTCCCCCTTGGGGGGAGCCGGAGGGGGGTTCCCTCAGGAGGGAGCCGGAGGGGGCTTCATCCTCGGCGCCATTGCCGTTTACCTCATCGGCCTCATCATCTGCTGGCTCCGCTACTTCTGGCAGATGGCAGCCCTGGTGATGCTGATACGCCGTAGCAGCAGAATCAAGATAGACGGCGTGCCGGAACATGTCCATGTAGTGACCAATCCCGACGTGAAGGCACCGTGCAGCTGGATGCAGTGGATTATCCTCAACACCTCTGATACGCAGATCAGGGCCATCATAAAACATGAGCTCGCTCACGTGCGTCACGGCCACTCATGGGACATACTGCTCTGCGAGCTGACATGCCGCATGCTCTGGTTCGTGCCGTTCGCGTGGATGCTGCGCCAGGATCTGCGTGACATACACGAGTATCAGGCCGACCGCAGCGTCTTGCAGGAGGGCATAAGAGACGAAGAATATCAGCTGTTATTAATAAAGAAAGCAACCTCTACGGGACTGCAGCCTGTGGTGAACGCATTCAATCAAAGTCCAATCAAACGAAGATTCAAAATGATGTACCGCAAACCATCCCCGCGATGGGTGGCCCTGAAGGCCGCCTATCTGCTGCCGCTGAGCGCATTGGCCATCGTAGCCTTCGCGCGTCCTAAGGCCCTCAGCGAAATTGAAGAGAAAGTAGAACAGGAGGTGACCAAGTATGTGGGCACTGCTACATGGGACTCCGGCGAGCCTGATGCAGCAGAACAGGCTAAGCCTGCCATTCTGCCCATTACGGCAACAGCCCGTGACACCGCACAGGTGTTCACTGACGCCAACCTCGTCAAGGCCGACTTGGCAGAGTCAGCCCCCGTGCCCGGTGGCTCCCCGTCGGCCACACCCACCGCGCTCCTCGACAGCACCATGCAGGCCGTCGGAGCAAGGAAAATTGCCGAAGGCACCTACATAGGCCACTTCCAGCCCAACCTCAACAGCGACACCGTGCGCATAGCCCGCGCCACCGTCCTCAACCGCGAGTCGAAGCAGACGGGCGAGCACATCTTCGCGCACAACGTCTCAGACCCCAACGCCTTCAACATCACCCTCAATGCCGAGACACGCAAAGACCGCTCGGGCTACTACATACGATACCTGAGGCCCGTCAAATCCACCGTGCGCAACTATGACAAAAAGTACATAGACCCCAAGATGCTCTCCACAGACAGCGTGCTCACGGGACACGGCAAATGGGACAGGCTTACCTTCAAACCCGTAGCCATGGAGCGCAACAAGAAGGAAACGCGAATCTACATATATTCAGGCTTCCGTAAAGACGCTGAGGTGGAGGAGTGGAAGAAGAACAAACGGAACAACTACGCTGACATCACCATCGTTGACGAGCGGACGGGCGACAAATACGTGTGCCGCGATACGGACTACGAATACTTCAAGTACGTCAGAGACGAATACATAGGCAAAGATACCATCAAGCTCTATCAGACGTGTCTCATATTTCCTCCGTTCAGCAAGCACATGACTGATGCCCATGTGGGCTCGTTGGAGCACGACTCAAAGTATTCCGAAAGCTTTGATGTGAACTCCATCCCCCGCAAAGGACGCGTTATAACAAAATGAGAATTGAGAATTGAAAATTGAGAATTATGATTACAAAAGAGTATAAATACCTGCTGATACTGGCAGCCCTCGTCATGTTAATCGGTTGCCACACCGCGAAGAGCGCCCTCTCCTCTGACTACGATGAGCGCCCCGAGAACAAGCAACCCGTCTTAGAACGTCCCGCTTGGCCCAACTATGACCTCCACGATGACCGCTCGTTTGCCGCCTTCTCACACGTGCAGACAGCGCCCAAAGGCGAGGGCATCCACCTCATAGGGGAGGACGGCAGCGTCCAACACGGCAGGACAACCATCTACCGCTGCAAGGATGCCACCTACCTCTGCTACGACTGGGATGTGCCCGAATATCAGGACTGGTGGTTCTTCCGCATGACGTCAGGGTCTGCCATCATAGATGCCGATACGGGCGACCGTTATGTGGTGCAGAGCCATGAGCATTTCCCGCTTGACCAGTGCTTCTGGATATACGGTCACAAGAACGAGACCATACGCCTCGTCAGCAAGTATCCCGCACTGCCCCTGTCCGTAAAGCGCGTAAAAATCTATGAGGCCAGTGCCGAGGCACGCCAGTGGATGAGCGGTGAGGGCAGTATCTCCAAAACCTATGACCTCGACGACCTGCGACCCAAAGCCAGGAAACAGGAGAAAGAGAAGCCCAAGAAGCAGGGCCGCATCATACGTTAATGGCGTTATTCATCATGCATTACGTTTTTTCATAATTGATTGAACTCTCGGAAGCTTTTAGGAGGCGACGTGTCCCACGTNNCATGCATTACGTTTTTTCATAATTGATATCCCGGGAACCTGGAGGCCGCTGAGAAGCTCCCTCCAGCCCTTAAACCCTCCCAAAAACAGCCGCTGCACAGGGTGCTGTGACTATCGTCAGAATTTTCCGAACCGCTACGGAAACTTTTTCCGAACCGTTACGGAAACTTTTTCCGACCGTGACGGAATTTGTTTCCGACCGTGACGGAAAATTTTCCGCAGTGTGCGGACAAACGGTTCGCACCCATCCAAGGCACCTCGTATGATGTCTTTCAGAGCGGCACAGACCGTTTTTTGCATTTTCTTTTTGACTTTTGTCTGCGTCAAACGTATAACATAATAGACAGGCACAGAAATGACAGAGATGGAAAGCGACATACTCCAGCGATGCCGGGACGGTGACAAGGGCGCGTTCCGGTGGGTGGTGCAGACCTATCAGCGCATGCTCTTCTCCCTCGCCCTGAAGATGCTTGCCGACGAGGAAGACGCTAAGGACGTCGTTCAGGAGGCCTTCATCCGTGCCTGGCAGAACATTACGGACTACGACCCACGGCGATCATTCTCCACATGGCTTTACACCATAGCCTCGCGCCTCTGCCTGGACCGCCTAAGAAGGCAGAAACCTCAGCCACAGGACGAGCAGGTGCTGGCACGCTTTGCCTCAGAAACCGACACGGAACGCACACTGGAGAACAGCGAGTGGATGTCGATAGTGAGGATGCTGGCAGCTGAACTTAGCGAGAAGCAGCGACTTGTCTTTACACTCTGCCAGCTCGAGGGGCTGTCATCGGCAGAGGTAGAGGAGATTACTGAGATGGATGCCCGGCAGGTGAAGAGCAACCTTTACGTAGCCCGCCAAGCCATACGCAAACGATTAATAGACTTAGGATATGAATAAAATAGACGACATACTTGACAGGTTGCAGAACCAGCCGCAACCCACCGTTGACTTTCCCGATGAGCTGACGGACAGTATCATGTCTGCCTTGCCTGACAGGGAGGCCGTGGAGCCAAAGCCCCGGCGGCGCTACGGGCTGTACGCAATCTCTGCCATCTCCGTTGCCGCAGGCATAGCCCTGCTGTTGGCGCTCCGCTTTGGCAATGCAACGGAAGAGCCGAGACAGGCTCATAAGGCACAGCCGACGGTCATTCATACGGTGCGCGTTGCTGAGCGGCATCTGACAAAGAGTGAACCTACCTATACAGCAGCCATAGAGACCCCTACTATAACAGTAAAGAAAGAGAGAAGAAAGCTTGACGTGAAAGTGAGGGAAAGCGTGAAGGGAATGCCGGTATTGGCTGAGAGTACACCGACAAACGCTGACAGCACGGCAATCCTCACGGCTCGCATTGAGGCTGAGATGCAGCAGATTAGTGATGACTGCTATATGGAACGCCTGTCGAGGACCATCAACAGCGACCCTCAGCTGAAGAGATTGGTAGATGATTTCATCAACGAGACAACCGAGGAAGCACATTCTGTGGTATATGTGAAGCAATTTTAAATTAATAATTAATAATGCAAAATTCATAATTAATTCATAATTCATAATTCAAAATTAATAACTCGCCGCTCACGTCCCTCCCCCTTGGGGGAGTTGGAGGGGGCTCCCTCTTCTATGGGGGGGGAGTTGGAGGGGGGCTCTGTAATAACTATGAAGAAGAAAACAACCATCCTGCTTGCTGCCGCGCTGCTTTGTGCTATATGCATGAAAGCCCGTAACGATAACGGCATTGCCGATATGAATGCTGCGGTAGAGTCATTCCTTGCCTCCGGCCAGTTAATGACGAAGGACACGCATTGGAGTCATGCTATGGAGCAATGGGACTTCAAGTACGTAACACAGGGCGATACCCTCATTGAGCCTCAGGCTCTGACCCGCCTCAAGGATGCCTTTGCCGCTGCGGCCTCGCACAGCCCGTTTGCCTATCTCCGTGATGCCGGCAACGGTCCGAGGCAAGATGCGGAGGTGCGCTTCATCAGGAATGACAATATGTATGGCAACATCTACGGACACTACAGCATGGATAGGTCCAGCGATATGCGTATAGTGGCCCTTGGTGACTCCGTGAACAGGACATATTACGGCGTGAAGTGGCGTGTCACGCCTTTCCGTGACCGTAACGGCAAGTCATGGCGCACACTGGATGGCTGGCTGTTCATATTCAGGGACGGCATCTGGGACGTTGACGTGCTACCCCGGTACAACCAGTTGCAGTATCAGAAAGGCTATGCCCTGCCTCCGCTGAGCAGCAGCGACCAGCTGAAGTATGAAACGCTGATGACGCAGTTGCAGAAACTGGAAGAGCGCTTCGGCAATGGAGGGGGCATGAATGCTGACCTGCGCCTCTACATATTGACCAAACTGATTGACGGATATGACGGGCAACTGACCGAACAACAGTTTGGAGAACTGATGAGAAAACTCCATTCGATAGCCGGTAATGGGCTGTCAGAAGAGGGCAGTCGCCTCGTCAGCAAGGCTTCAATCTCACTTCACAAACATGTACACTCATTCCCAGCAGGCATCATCAGGAGCTCTGCCACCAATAGCGGCAAATATACAGACCCCGAACAGGAGCGCATGATGGAGCAGAAGTACAACTTCGGCAGTGACAAACCCAGACTGGTGAATGTCAGATTGACGGGCACCGCATCGGGTAGGGTAGGCGTGTTTCCGCGCTTTCCTTATTGGCAGCCATACGAGACGGTGACTGACTCCAATGGCTTCACGTTCGGAGAGCAGCTGATAGAGGACCAAATCATAATGATAAGTGACGCTAACGGCAACAGTCTTGCTATCTTTGCCGACAGCATACCCACCACGGTCAACCTCCAGTCGATGACCCTCAGCGGCTCACCCCTCAACGAACGCTTTGCCCGGGCACAGCAGAGGTTGAAGGCTCTTGACCCCGAGCTGCGCAGATATGCCATCGTTGATTCTGACGGCGACGTTTCCGTGATGGATCAGGAGGGTTACAAGCATTGGCTCGAAGACGTGCAGCAACTGCAGATGCAGCTGATGGACGAGAATGCTGACAACCTGGTACCCGTATGGTTCCTTGCCAATAACTTCACAATGATGAGTTATGCTGACCTGGGACGCTACCTGAAAAAGGACAGACCATATTCCCGTCACACAGCTCTGCAGCCGGTGTGGGAGTATTATGAAGGTATGGCAAAACGCCTGCCGGGCAGAAGGTTTGCCGATGCGGAGTGTGCCGACACTATCGGCACCAGACACCGACTGAGCGAATACATAGGCAAGGGCGACTATGTGGTGCTGCAGTTCTGGGAGGAGAGGAGCTGGATAGCACACTCCGGGTGCAAGCAGATGAAGCAGATGGCTAAGAAGTATAAAGGTAAGAACATACGCTTCGTGGGCCTATCGCTCGATTGCAACATAGCCGCATGGGAAAGTTATGTGAGGAAGCGCGACCTGAACTATGAGCACCTGACCATCTTGACGACAGAGGAAGACAAACGCTGGGAGGACAACGCCGTGAAGGCATACGGCATCAGGTCATTGCCCGAGACGATTATCTTCGACCCCAAAGGCCGCATCATCAGCACAGGACTGGCCGGTGAAAGCCTGAAGCAGAAGGTGGAAAGCCTGAAACTGAAAGGTAAATAGCCAATAGTACATATTTAGTTAGTAAAAATCAGGGTATGGTACATCGTGAGGATGCGCCATGTCCGCACATCATATCAAATCATAAGAAAGACTGCACAATGAAGAAAACCCTGACCATACTGGTAGTGTTCCTGTCCTCTGTCGCCTTGGCAGGACATGCTCAGGAGAGCAAAGACTCACTCTACATCATAGGCTCCGTGGCCGACGGATTTACGAAAGCTGCCGTGCCGGAAGCCTTCGTCACGCTGATGCGGCAGGACTCGACGGTGGTCGATACCATGCACGTTCACGATAGCCACACCTGGGTGTCTGGTGTGGGAAAGGGAAATGCCACGTCGCGCTACTACTTCCAAGTCAGCCGTGAGCCGCAGGACTATATTATAAAGGTGGAGCATCCGAACTATGAGACCGCCTTCGCCAACTATACGCAGAAGAAGGTGAGCCGCCGACTGCAATATACGAACATACCTACCGCCTATCTGAAGAAAGCTGCAAAGGCTCACCACCACGAGGGCGGCGAGCTGGACGAGGTGGTGGTGAAGGCTACGAAGGTGAAGATGGTGTGGAAGGGTGACACCTTAGTTTATAATGCCGATGCCTTTAACGTGCCTGAGGGGTCGATGCTCGACGGACTCATCAGGCAGTTGCCTGGTGTGGAACTGACCGACGAGGGCGAGATCTTTGTCAATGGCAAGAAGATAGACAACCTGACGCTGAACGGTGCAGACTTCTTCAAGGGCAAGAATAAGGTGATGCTCGACAACCTGCCTTACTTCACGGTAAAGAACATAGAGGTGTATAACAAGCAGACAGAGGAGAACAAGTTCCTCGGCATCACCGACGAGGACAAGAAGGAATATACGATGGACGTGGTGCTGAAGCGGGAATACAGCATCGGTGGCTCTGCTAACATTGAGGCTGGTCTTGGGCCTACGTTGTCCTCGCAGGATGATGACGCATCATCCCCCCTTGGGGGGACGGGAGGGGGGCTTCGCTACAAGGTGAAAGCCTTTGGTATGCGCTTCACTGACCGCACCAGGGCAGTGCTCTTTGGCGGGCTGAACAATATCAACGAGACGATGGAGTATAACGGCGACCGTAGCAGCTACAACGAGCGGAGCAACCAGTCGGGTGACCGCCATTTCCGTCAGGTGGGCGGACAATTCGTCTATCAGGCACCAGAGGACAGGCTGACCAACTCTACTGAGGTGGATGCCTCATGGCAAGATGAGCGGACCGAGACGCGCCAGCAGAGCGAGACCTACATGAGCGATGCCAGCACCTTCGGACAGTCGCGGCGCAGCAGTCGCAGCAAGCCAACCAACGTGAACCTGAGGAATACCCTGCGTGTGACATGGCAGGACAAGTGGCGTCTGTACTCTGACCTGCAACTTTCATACAACCGCAGCCGCAACGAGAGTGAGGGATGGAACCTTACCACAGCCGACGCCCTGATGAAAGACAGCATCAACAGCTCATGGTACCGCTCGCGCAGTCAGAACGACCGCCTAAGTGGTCAGGGCTATGCATACATCACACGCAAACTGGCAACAGGCGACAATATATCATTATCAGTAAACGGCAACTTCAGCCGTCAGTACAAACCGGACGCGTGGAGCCTGAACCACTATGACTACTACAAGACAGGCACCACCGACCACCGCGACCGTTACACTCACTCGCCTGGTTACAGGTATGGCTACTCCGCAGATCTGTCTTATCGCTATCAATTGACGAAATCCATAGACCTCAATCCCGAAATAAGCATCGGCACCAGCGATGACCGCAGCGACCGCCACGAATACCTGCGTGACAGTGTTGACTATCTGTTTGACCGGCAGAACAGCTACAATCAACGCACACAGAAACTGGACCGAAAGGCCTTGATGAGCATAAACTATAATAAGGAGATGGGAGACTATTACCTTTATGCCAGACCTTCGATTCTAGTCAACTTCCAGCGGCAGCGTATGCGTTATGACAGTCAGCCACTGACCACTGACCTGACACGCCATTACACACTCTTCCAGCCTAACGTGTTTTTCTATCTATACAGCAAAGACCAGACAATGAATCTGAGTGGCCAGTACTACCTCTATCCATCAACGCCCTCAGTCACCGACCTCATAGACCGTCCCATCACCAGCGATCCGCTGAACATCTATCTGGGTAATCCCGACCTGAAGATGCAGGTGCAGCACAACTGGAACGCCATGCTGCGGTTACGTCGCGACAGTATCAATCAGACCATACGCATAAACGTCGATGGCACCGTCACCCACAATCAGCGCACACAGGGCTATACCTATGACCTCACAACCGGCATACGCATCTATCGTCCCGAAAATATCAGCGGCGGCAACTGGAACATGAGCGCCTCCGTGAATTGGAGCCGTGCAATAGACAAGCAGAAGCTCTTCAACATCACCAACGAGGTGACACTGCGCTACAATAAGAGTACCGGACTCGCCTCCGTCCTGTCTGCCGCTGAGTCACAACAGCAATCGCAGCAACCCCAACTGAGCCGCGTAGGCAACTTCTTCGTCCGCTACAAGCCAAACATACGTTACCAGAAAGGGAACCTTACGCTGCGGCTGAAGGGTGAGCTGAACTATCGCAACATTCACCGCAACATCGAGGCAGTCAATCAGCCCACAGACGTCTGGGACTTCAGTTACGGCATCGACGGCTCATACAAACTGCCGTGGAACTTCACCGTTGATACCGACCTGACCATGCACTCCCATCGTGGCTATACCGATGCGGAGATGAATGACAACCGACTCTACTGGGATGCGTCGCTCACTAAATCGTTCAAGGCTGGCACGTGGGTGCTGAAGCTGCGTGGATACGACCTCTTAGGCCAGGTCAGCAGCCTGCGATATAGCATTAATGCCCAGGGCCGAACCGAGACATGGACCAACTCCATGCGCCGATACGCCATGCTCACCGTAAGTTACCGATTCACCAAGACACCCAAGAAGAAACAATAATGAGCAAGAAAAACTGTCATCACCGAGACGTTCTGCTCCTATAGCTAATCAAATTTGTTTGCTTATTCGGAAATTATTCGTACCTTTGCCCGCAAATACCACTTCTCACAAACAAAAAGCACTATGGGCAGAAGCAAATTCTCACAAAGCGAAGCAGACAATATCAGGAAGCTTTTACGCATGAAATGCAGCGCAAACCGCTTCAAGCAGAAGGTCATCCGGCATGAGCTGCGCACAAAATACGAGTTCAACATCTCTGATTTCGGCACCCCGGGGCAGGCCTTCAGCGATGTGTCGTTTGATGATGCATTGCAGAGAGGTGTCATACAGATACTCGACGATGCCACCATTGCCGACATGAAAGCAAAGCGGGCACGCGACAAAGAGCGCGATGCAGCCGCAAAAGCAGCAGCAGAGCCCTACGACGAGAATGCCGATTGGCAGAAAGCCATGAAGGAATGGGAGAGGGGAGTGAAGAGTGAAAAGTGAAGAGTGAAAAGTGAAGAATCCCATGCGGTCAACACATCAAGCAAAGGTAACCCTGATTCTTCACTCTTCACTTTTCACTTTTCACTATTAATTCTTCACTTTTCACTTTCTTTTCTTGCGTATCTCAAAACTTAATCGTAACTCTGACTCCGTCGAAGTTACTCCGTCTTGGATATGCAAGAGAAAAAAACAAGTTCTTTTTCTTGCATATCTCAAAACTTAATCGTAACTTTGCACCAACAAAATATCACACAGCGTGAAAATAAAGGATGTCATCAGTACCCTTGAGCGTTTCGCGCCTTTGCCCCTACAGGAAGACTACGATAATGCCGGCTTGCAATTGGGATTGACAGATACGCAGGAAGTCTCAGGGGCATTGTTGTGTCTGGACGTGACGGAGGCTGTGGTCGATGAGGCTGTGGCCTTAGGTTGTAATCTCATTGTGAGCCATCATCCGCTCATCTTCCGTCCGCTGAAGCATCTCACTGACGAGAATCAGGTGCAGCGCACGGTTCGGAAGGCCATTGTCAACAACGTGGCGCTTATCTCCATGCACACCAATCTAGACAATGCCGTGGGAGGCGTGAACTGGAAAATGGCAGAGAAAATGGGAGCCCGCCCCCTCACAGAGGGAGAGGAGCTTCAGGAAGAAGTTTCTTTGCAGGAGTCAGGCGAGGCAAGCAACGTCAAGTCTCCCCTCCTTTCGGGAGGGGTCGGGGGTGGGCTTCCTCTTTTTGCGCAGTTATCTGAACCAGTGGCTGCCGCCGATTTTATTCAGATGCTGAAGCGCACGTTTGATGTGGAATGTGTGATGGCCAATGAATTGCTGCAGCGCCCCATCCGTAAGGTAGCTCTTTGCGGCGGTGCCGGTTCGTTCTGTCTTGGTGAAGCCATCCGCAGCGGAGCCGATGCCTTCGTGACGGGCGAGATGGGTTATCACGAGTATTTCGGCCATGAGCAGGAAATCCAGATTGCCGTCATCGGACACTATCAGAGCGAACAGTTCACCTGCGAGTTGCTGAAGGAGATCCTGGAGCGAGATTGCCCGGAACTGAAGTGCCACGTCACGAAGTTGAATACCAATCCGATACATTATTTTTAATTCACAGATATATTATTTCAAACGTATAAAATATGGCAAAGAAAGATCCAACAGACTTGTCAGTTGAAGAGAAACTGAAAACCCTTTACCAGTTGCAGACCACTCTTTCAAGTATCGACGAGAAGCGAGCTCTCCGCGGAGAACTGCCCCTCGAAGTGCAGGACTTGGAAGATGAGATTGAAGGTCTGACCACACGTGTGGAGAAGATTGAAAGTGAGATTAGCGACTTTAAGGCAGCTATCACTCAGAAGAACGGTGAGATTGCCAATGCTGAAGCTAGCGTGGAGCGTTACAAGACGCAACTCAACGATGTGAAGAACAACCGTGAGTACGACACGCTTTCGAAGGAAATCGAATTCCAGGAGCTGGAAATCCAGCTCTGCCAGAAGAAGATCCGTGAGGCCAATGTCCGTATTGAGGAGCGTAAGGCTGATCTGGCACAGGCTCAGGAGATTATCGCAGACCGTCGTCAGGCACTCGATGAGAAGAAGAACGAGCTGGATGAAATCATGGACGAGACCCGTGCCGAGGAAGACCGCCTGAAGGATAAGGCCCGCGAACTGGAGCAGAAGATTGAGTCACGCCTGCTCACTTCGTTCAAGCGTATCCGCAAGAACGCCCGCAACGGTCTGGGCATCGTGTATGTGCAGCGTGATGCCTGCGGTGGTTGCTTCAACAAGATTCCGCCCCAGCGCCAGCTCGACATCAAGATGCACAAGAAGATTATCGTTTGCGAATACTGCGGCCGTATCCTCATTGATCCGGAACTTGCCGGCGTGAAGATCGACAAGCCCGTCACCGACGAAAAGCCCAAGCGCAAGCGCGCTATCCGCAAGAAGAAGGACGAAGACGCTGCTGAGGATTAATTCCCCGGCAGTGCCTTCCTCGTTTTTCCTATGAAAACATATCAATGAATCTATAATTATCAACTTAATAAAATCTAAAGTATTATGAGCCAGAAACAACAAAACGGAAGTGTCATCGCCATTGTCACGATGTTCTTCCTTTATGCAATGATTTCATTCGTTACCAATCTGGGAGCACCTATCGGCGTCATCTGGAAGAACCAGCCTGAAATCGGCGGTAGCAACGTGCTCGGCATCATGGGTAACTTCATGAACTTCTTTGCTTACCTCTTCATGGGTATCCCTGCTGGTAAGATGCTGACCAAGGTGGGCTACAAGAAGACAGCCCTCATCGGTATTGCCGTGGGCTTCTTCGGTGTGCTGATCCAGTATCTTTCAGGTTTCTCAGGTGGTATCCCCGGATTCTGCGTGTATCTGCTGGGCGCATTCATTTCCGGTTTCTCCGTTTGTATCCTGAATACGGTGGTTAACCCCATGCTCAACCTGCTCGGTGGCGGCGGTAACCGCGGTAACCAACTCAATATGATCGGTGGTACGCTGAACTCTCTTTCCGGCACGCTGACCCCCATGCTCGTGGGTGCGCTCATCGGAACGGTGACTGCCAATACCCAGATGGCCGACGTGAACCTCGTGATGTATATCGCCATGACGGTGTTTGCCCTGGCCTTCATCATCCTCAACTTTATTCCTATTGAGGATCCCGAGATGGGTAAGGTGACGTCTGAGACCAAGTTCGAGCATTCTCCCTGGTCATTCCGCCACACACTGCTCGGTGTGATTGCCATCTTCGTCTATGTAGGTGTTGAGGTGGGTATCCCCGGTGGTATGAACTTCTATCTCTCCGACACCACGGCCAATGGAGCTTGGGTGAATCCCGAAGCCATTGCCAATGCTGCCACCATCGGTGGTGCAGTGGCTGCCATGTACTGGCTGCTGATGCTTGTCGGACGTATGGTGGCCGGAACAATCGCCGGTAAGGTTTCTTCCCGTCAGATGATGCTGGCCACTACGGCTGTCGGCATGATCCTGATCGTGGCTGCCATCCTCATTCCGAAGTCGGTGACCGTTACCATGCCTATCGTGGATATCATGAAGTTTGAGGTCTATTCGGTGATGGTTCCGCTGAGCGTACTGCTGCTCGTGCTTGTAGGTCTCTGCACATCGGTGATGTGGGCATCTATCTTCAACCTTGCCACCGAAGGACTCGGCAAATACACAGCTCAGGCCAGTGGTATCTTCATGATGATGGTTGTAGGTGGTGGCGTTCTGCCCGTTGTGCAGAATTTCTTCGCCGACATCATGGGTTACATGCCCAGCTATTTCGTCTATCTGCTGGCTATGGCCTACATGTTCTACTATGCGCTGATTGGTTGCAAGAACGTGAACAAGGACATCCCCGTGGATTGATCGTAGAAACGCCGAAAAATACGCAGGGCCGCATTCCTTTCATGGGATGCGGCCCTGCTGCTTGCTGTGTTCTCGGAATCAGAAACTATCCTGTTTCGCTTTCATCTTTCGTGTTTTCCAATTTGGATACATTACAATAAAAATCATAACTTTTATGTTGGAAAATGCGCGGTTTTTATTATCTTTGTGCCCAAATTTTGTGTTATATATAAGCAATTAGTATCATGAAGTTGAGCATTTTCTTTTCGATGGCACTTCTGGCGATGGGTTTTGGCACAGCACAGGCTCAGAACGACACGGCGACTATTGCGCTTGAGAATGTTGTCGTCACGGGAACCCGTTCGGCAACCGACGTGCGCCATCTCCCTATGACGGTCAATGTGATTAACCGCCAGAAACTCACCGAGAGTTTCCGTCCCAATATGTTGCCTACACTTACAGAGCAAGTGCCGGGCCTTTTCACCACGGCCCGTGGTATGATGGGCTATGGCGTCAGTGGTGGCGCTGCCGGCGGCATTAATTTCCGCGGTATCAGCGGTGGTGCCGGACAGTTGATGGTTCTCATCGACGGTCATCCGCAGTATCAGGGAGTCTATGGTCATCCCATATCCGACAGCTATCAGACGATGATGGCCGAGCGTGTGGAAGTGCTCCGTGGCCCTGCCTCGGTGCTTTATGGCAGCAATGCGATGGGTGGCGTCATCAATATCGTTACGCGCGGCATGCACCGTGACGGTGTTCGCACGAATGTCAATCTCGGTGCCGGTTCTTGGGGAACGTTTCAGGCAGAAGTGTCTAATCAGGTACGCTCTGGTCGATTCTCCAGCACCGTTGCTGCCCAGTATGGCCGCAGCGACAACCATCGTCCGCGTATGGGCTTTGAGCAGTATGGCGGTTATTTGAAACTGGCTTATGATTTCAATGAGCATTGGAATGCTTTCGTCGATGGCAATCTGACGCGTTTCAATGCTTCGAATCCCGGAACAGTGGATGCTCCCATTTACGAAGGTGACCAGTGGATCACGCGCGGAGCCGTGGCGCTGGGTGTTGAAAACCATTACGACCGCATGAGCGGACGCATCAGCGTGTATGACAATTTCGGATTCCATAAGATTAACGACGGCTACGGCGAGGGACAGCAACCCCAGAAACGTCTCTTCCGTTCGAAAGATGCTTTGGCTGGTGTGAGCCTCTATCAGAGTTTCAACCTCTTCGAAGGTAACCGTCTGACCGTGGGTTTTGACTATCAGCACATCTATGGCCGAGCTTATTACACGTCGCGTGAGACAGGCGAAGTGCTGGAGACGCAGAATAAACAGAGTGCCCATTCCCATCGCAACGAAGTGGCCGGATACGTTGATTTCCGACAGGACATCCTTTCCTGGCTTACGGTGGATGCCGGGCTCCGCATAGATCATCATTCCGTGACAGGTACGGAACTGATTCCGCAGGGCGGAGTCGTTATCCGTCCGATAGAAACCGGCGAAATCAAGGCCATGGTGAACAAGGGCTTCCGCAATCCCACCATGCGTGAGATGTACCTCTATCCTCCGTCGAATGAAGACCTGAAGCCCGAGCGCCTGATGAACTACGAACTCTCTTGGAGACATAAACTGCCGGCTACTGGGTTCTCCTATGGCGTGAACCTTTTCTACCTGAAGGGCGACAATATGATA
The DNA here is from genome assembly GCA_002353975.1 of Prevotellaceae bacterium UBA2718. Classification (GTDB taxonomy): domain Bacteria; phylum Bacteroidota; class Bacteroidia; order Bacteroidales; family Bacteroidaceae; genus Prevotella. The sequence goes on from DEKQ01000072.1 coordinate 17,928, forward strand.
CAGACCGTGCGCATCGACGGTAAACCGCGCAATGTGAACACCGGTGAAATAGAAAACTACGGCGTGGAAGTGGAGGCTTCCTATGCGTTGAATACCCACTGGAGCCTGAATGCCAACCATTCCTACGTCCACATGAAGAATCCCGTGCTCGGCTCACCTGAAAACAAGAGCTATCTGGGTGCCACCTGGCATCAGGGCAAATGGAATGCCAGCTTAGGCATGATGAATATCCAGTCACTCTACACGGCCGTAGGCGAGAACGAGTCGAAAGAAAATTTCCTTCTGCTGAATGTCACGCTTGGCTATCAGCTGACTAAGAACGTAGCCTTGTGGGCGAAAGGGGAGAACCTGCTGGCTCAGCGCTATGAGATCAATGCCGGCTTCCCCATGCCGAGAGCCACCTTCATGGGCGGTGTGAACATCAATTTCTGAATCTGGCATGGAAGAGCTCAAGCGTCTTTTGCAACGCGAGGAAGTACGGGGCGTCGTGCGTACGGCCACAGGTGAGATTCGGGAATTCCACCGGCAGGGAGTCATCGACCTCTTCACGCTCCTCACCGAAGCCCCCCAGATGCTCCAAGGCTCACAGATAGCCGATCGCGTAATTGGCCGCGGAGCAGCCTTGCTGATGGTGAAGGGTGGAGTACAAGAAGCCTTTGCCTACGTCATTAGTGAGTCGGCATTAAGCATTTTCAAGCAGGCTGGCATACCCGTCACCTATAACTCCCTGCAGCCGCATATCATCAATCGCACCGGCACCGACATCTGTCCCGTGGAGAAACTTACCTCATCCACCAGCGATCCTGACGAAGCCTACGAGCGAATCAAGGCTTTCCTCCA
>DEKQ01000072.1:18840-20962 GCA_002353975.1 Prevotellaceae bacterium UBA2718
AACATCACCCTCCATCAGCTGGGAATCAGCAATCTGAAAACTTATCTCCTGGCAGCCGCTTTCGTGGTAGGCAACATCGTCCTGCCGCAGTTGTGTCATCTTCTTCCGCAGGGAGGACTCATCCTTCTGCCCATCTATTTCTTCACCCTCGTAGCCGCCTATAAGTACGGCTTCACCGTGGGACTGCTCACCGCCGTCTTTTCACCCCTCGTGAATCATCTCCTTTTCGGTATGCCCGCATCTGCCATGCTCCCCATCATCCTGGTGAAGAGCACGCTTCTGGCATTGGCAGCCGCCTATATCGCCAAGAAGACACAGCGCGTAAGTCTGCTCACCGTGACTTTGGCCGTTGTGGCATATCAGGCCGTAGGCATGTTAGTAGAATGGGCCATGACAGGCTCTCTGCAGGCTGCCCTCCAAGACATTTGGCTCGGCTATCCCGGCATCTTCCTCCAGATCATCGGTGGCTGGCTCATCCTCCGTTATCTGTTGAAAGACTGACCCTCCCTTTGCATATAGAAATAACAAAAGATTCACAAAACAGGGCGCCCCGTTTTGTGAATCTTTTATTTGTTCTGCTTTTTGATTCCTTATTTCTTGAAGAACGAAGCGATCCAGAGGATGCAGCAGGCACCAATAACACCAGTCACGAACTTCAAGAATCAGGATTCGTTAAGATGTAAAAGTGTGAGTTTTCGGCCAAGTTCCCAAGTAAAAACACGTCAAATTCCCAAGTGAAAATAAGCCAAGTTCCCAAATAAACTTTGTTTTATTTGCATAATTAGATGATTATGAGTATCTTTGCGGCATAAAAAAGATAGAATTGTTATGGGTGAATACAAAAAGCGAATAGCCGATGATATGCTAACTGCGCGATTAAGACGGAAAGGGGCTGTACTGATAGAAGGCCCCAAATGGTGCGGCAAAACCACCACTGCAGAACAGCAAGCGGCAAGCATATTGTATATGGCTGATCCAATTCGCAAACAGCAAAATCTACAAGCAGCCAAAATCAATGTTCAGCAACTGTTGACAGGTGAAACACCGCGGCTTATTGACGAATGGCAGATAGCGCCGTCGTTATGGGATAGTGTCCGATTCGAAGTTGATCATCGTGATGGGTACGGCCATTTTATTCTTACCGGAAGCAGTACCCCTCCTTCCATGGATGATATTTTTCATTCAGGTACAGGGCGTTTTGCCAAGCTGAAGATGCGCACAATGTCGCTCTATGAATCAGGCGAGTCCACAGGCAATGTCAGCCTTGCAAATCTGTTTAATCATCCAGAAGAAGTCATAACAGGTAGCAGTAGTATTGATATAAACCGTTTAGCATACCTTATTTGTCGTGGGGGATGGCCCGGTGCTTTGGATTTAGACGAGAACGATGCCATAGCTCAAGCCTTTGATTATTATGACGTGGTTTGTGAGAGTGATATTTCAAGAGTGGATAATGTGGAGCGCAATCCCCAGAGAGTGCGCCTGCTCCTTCGTTCATACGCTCGTCATCAGGGAACTACGGCTACCATTGGTACTATTCTGGCTGACATGAAGGCAAATGAGGCAAGCACTTTGTCCGATAATACCATTTACGACTACATCAAGGCTTTAAAGAAAATCTTTGTTATCGAGGATATGCCTGCATGGAATCCAAACCTTCGCAGTAAAACAGCTATACGCACAAGTGACAATCGCTACTTCATTGATCCTGCAATCGCTGCCGCAGCATTAGGAGCCTATCCTAATGACCTCGTCAATGATTTGGAAACCATGGGACTGATGTTTGAAACTTTAGCTGTTCGCGATTTGCGAGTATATGCCGATGCCTTAGATGGTCAGGTATATCATTACAGGGACAAAAAAGGACTTGAATGTGATGCAATCATTCATTTGCGAAACGGCTCGTATGGACTGATAGAGATAAAATTAGGAGGAGACAACCTGATTGATGAAGGTGCAAAATCATTAAAGCAACTGTCATCCGAGATTGATATCACCCGTATGAAATTACCGTCGTTCATGATGGTGCTTGTTGGTGTAGGTGATTTTCCTTATAAACGCGATGATGGAGTATTAGTAGTTCCAATCGGTTGCCTCAAAGCCTAATCAGATTCTGTTGCGG
>DEKQ01000072.1:21124-21415 GCA_002353975.1 Prevotellaceae bacterium UBA2718
CAGAGGATGCAGCAGGCACCAATGATAGCTGTGGCAAGCTGACCCAGGAGTCCGCCCCACGAAATGCCAAGCAGAGAGAACAGCCATCCGCCGAGCGCACCGCCGAGCAAACCAAGCACGATGTTCATAATCAGGCCGAATCCGCCACCTTTCATCAACTTGCCAGCGCAGAAGCCAGCCAAACAACCCAGAACGAGTGATAAGATAATTCCCATAATAGTAATACTTTATTAGTTAGACGATGCAAATATATGAATAATACGCTAAACCACAAAACATTTTGTTCAAAAT
>DEKQ01000155.1 GCA_002353975.1 Prevotellaceae bacterium UBA2718
AGCCCAGCCAGCCCACTGGCCCCGCTAACCCCACTCAGCCCAGCCAGCCAAACCAGCCCAGTCAGCCCACTGGCCCCGCACCGACCACACCGCCCAACCAGCCCACTCAGCCCAGCCAGCCCACTGGCCCCACTACCCCCAGTCAGCCCAGCCAGCCGAACCAGCCCAGTCAGCCCGCTCAGCCCACACCGCCCATCACCCCCAAATAACCCCATAACAATATCAATCATACTACAAATATCACACTTTATGACACTAACTAACAAACACATTTCCTACATGGGGGCGCTGTTGCTGCTTTTCTTTGCGCAGGCGGTGACGGCTCAGGTGGCCTCTGTGGAGATTGAGGGCGAGGAGTCTATGCTCTTCGGTCCGTCGCCCGATGAGGCGTTTAACAATGAGTACATGCTGAAGGTCTATGACTCCTCCAAGTCTCCCATCAGCGAGAGCCAGCTTGCCGCTGACGGCTTCACGGTGACATGGGACATCGAAGGCTTCAAGACATCCAACGATACCGAGGGCCAGTACTGCGACTCCTACGGCTCGTTCACCTCTAACGGCGTAGCATCGCTCTCCACGAACTTTGCCCTGCGCAACGTGCCGATGAATTTCTATGGTCGCATGACCGCCACCCTCAGCGCTGGCGGCAAGACGTATAAGGCCGTGAAGTATGTCGTGGCCTTAGGCAACAAGAAGAAGAGCATCGGCCAGGTGCTGCCCCTTGCCGGCTATCCCACGGAGTACAGCGACTATCCCGCAGAGCTGGTGGGCTATCAGAGCATAGGGGAGGCATACGGCAATGGCAGCGACATCATCCTCGGCGGGTGGTGTACTGCAGGCAGCGACGGTTCAAGAAAAGCCTTGCTATCTAAGGATGCCGACGGTACGAAGTACGTGCGCTTCACCTCTGCCACATCGAGCAAGTCACACGTCTTCACCAAAAAGCTCGACGCTCCCAAGGGTGAGCTGACGTTCAAGACGCGCATCAGGTACTTAATCAATGGTACAGTAATTACTTTCACCGCCGGCTACCCCACATGGCAGAGCAAACGATACGCCTGCCCCATCACGCTCAACTATGACGGCAGCAAGCTGACACTCAACGGCACGGCGCTGAAGAAGGACGGTGCCAACGTCACCATAGCCAAGAACAAGTGGTATGACATAGTGCTCTATACCAACAAGAGCACAGAGAAATGTGCCGCCCATGTGTATGACGGCGAAACCCTCGTAGCCTGCACCGACACAATAGACTGGAGCGACAAGGGTGTAGATCCTACTTATTTCAGCATCGGCATGGGCAACAACAATCTCGGCAACGTCGATATAGCATCCTGCGAGGCGTCAAAAGGACAGTCCGGCAGCGGCGATGAGGACGTGACATCAGAGATGAACCTTATGGTGGAGAAAGGCAACTTCTACAGCATCGAGGTGACATATCAGGGCGTTCTCACCACGGGCCATATCAACAGCGACCTGTCAGGCTACACCCTCGGCACCCACACCACGATGAAGACGGAGACATACACCATCCCCGCCACACGCAACATCATAGACCTGCACGTGGCTGACGCTGACGCCACACACGTGGGCAACATCACTAAGGCCACCGCCACCGTGCAGGCTCCGCGCCAGAAGCGCAAGAAGCGTGTGGTGCACCACATCGGCGACTCCACATCAGCCAACAACGGCTCATGGGCCTACAGGCTGAAGGGCCTCGTCGGGACGACCTATCCCGAGCTGGCAGCGCTGTGCGACTTCCATAACGACGGCGCAGGCGGACGCAACCTGAGCACATACTATGCCGAGGGCAAGCTGGCATCTGTACTGAACGACATCTATCCTGGTGACGTGGTGATGCTTGGCAATAACGGCACCAACGGCATGGGTTCAAACTTTGAGGCCGACGTGAACTACTACCTCAACGCCGCAGAGATGCTGGGCGCACAGGTGATACTAAACTCCTACACGCCTCACGGTGCCGTAAGCAATTGGACAAGCGGATATGACAGCAAGACCAATACCTTCGACAGCTACCGCAAGGACAGCTATGAGACCGTAGTGAGAAGCGTGGCAAGCCAGAGGGCGAAGAACGACCCTGACTATTTAGGCTTCGTGGAGATAGGCAAGAATGCCGATGCCGCCTTCAATGCCTACGTGAAGGACTACGCCAAGAACGGCTATGCCTCTGCCGATGCTGCCGCACAGGCCATCATCAGCTGCTTCACCGACCACAACCACTACAGCAACGGCACGTTGGCCTGTGACCTGATGCTCAACGGTTACGGCGACGTGAAGGGCATCGTGAAGCAGATGGTTGAAATCCTCAGCGAGGAGCCGGAGCCCGAACCAGGCACCGTAGGCATAAAGAATGCCAATGCGCAAAGCCCTGCCAGCGCTGCGGAGGCAGTCTATAGCCTCAGCGGCCAGCGCCTCAGCTCAGGCTCCGCCATAGCGCAACAGCCCGGCACCGTCTATATCAAGGACGGACGCAAGGTGATGGTAACGAAATAGACACACATAAACACAAATAAACGAGTAAGAGGTGAACACTTTAGATTGGCGTTCACCTCTTACTCGTTTGTACTTGGTCACTGACACCACCAGTCCTCTGGTGATATTCTTTACTACATATACTTTTCAATAAACTCCTTCGGCGACAAAACCACAGCCTCTGACTGGTCAGCGTTTTTGAAGTCATTGGTGTTGATTGTAAGCAACACAGGGCAATGAGCCTCCAGAGCACAGCGATACTGAAAGCTGTCTTCGATGTCATCGAATGCTTTGTCATAGACAGCAGCTTCTGCTCCGGCATGTGACAGTTGGCAAATCGTAGCCATGCTCAACACCTCAGACAGATAGCCGCGCAACCTGTCTGTCAACTCTGGACGATGAATATCCTGAGCCTTCAGACTCCGCTCAAAGATAAAGGCCAACGTATAAATGCTCCCAGCCGAAATACAAGCCGAGTGTTTCCCGTTGAGAATGGAATCAATTATCATACTCACAGCCTCGAACTGGCTTCGCCTACCAATGAACTCTGCAAAGATGTTGGTATCAAGGAACAGTTTCATAAGCCGTATTTCTCATTTATATAATCTTCTACAAGCTGTCTGTCAGTAGTCCCTTCTGGTATAGACAACCCTTTCAAGAAATCACGACTTGATTGGCTGCGAGGTTTTGCAGTCTGAATGTTACGCGCAATGAGCCGCTCACCATATTCTGTAAGTTGGCGTGTGAGCGTGTCCACCTGATAGCTATCGGGTATATTGAGCGCTATACTGATGATTTGTGTCATACGCAATCGGTCTTAAGGGTTATACGATATTGATATGTATTTGCTCCTTGTTATTAATAAATACGCTGCAAATATACACAATTATTTGCATAACACAAGCAAAAAGCGGCAAAAAAGTGGAAAGTAGCGCAGATTTGCAACATCTGTATTCTGTTATTTGCACTTGCGTATCAAGACTTATTAGCCGAGAAGAACATCGTCCAGCGATACAGGTTGCAGCCGACGAAGTTGCCTAACACCTCACAGACATAGACCGCGAGTACTGCAGGCTGCAGCAGGAGGTCTGACGGAGAGATGAGGAAATAGAACGCATCGGCTATGGAGTGTGCGAAGCCGCACAGGATGAAGACCGGCACGCCGAGCAGGAGCGCCAGCATCTTGTCCTTGCGGGCAAACTCTACCGCCGTTGTCATAATAAATCCGCACCCTATGGCAAGCAGGAAGCACGCCCACGGGCCTTTGTCAAGACGTCCTTCGAGTATTCGCGCAGCGGGCACCACGCAGTCAGGCTGTGCGTAGGCTATGAGCCACGAGGTGAGCAGGCAACCTATGATGTTGCCTGTCAGCACGACGCAGAGCATACCCCAGTCGCCATTGCGACGTATGAAGCCCGCCGTGCCCGTGTAGAG
>DEKQ01000124.1:0-3826 GCA_002353975.1 Prevotellaceae bacterium UBA2718
CTTCAAGCGTGACCAGCATCGGTGATTGTGCATTTAATGGCTGTACAGGTCTGACAGCCGTTCACATCAGTGATATTGCTGCATGGTGCTCCATACCTTTCAGAGTGAATAATAGTGGTGACAACCCACTACACAAAGCTGGCCACCTGTTTATTAACGGCAAAGAAGTTACGGACCTTGTCATTCCTGATGGAGTGACCAGTATTAGTTATGGAGCTTTCTCTGGATGCAAATTTAACAGTGTCTCAATTCCATCTAGTCTGACGAAAATAGGTAGCCTGGCTCTCCCAGGAGCGAATACTGTTTACATCAAGGATTTGGCAGCTTGGTGCAAAATAAATTTTGAAGGTGGTAGTGTAGGTAATCCGATGTATAACTGCGATCACCTTTTCATAAATGGAGAAGAGGTAACGGACCTCGTCATTCCTGATGGTGTAACCGGCATAAGTGACTATGCCTTTTATCAATGTAATGCATTAAATTCTATAAACACAGGAAATACCGTAAAAGAAATAGGTTCTCATTCTTTTGTTGGATGCAATAATCTTAAGAGTGTGACTTTTGGCAGTTCTGTGACGAGTATCGGAGAGCGAGCCTTTTTTGGTTGTAAAGAATTGAAGGAGGTTTACTCTTATATTGAGGATCCGTTTGATATTACTGATGTATATATGTTCACTGTTTATGACTCTGATAAGAAAGACTTCTATTGGCCTGACCGCACGCTTTACGTTCCTGTAGGCACCAAAGCAAAGTATGAGGCAGCAAAGGGATGGATTTTCAAGAACATAGAGGAAATGAGGAATACGTTTACTCTGACCTATATGGTTGATGGTGAAGAGTATAAATCAGTTGAGGTTGACTTAGGCGCAGCCATCACACCAGAGGCAGAACCAACCAAGGAGGGTTATACATTCTCTGGTTGGAGTGAGATACCTGAGACTATGCCAGCAAACGATGTTACAGTTACAGGAACATTTGCTATCAATAAATACACTCTGACATACAAAGTGGACGACGAGGAGTACAAATCGTATGAGATGGAGTATGGCGCAGCAATCAGACCGGAGGCAGAGCCAGCAAAGGAGGGTTATACGTTCTCAGGTTGGAGTGAGATACCTGAGACCATGCCAGCCAACGATGTTACCGTTACAGGAACATTTGCTATCAATAAATACACTCTGACGTACAAGGTGGACGGTGAAGAATATAAATCGTATGTGGTTGAGTATAGTGCAGCCATCACACCTGAGGCAGAGCCGACCAAGGAGGGTTATACGTTCTCAGGTTGGAGTGAGATACCTGAGACCATGCCGGCAAACGATGTTACAATCATTGGAACGTTTACTGAAAACCCAATAGTTATCGATATTGAACCTGTAGGGGCAGAGGAAAACATTAACGTGAACAATCTCGATGGAGAGGAACTTTCAGATAAAGTGGTTGGAAATGTTTACTACAATGTAGGCGATGATGGCTACGACTCTACGGATAAGAGTATAGTGATCAGTCAGCCCACGAACATGAGTCAGATTGCAGACAAGGAGCCTGGTTCAAAGGACGTGAAGGAGAACTTCAACGGCATGATTCTGAAGGTTGCCAAGGGTAAGGGTCTCATCACAGTGAACGTGAAGACCAGCGGCAATGCACAGCTCGTTGTGCAGGTAGGCAACGGCACGCCAATGCTTGCCTCAAAGACTGAGAAGGGTGACGTGGTGTTCAGCTACGACGTTGAGGAGGATACATACGTGTATATCTACGCTATCATCGGCTCAAGCGCAGCGAAGGGTTATGGTCTCTCAGCCGCTGACACTGACAGCAGCGTGAGGATATACAGCATCACGGTATCTCCTGGAGCAACTGGCATCATGTCCATCGGCGCAAGCGAAAGGAATGATGGCAACATCTATGACTTGCAGGGCCACCGTGTGGAGACTCCAGCAAAGGGTATCTACATCATAGGTGGACGTAAGGTGGCTGTGAAATAAACAACAAGAATCTGTACGGCATGCAAACAAAAGTGCCGGCAGACTATAGGATATTCAGAACAAAAAAACAATGCTGATAGTTTATTCTGTCAGCATTGTTTTTATTATATTTCCATGTTTCTCAAGCTGTTGAGCCAAAGTCTATTTACAGGGTGATGCCTACGGAGGCTTTCATGTTCCATTGGAAGACCTTGAATGATGTACGATTGAAGTAGGAACGCAGGTAATTGGCTTGTGCCATGTAGCTGAATACATAAATCTTATACCTATAGGCTGCTGCTATGCGACCGGTGATGTTGAGGGCAACCTTACCATTGTCGGAGTATGTCTCTGTAGGTGTCACATACAATCTGCTGTCAAAACTGCTGAAATATGTTGCCTGCATCGTGGTTTGCGCTTTAGCAAATCGTAATTCTTGGTAAGAAATGTTAAAAATGCAACTGTATTGTAATCTCCGTATTGCAATTTGAAGAAAGTTTTGTAACTTTGTGGCCCGTTAAGGTGATGACATTTTACCCCTCAAAGACTTGAGAAATCTATGGAAGACTTCTATCGTACGCACTCATATCTGGTGGAGCACTGCAATGCTCCCGTGCGCCGTGTCCTGATGGACGAGGTGGATTGGAGTGCGCGTATGATAGGAATAAAAGGTACGCGCGGAGTGGGGAAGACGACTTTCCTGTTGCAGTATGCTAAAGAGAAGTTCGGTCCCAATGACAGAAGATGTCTCTACGTGAACATGAACAACTTCTATTTCCAAGGGAAGGGTATATGTGACTTTGCCGGAGAGTTCTACAGAGAGGGTGGGCGAGTGCTGCTCATCGACCAAGTGTTCAAGCAGTCAGACTGGAGCAGGGAGCTACGCCTTTGCTATGATATGTATCCCGGGCTGAGAATAGTCTTTGCCGGCAGTAGCGTGATGAGGCTGAAGCAAGAGAACCCCGAGCTGGAGAATATCGTAAAAAGCTATAACCTGCGGGGATTTTCCTTTAGGGAATACCTGAATCTGAGAACTGGCTACAGTTTCAGCTGGTCGCCTCTCGATGAATTGCTGAGGAACAAAGAGCAGATGGTGGAGGAAGTGACCGCCAAGGTAAATCCAATGGAGTATTTTGCCCAGTATCTGGAGCATGGCTTCTACCCGCTGTTTCGTGAGCATTACGACTTTGCCGACAACCTGCTTAAGTCGATGAACATGATGACGGAGGTTGATATACTCCTCATCAAGCAGATAGAACTGAAGTATCTGCCAAAGATTAAGAAACTATTCTATCTGTTGGCAGCAGCAGGACCGAAAGCTCCGAATGTGAGTCATCTGGCACAGGAGATAGAGACATCCCGTGCAACGGTGATGAACTATATAAAGTATTTGGCTGATGCGCGGCTGATAAACATGATATATCCGGTGGGACAGGGATTTCCGAAGAAACCGTCAAAGGTGATGCTTCACAATCCCAACCTGTATCAGGCTGTCTTCCCACTGAACTTTGAACGTCAGGCACAGATGGAGACGTTCTTCGTCAACACCATGTGGAAGGACCACAAAGTAAATCAGTCTCCGCGTGACAATTACTACATAATTGACGGGACGCGGCATTTCAGGGTGTGTCACTCCATGGAGGTGCCCCGCGTGAATAACGGGACGATGTACTGCCAGTATGACACGGGACAGGTAGCCGAGAATGTAGTGCCGCTGTGGTTGCTGGGATTCCTCTATTGAATGTACAATATACAATATAACATATACGATTACAGTTTTCCACGAACTATTTATAATTAGAATACAAACAACATAACTTATTTTTTATCTAACATTAACAAAAATGGCTAAAGAAAAGAAA
>DEKQ01000124.1:3987-5432 GCA_002353975.1 Prevotellaceae bacterium UBA2718
GGTGCTGCCGGTGCCGTTCACGGTTCGCTGCAGGCTGGTGCCCTGACAACAACATTCACAGCTTCTCAGGGTCTGCTGCTGATGATACCTAACATGTATAAGATTGCAGGTGAGCTCCTGCCTTGCGTGTTCGACGTATCTGCACGTACCCTGGCTTCTCACTCTCTCTGTATCTTTGGTGACCATCAGGACGTAATGGCTTGTCGTCAGACTGGCTTCGCAATGTTCGCTTCAAGTTCCGTACAGGAGGTAATGGACCTCACAGCCGTTCCTCACCTGGCAACACTTGAGACAAAGGTGCCATTCATCAACTTCTTTGACGGCTTCCGTACATCTCACGAGTATCACAAGATTGAGGTGATGGACATGGAGGATATCAAGGCTATCACACCACAGGAGTTCGTTGAGGACTTCCGCAACCGTGCCCTCACACCTGAGCGCCCTGTAACACGTGGTACAGCTGAGAACCCAGAGACATTCTTCACACACCGCGAGGCTTGTAACGCATACTATGACGCAATCCCAGAGGTAGTAGAGAAGTACTGTAAGAAGATTTCTGAAATCACAGGTCGTGAGTATCACCTGTTCAACTACTATGGTGCTAAGGATGCAGAGAACGTAATCATTCTGATGGGTTCTGCATGTGAGGCTGCCAAGGAGGCTATTGATTACCTCGTAGCTCAGGGCAAGAAGGTTGGTATGGTGAATGTGCACCTCTATCGTCCATTCTCTGTTAAGCACCTGCTTGAGACCGTTCCTGCTACATGCAAGAAGATTGCTGTGCTTGACCGCACAAAGGAGCCAGGCGCAGAGGGCGAGCCTCTCTATCTGGATGTTAAGTCAGCATTCTATGAGTGCGAGAAGCGTCCTGTAATCGTTGGTGGTCGTTACGGTCTTGGTTCAAGCGATATCACACCTGCCAAGATTATCTCTGTGTTCAACAACCTTGACCTGCCAGAGCCAAAGAACCACTTCACTGTTGGTATCGTGGACGATGTAACAAATACATCGCTGCCTGTAGTAGAAGAGATGGCACTTGGTGGAAAATCTACACAGGAGTGTAAGTTCTTCGGACTGGGTGCCGATGGTACCGTTGGTGCTAACAAGAACTCTGTGAAGATTATCGGTGAGAATACTGACAAGTACTGCCAGGCATACTTCTCTTATGACTCTAAGAAGTCTGGTGGCTTCACATGTTCACACCTCCGCTTCGGCGATGAGCCAATCCGCTCTACTTATCAGATTACTACACCTAACTTCGTGGCATGTCACGTTCAGGCTTACCTGCACATGTATGACGTTACACGTGGTATCCGCGAGAACGGTTCATTCTTGCTGAACACAATCTTCGACGGCGAGGAGCTCGTTAACTTCATTCCTAACAAGGTAAAGCGCGTCTTCGCTCAGAAGAATATCAAGGTTTACTACATCAACGCAACTAAGAT
>DEKQ01000124.1:5460-6263 GCA_002353975.1 Prevotellaceae bacterium UBA2718
GGCAACCGTACCAACACTATCCTCCAGTCAGCATTCTTCCGCATCTCAGAGGTTATCCCTGTAGATCTCGCAATTGAGCAGATGAAGGCTTTCGCCAAGAAGTCTTACGGCAAGAAGGGTGATGACGTGGTTAACATGAACTATCAGGCCGTTGACCGTGGTGGTGAGTACAAGCAGCTTGCAGTTGATCCTGCATGGGCTAACCTGCCAGACGACGCTCCTAAGACAGACGATGCACCTGCATTCGTTAAGGAGCTCGTTCGTCCTATCAACGCCCAGCTGGGTATAGACCTCAAGGTTTCCGACTTCGTGAAGTTCAATACCGTTGACGGTACTTGGATGAATGGTACTGCAGCTTATGAGAAGCGTGGTGTAGAGGCATTCGTTCCTGTATGGAATGTTGAGAACTGTATCCAGTGTAACAAGTGTGCATTCGTTTGTCCTCACGCTGCTATCCGTCCGTTCGTAATGACCGATGAGGAGGTGAAGGGCTTCAACGGTGCTACTCAGGAAATGAAGGCTCCTGCAGCTATGAAGGGTATGCACTTCGTTATCGAGCCATCACCACTTGACTGTCTCGGATGCGGCAACTGTGCTGATGTCTGCCCAGGTAAGAAGGGTGAGAAGGCCCTCAAGATGGTTCCTTACAACCCAGATGCAGAGGATATGAAGGCTCTCGCAGACGGATGGGATTACTGCGTTAAGAATGTGAAGTCTAAGCAGGAACTCGTTGACATCTCTGCCAACCCAAAGAACTCACAGTTTGCTACTCCTCTCTTCGAGTTCTCTGGCGCTTGCTCTGG
>DEKQ01000176.1 GCA_002353975.1 Prevotellaceae bacterium UBA2718
GTCAAAGCCTCTCGACCTTACGGTGTGCACCACCTGTTATGACGACTAATTTATCCTTGAAATCCATATTTGTTTCAGTTCGTTAAATTGGAATTTAACGTTTTACTGCGTTGCGTTACCTCAGGTGAAGTGAACGAAGGCTGACCACTATCCGCTGATCGGGATTTACCATTACTTCTTTCTGCCCGATAATGAGTTTGCCTGGACCACAACCCTTAGAATCTATGGTTATTTGCTTGCGGGTCATCTCTATATGTATATTCCCATGAGGAGTAGGCACGTCGCCTTTCATCCATTTCAGGTCGCCCAGACAGGGACGACATTCCCATTCGGCATAGCCAGGCTTTGTAGGACATACACCGAGATAGTATTTGCCTAACAGATAGATAGGCGATGCTCCCCAGGCATGGCAGAGCGACTTGCCGTAGCGGTTGCCGTACATGGCCAGCCGCTCGGGATAGCCCTCCTTTGGGTCGTATGTTTCCCAAAACGTGGTAGCACCTTGTGCCAACATACCTCCCCAGTAGCTGCGCATCTCGTCCATCACCTGCTTCTGCTGGCCCAAGGCACAGAGGGCCTCCAGTTCGTAGAAGCGCATGTAGGGAGTGGTTATTTCCATAACCGAGTCGTTTTGCAAGACATTCGTCAGCACACTCTGACGTTGCGACTCATCGAGCATATTGTATAGCACAGCAAATATATTGGCATAGCGGGTGACCTCATCTGGCAACTGTCCGCCCTTCGTGTGATGCATCATCGCACCCTTTCCTGCATTCCAGAACGTAGGAATAATCAACTTGGAAAGTTGCTTTGCCTGTCTCTCGTAACGCGCTGCATCACCTGTGTTTTCCACCAATTCCGCACACTGCTGCATGGTCTGGAGCGAGCGCAGATACACCAGTTGTTCAAAAGCCAACTCGCCATCCTTCGACATATTGCGTGGCGACCAATCGACAAAGACCCAGTCACCATGCCTGCCTTCCACCATCCCTCGCGAATTGAGCCGTCCCTGCACATACTCCATCAGGGAAACCATCCGAGGATAAATCTGACGCACGAAATCCTTGTCGCCCGTATAGAGATAATAATCATAGATGGAGTTGAACCAGAAGAAAGTGTAGTCAAGGATGGTATTTATATGTTGCTGCACAGGATCCTTGCCTCGCAAGGCCCAGATTGTACGCTTCACTACAGGCGTATCGAAGAAAGCATAGTAATTCATCAGATAGGACTGGATGGCATCGCCGCTCCATATCCAGCGGTCACGTTTTATTCCCTCAATCATCACTTCCCGATCTGTCAGGTGCAATGTATAGGCACCGACCTGCCAAATGCGGTTAAGCAGCGTGTCGCTACACTCGAAGGAGCCACGCCATGCTACATCCTTCATCTCCGACTGCAGAGTAATACTCTCCACCGAAACGTTGCCCTTGCATTCCACCAGCGCATAGCGCATGGCACGGCTGCACGCCAGCTGGTAGTTATTGCCTGTTCTCCTGGAAATGGTTAATGTAGAAAGGTCCGTAATGCTGTCTGTTGTAAACGCCACTTCGTCTCTAAGGTATGAATATTTCTTATCGCGTGCCTCATCTGGACTTTCTCCATAATAGATACAAACATGCCCATTACCTTTTACTCCGTTCAGTTGCAGATACCCGATTCCCTCACGCTGCCATTCGGCGAAGAGTTCCTTTCCTTCCTTACTTTCGCGTATTGGCTCTACTGGAGTTACGGAAAGATGATAGGCAGAAGGCAGTTGTTGAGATGTAGCAAAAGTAGCATTTCCGTCAGCCTCTGTCCACGTATCCGCCTTTACAGGAACTGCATAGTTTGTCACCGTCCAAGTGGTGTCGCTCACCACCGTCTTTCCTCTCAGCCACAGGACCGGCACCTTCTCCTTGTTGTGTACGGCAATATGCAGCGTGTGCTTGCCCTTTGGCACCGTAAACCGCTCGGGCATGCCGAACACATAGCCGTGATTGTCGATTTTGATGCCGTACTGTCCTTCGGCCTTAATCTCCATATCCTCGGCCTCGGCGAGTTCCACCGTCTTCACATACTCCACCGTCTGCTCATGGCTGTCAGCACGCCAGAAAGCAGGATAGAACGACCCACGCTCCGTGCGCAGATTATTGATTTTGTTGCCCATCCAGATGTCCAGGTCACCGGGATACCATATCCACGACTGGGCTGCCACCTGCATAGTCATTGCAACCACAGCAATTAGGAGAAAAATCTTATTCTTCATGAAAGTATGTTTTATTTGGTTTCTACTAACAAATAATCTACATCGGGCATCCGTTCGTGGTCATTGTGCAGTCTCACCGTGTTTTGTCCTTTTTTCAGCTCGACTACAACCGTCTGCTGACTGTCTGCGCTATAGCTGAGCGGACCGACAGTCCGACCATTCACATCTACATACAACTTGCGCGGTTCATTGGTTCGGGCGGCAATACGCAAAGCATAGTGACCGCCTTTTTCTACATACACATCATGCCAGACCAAATCGTTTGTTGCCCGTCCACCGAGCCACGACACTTTTACACCTCCACTGCAAAGGCTATCCTGCTCATAGATTGCTGTCATATAAGCCTGGTTGTTGTTCAACTCCTGATAGTCTGTAAGGAATGCCGTCTCAGCCTCATATAGTCTGCGCTGCAGGCGACGGCCTTTAGCGATAAACACCCGAGTGGCATGCGCTGGAATCGTGCAAGTGAAGAGTGAAGAACGAAGAGTGAAGAATTTGCTACCGCTGTCATGGAGGTTCTTTAACCGTACTTTGCCGCCAAGGTCAAAAAGTCTGTTGTCTATCGTCATTGTCTGTTCCTCGTCAGAGAGATTGACAAATGCCACTGCCCGCTCCTTGCCATGCAGTTGTTTCAGGTCTTTCACCAACACGTAGCAGTCGCCTTGTCGCCTGGCAACGTAGGCTTGCAAGTGGAGTGGGTCTTGGTTTATTGCAATGAGTTGTTTGTCGGTGAGCAGACGCAGGGTCTCGGGCTTTATCTTCGTCAAGTCGCAACCGATGAGCAGAGGCGAAGACATCATGCACCACACGGCAAAATGAGTGCGGTCTTCTTCTTCGCTCATGCCCCGACCCACCTCAAGCATATCCATGTCGTTGTAGTGACCGTCGCGACAATAGGCTGAGAGATAGAGGTTCTGCTCGATAATGTCCTTCACAGACGACCAGCGCGGACGGATGTCTTGCGACATACGCCAAGATGAAGCGACTTTGGCAGCCCATGTACCGGGGAAATTCCAACGACAGATGTTCAGCCGCACGTCCTTGCGACCTGTGCGCCTGATGGCCTCGGCAATCTCGGTATAGCGTGTCTGCTCGTCGAGCGAGAGCGTGTCGCCCTTGGGATGAGGCCGGCCCCCGCAATAGTCCACCTTGATAAAGTCGAAGCCCAGGTCGCGGAAGAAGAAGTCGCAGTCCTGGCGGTCGTGTCCATAAAGGCCCACCCCGACACCGATGGTGTCGGCATCGTAAATGCTGCCGCAAGTGTTGCGCCCCGCATCGCTGTAGATGCCCGCTTTCAGGCCCAGGCCGTGTATATGCTCCACTACAGGTCTCAGTCCATGTGGAAAACGTGTAGGGTGAATCAGTAACTGCCCCGTCTGTTGGTCACGCCCTCCGAAGTAACCGTCATCGATGTTTACGTATTTGTAGCCCGCCTTCTTCAGGCCCAACGCCTCCATGGCATCGGCTTGCTGCATGATGAGCGAGTCGCTGATGTCCACGCGATAGGTGTTCCATGAACTCCAGCCCATCGTGGGACGCTCGGCCGGGGGTAGCGGCGTGGCCACCTTCAACAAGATTGTTCCGTCAGTCGGCCGGAAGTCGACCATCTGCAAACCATTCTTCCGATACACGTGCAGTCTATGGCCATTCTGCCTGGCAGACCGGACGGAAGAGCCAGCGACAATTAACGTCAGAGGCTGCTGATAGTTATCAGCGCGGAGGGTGCTCACGGGGCATACCTCCACACAATCGTCTTTCCGACTGACCCTCAGTTCAATGTTGTCGCGTTCGCTGACGTAGGCTGACACCTCGCCAAAGGGTGCGACCCACAGACTGTCCTGACGCGCTGCCACATCGTCGAGAAAGCGCCAGAGCGTTTGCGCGTCGGCAAAGTGGTCGTAGCCTGTCGTGATGCCGTGCGTCATTCCCACGCCCCACTCCCCGCGCGACAACAAGCCGTCGAGCCACTTGCGCAGCCATGCCGTGTCGCGCTTTGAGCCAATGCTGGTCTGAAACGTCCGACTGCCCACACGGTCACGTTCGCAGAAAGCAACCGCAGCCGCGTCCTTCTGATTGCCGGGATAGAAATAGCACATCGGGAAACGGCCTGTCCGCTCCCGAATGATGCTGTCATTGAGCTGCACCTCATGTCGCAGACGCTCAGCCGAGAGCTTCGTCACGTTTTTGTGTTCCCATCCGTGGCTGCCTATCTCATGGCCCTCGTCGGCCAGCTGCCGAACCATTTCCCACGTCATGCAGGGAGTTCCGCCGACGCCAGTCGTCGTGTCTTGCGAGGAGTGCATCACGCCTCCCACCTTCGAGCCTACGATGGCAAAGGTGGCGCGCAGTCCGCGACGGTTCAGCTCAGGGCGGAGCAGGGTGAAATGTTCCTGTAGTCCGTCGTCGAAGGTGAGGCTCAGGGCCGCCTGCCGTCCCTGGTAGAACGGGGCCACCCTGACTGTCAACGGTTGGGCCGACAAACTCAGTCCAACCATTGAGAAGAAGAAAAGAAGAATTATTTTTGTCATACTATCCCTGCTTTGTATATCATCCTTAATTCCGCAGCACTTTAGTTTAACTTTCTTT
>DEKQ01000021.1 GCA_002353975.1 Prevotellaceae bacterium UBA2718
CTTTTAGTTTTCATTTGCAAAGATACAACTTTTCACTATTCACTATTCACTATTCATTATTAAAAGTTGACTTATGTCAATGCAAACGTTTGCGCATTCATAATAACGATTTTAAACAAAAAAAAGAATAACGTATTGAAAAGTAAACTATCTTTGCACCGTGAAATCGTCTGCGAAGACGAAATCAGCCGCTAACAACGAATAACAAGTATAACAAAATTAACTCTAATTAATGTAATGATGAAGCAGGTAAACATTGAAATGCCTCTTAGGATGCTCGGCCTTCTTTTAGGCCTGTTCCTATCGGTAGGAGCCTTCGCCCAGATAGAGGTGAAAGGCCATGTGAAAGATGCTGCAGGCGAACCCATTATCGGCGCAACGGTACGCGTGGACGGTACACAGACCGCCACCGTTTCCGACTTCGACGGTAACTTCGTCTTGAAAGCCAGCCAGGGTGCAAACATCACCATCAGTTATGTCGGCTATCAGAGCCAGACGGTGAAGGCTGCACCCTCATTAGTTATCACACTCGTTGACGACCAGACGGTCCTGGAAAATGTGGTGGTCATCGGTTACGGTCGTGCCAAGAAGTCCGACCTTACGGGATCGGTCACAGCCATCAAGCCTGACGAGATGAACAAGGGTTTGCAGACTTCTGCCCAGGACATGCTGCAGGGTAAGGTTGCAGGTGTAAATATCACCAATAGCGGTGGTCAGCCTGGTGCAGGTGCCACCATCCGCATCCGTGGGGGCTCATCGCTGAATGCGTCCAACGACCCATTGATTGTAATCGACGGCCTGACCATGGATAGTTATGGCAAGGAAGGAACTTCCAATCCCCTTGCACTGGTAAACCCCAATGATATTGAGTCGTTCACCGTGCTGAAGGATGCCTCTGCAACTGCCATCTATGGTAGCCGTGCTTCTAACGGTGTGATTATCATCACCACGAAGAAAGGCCGTGCCGGTTCTGCCCCGCAGGTCAGTTACAACGGCAACGTTTCCGTCGGCATAGTCAAGAAGACCCTCGACGTGATGAACACTGCCGAGTATTTGCCCTATATCAAGAACCTCGTGATGACTGCCCGTGGCTATTCTGAGGATGAGTATCTGGCCAGCACAGAATACAAGAATCTTGGCTATCTCGATGAGCAAGGCAACCAGCATTTTGCCGATACAGATTGGCAGAAAGAGATATATCGTACCTCTGTTTCTACTGATCATAATATCACCGTGACCGGTGGCTTTAAAAACATGCCTTACCGTGTCAGCCTGGGATACACCAATCAGAACGGTATTGTGAAGAAGAGTGACTACCAGCGTTATACGGCTAGCATCAATGTCTCGCCTACATTCCTCGACAAGCACTTGACATTCAACATCAATGCCAAGGGCATGTATTCAAAAACCAACTATAATAACGGCGGTGCTATCTACAATGCGCTGTCAATGGATCCGACAAAACCTGTATATGCTGTTACCAGCGAGATGAAAAAGAACTACGGCGGCTACTGGCAGTGGCCTAGTACAGCTACCTGGGCTGACACAGAATGGACTGCCAACAAGAACTCGCTGGCTCCTCAGAACCCCGTAGCAGCACTTGAGCAGTACGATTGTGTCGGTAAGACGAAATCTCTTGTTGGTAATATCGAAGTGGTCTATAAACTTCATGGTCTTGAGGATCTTCAGTTCCATGTCAATGCAGGTATGGACCTTACTAACGGTAAGTCGAACACTGAGCAGAGCCCCTATAGCTTTGACAACTACTACTACGGTTTCTATTCTGATAGTAAGACCAATACTTATAACCTCTCCTTGAACGCTTATGCCGACTATATGAAAGAGATTGGCATCCACAGCTTTACCGCTATGGCTGGTTATGAGTGGCAGCACTTCCACAAGAAGAATACCTATCACTCCTACGGACTCTACCCCTCCACAAATACGAAGACACCAGGAGAATACTACAATGAAAACGCTAATCCTCCCTATGAAACGGAGAACTATCTCGTATCCTTCTTCGGTCGCTTCAACTACACACTGGCAGAACGCTACATGCTGACATTCACCTTGCGTGCCGATGGTTCTTCACGCTTCAACTGGCTTGACACTGCCGACAATCAGCAGTGGGGTCTCTTCCCCTCTGCCGCTTTTGCATGGAAAATCAATGAAGAGCCATTCCTGAAGAACGCAAGCTGGTTGTCCGACTTCAAGCTTCGCTTAGGTTGGGGTATCACTGGTCAGCAGGAAGGTATCGACGACTTCAGCTATATCCCCACTTACACGCCCAACATCCAGGGTGCCTACTATCCGCTTTTCGGTGAAACTGGTTCTACCACGCGTCCCGACGGATTCTATCAAGCACTCACCTGGGAGAAGACAACTACCTGGAATGCTGGTATCGACTTTGGTATTTTGAATGACCGTCTGACCTTCAACTTGGATGTTTATCATCGTAAGACAAAAGACCTCATCAACAGTGTGGTACTCCCTGTGGGTACAAACTTTACTAATAAGATAAACAAAAACATCGGTTCGCTGCACAACACAGGTGTTGAGTTTGCTGCTAACTGGCGAGCCATCCAGACAAAGGACTGGAGCTGGCAGTTGGGCTACAATGTCACATGGAACAAGAACGAGATAGACGAACTGGTTGATGGCACCAACCCTGACTACATGATTCTTCATGGAGGAGCAGCCTATGGTGTCGGCGGTAATGTTATGGCATATCACGTAGGCTCGCCTGTTCAGTCCTACTATGTATATCAGCAGGTGTACGACCAGAACGGACTACCAATCCTCGGACAGTTTGTGGATCGTAACGGCGACGGCGTAACCACCTCTGCCGACCGCTACTTCTACAAGAAGTCTAACCCTGACGTTACTATGGGTCTGACCTCCAAACTGATATGGAAGAACTGGGATCTCGGCTTCTCCTTACGTGCCAACCTGAACAACTACGTTTATAACGGCGTAGAGGCAGGTGGTATCTCCAACGTGTCAATCACTGGTCTCTATACTGGCAACTCCTGGCACAACGTATATAAAGATGCTGCCGAGAAAGGCTGGACAGCTACCAGTGAGAAGACAACCCTCTCCGACTACTTCATCCAGAACGCTTCGTTCCTGAAAGTCGACAACATTACGTTGGGTTACTCTTTCGACAAGTTGTTTGGTGCAAAGATCAATGGGCGTGCCTATCTTACTGCGCAAAACGTACTGACCATCACCAAGTACAAAGGCATCGACCCAGAAATCGACGGCGGCTATGATGGCAGCATCTATCCTCGTCCGTTCATGGGAATCTTTGGACTGAGTCTGAATTTTTAAACATTAAAACAGGACACAATTATGAAACGCAAAATATTTAAGCATATCATCCCTGCTGCAGCACTGGTCTGCTCACTGGTATTCATTGCCTGTGTCAACGACCTGCATGTTGAGAACATCAACCCGCAGCAAAACCCGAACTTCACTGAGGATGAACTGTTGAACAAGATTTACAGCAGCTTCGTTCTTACCGGTCAGCAAGGCCCCTCAGGTAAGCCTGATATACAGGATGTCAATGAGGGCTTCTCCGACTACTTCCGCAACGTGTGGGAATTGCAGGAATTCACCACCGACGAGGCAAGTTGGATATGGATAGGAGATCCGGGTATCCCCGAGTTGCTTCACAACACCTATGATGCCAGCAACTCGTGTACCTCCGGACTCTACTACCGTCTCTTCTTCACTATCACGCTGTGCAACTACTATCTCGACCAGTTCCCTGCTGATGGTAGCGATGAGAACACCAAGCGCCGGGCCGAAGTGCGTTTTATCCGTGCACTCACATATTATAATGTCATGGATCTCTATGGCAGTGCCACCTTTACGGAGCATGTCGTTGCTGAGCCCGGTGAACGATACACACGCCAGCAGTACTTCGACTTTGTTGAGAAAGAACTTAAGGAGATTGAGAACGACCTTGCTACAGCAGGCTCTTTGAAGTATGGTCGTGTAGACAAGGTGGCTGCACAGCTGCTGCTGGCTCGTCTTTACCTGAACGCCGAGGTTTATACTGGCACACCAAAGTGGAACGAAGCTAAGGACTATGCCCAGAAGGTCATCGACAATGGCTACTACCACCTGAACACGAACAGTGCTGTCAATCCTAATACTGGCGAGAAATTCTCGGCCTATCAGATGCTGTTTCTGGCCGACAACGACTCCAACGGTGCCCAGTATGAGAATATCTTCCCCATCATTCACGATGGAGTGAACACCCAGAGCTACGGTGGTATGCACTACCTTGTGCTCTCTTCTTATGCCAAGCCTACAGAAAGCAACATGGAAGCAGCTATTCCTTCAGGAACCACTGCTGCATGGGGTAAGTGTATGCGTGTGAGAGGTAAACTTATTGAAAATTTCTTCGGCAAGGCTACTGCCCTTCCCGAGGATCCTGCATCTCAGAGTGAGATTACCAATATTGCGGGCGACGACCGTGCCCTGTTCTACACAGGCAAGGGTTATAGCCGCGACATCATCGACGAGACTGATGCCACTCAAGGCTATGCATGCTCCAAGTTCCGCAACGTGCGTTCCGATGGTGGAACCACAAGCATTATCGACCAGTTCGTCGACACCGACCTGCCACTGATGCGTATCGCAGAGGCTTATCTGACTTACGCTGAGGCTGAGACCCGCCTGAATGGTGCTACTGCTGCTGCTGCCGAGAAGATTAATGCGCTGCGTGAGCGTGCTCATGCTGTCAAACAGAATAGTTATACCCTCGATGACATTCGAACCGAGTGGTCTAAGGAGTTCTGGTGCGAAGGGCGTCGCCGCATGGATCTTGTTCGTTTCAACAGTTACGGGGGACAGTCGACTTACACATGGGAATACATGGGTGGTGCTGCAGCAGGTTCGCAGTTCCCGGCCTTCCGCAACATCTTCGCCTTGCCTCTGAACGACCTGACCAATAATCCGAACCTCGAACAGAATCCTGGTTATTAATGTTAAATTGTGTATAAAAATAAAATAACATAAATATGAGAAAGATATATAATAGCCTGCTCTTTATGGCCGTTGCAGCCCTGCCTTTCCTTACCTCCTGTAAGGACGACAATGATAGCAACCCCACAATGAGCCTTCCGTCGAGTTTCGTGTTGAACACGCCGGAGATGGCAGCCAATAATGTGTATGACCTGCCTTACGGCACGGTAAACCTGACAGCCTCACAGCCCAACTATGGTGGATGGCCCGCAGCGGTGACCTATGCTATACAGGTGTCGCTCGACGGCAGCGAGTGGACTGAACTGCCCACGACCTATCCCACGCCGACCATGGCAGTTGAGGGCTCTGAAATAAACGACGTGGTGCTGCCCCAGTATCGTGCAGCCCATAACGATGAGGATCCTGCCAGTGGCCTCGCTGTGCAGTTGCGTTCTCGCGCATTCCTCGGTGACACGGGTCCTAACTATGGTGAGGTGTTCTCCAACAGCGTGACAATTAAGGTATATGCTTGGGAAGCTCCTCAGGAGTTGGCTCTCCCGACGAGTATCTATGTCTGCGGGGGAAGTATCGCTGACGCTTGGAGTACCTGGAAGCCTGTGCCTCTCATCTGGACGAAGGAGGGACAGTTCTATACGATGATTTACAACAACGGCGACGGCTTCAAGTGGGGCAATAAGCCCAACGACTGGTTCGGCTACGACATGATCGACGAGTTCGATAATCAGGTGGAAGGCCTTGAGATTAGTTCCGACGGCGACGGCAACATCGTGTTCTCGCAGCCTGGCTGGTATGTGCTGAAGTTTGTCACCGCCATCGAAGGCAAGAAGGTGAAGTACACCCTCACCGTGGCTCCTGGAAAGGCTTGTCTCACTGGTGCTGCCGTCGACAATGGCAGTTGGAGCGGAGTAGAGATGACTGCTCCCGAGGGTAAGGACGGCGACTGGACATTCAGCGACTTCACCGGCTCTGGAGAGATGCGCGCCTATATCGTGGTGCCTGGCGTTGACTGGTGGCAGACGGAGTTCACCATCCTCGGTGGCAACGGCGAACTGGTATGGCGTGATGCCGACCACAATAGCGAGTCTAACTGGAAGGACGATGTTGGCGAAGATTATTCTGTCACCGTTGGCCCAGGCAGTACTGTCAAAATCAACTTCGACCGTAATACCGGTGTCGTAGAGAGCAATTAATATTATGTATTATTATAATATGCATTATGCATTTTTAATTATGCATTAAAAACATGAATCGTATGAAGAAGAATATATTATTCGGTGGGATGCTGCTCATGGCAGCAGCATTCACCGGTTGCACGGAAGATTTCAAGGACTGGGCCCAGCCCATCTCCAATCCGGAGCCAGCAGCCATCACAATCCCCGGTGTGTCGGCCTCTGCTGCTGCATCCAGCATTAACCTTGGTGAGGCCTCCGATGCTGTCAAGCTGATTTCCGTCAGCACTGCTGCGGCTCCAGAGGGCACCGTATTCGACAAGTTACGTGTTGTCATGACTCCTGCTGGAATAGACGATGCAGAGTCGAAGACCATACAGGCTCTGTCGACCTCTGAAGGAACATTTGATAAGGAGACCCTTCAGGAGATGGTTGTCGAGACATTCGGCCGTCGCCCCGAGGCACGTACATACAATACGCACGTCTATCTTGACGGTATCTATCAGGGACAGGCAGCCTATATCGATGCCGGTGCCCTTCAGCTGAACCTTATTCCCGAGGCACCACTGATTGCCCAGAACTACTACATCGTGGGCGGCCCCAACGACTGGGCAGGCTCTGCTGCCTCGAAGGAACTCAAGTTCAGCCACAGCGATGCTGATGTCTACGACGACCCTGTCTTCACCATCGTATTCGATGCCGCCGCTGAAGGTGACACATGGTTTGCCATCGGCGACGATGCGGGCTGTGACGCCATCACCAACGACAGCGACTGGTCGAAACTGCTGGGCATCGTCGGCGGCGACAGCCAGGCTGCAGCCGGCTCGCTCGACTACCGTTATAACATGGGGGCTGACAACTCGTTCTGCGTGCCCGCCGGCTCGAAGAAGATCAAGGTGACCATCGACATGATGGAGTACACCTTCACTGTGACACCCATCAATATCGGCGACGAATACTATCTGATCGGCGGTCCCGGCGAGTGGAGTGCCGAGTCGGCCATGACCATGAAGTTCGCTCACAGCGACAAGGATGTCTTTGACGATCCCGTATTCACCTATACCTTCGAGGGAGGCAAGGACATGTGGTTTGCCTTCGGCGACAA
>DEKQ01000057.1:0-5359 GCA_002353975.1 Prevotellaceae bacterium UBA2718
CCATCTGATGCCAGTGTCAGCTGAGCATAGAAGGTCTTTACCAATGTAGAGCCGCTGTAGTCGGAAGTAAGTGTCTTGGTCCACTCTTTCTTGTCGAAAGACAACTCGATGCCGTCAGTGGCAGTAATGCTCACGGTGCCCGTCTCGGGTGAGAGTCCAAAGCCGTTCAGCGTGAATTCCTTTTGCAGGGTCTGTCCTTTATACGCCTCGCCTAAGTCGCCCGTTGCGGGTGTCACGGTAAGGTCGGTGGGGAGTGTGATGGCATCGGTCAGTATATTCTGCGCCTTCATCAGGCGTGCACATTCGCGTGCCACCAGAACGGCACCGGTAGTATTGAAATGGGTTGAGCCGTCACCATCGAACAGGTACTCGTGGCACTTAGCGTCACCATAGTATTCATAGAGCTCAGCGGTTGCCGTTGTCAGGTCAATGAAGCTGACACCCTTCTCCTCAGCCAGTTTCTGTGAGTGGTAGGCATAGTCCATAGTATGGTCATCGGCAGGAACACTCTGCTTCTCCTTTATGCCTCCTGAGGTCAGGACAGAGAATGAGTCGCCCAGGTCGTGACGGCCATTACGGCGTATCTTGGACCCTGAGAAATAGCTGCGGCATACGGGTGAGCATATAATAGGTGTGGCACCTAATGCCTTTGCCTCATCAACAATCTTGCCCAGCCACTCTTTGTATGTGGTGGAAGGGATGGTTCCGCGCAGGTCAACGGCTTCTGCAGCGGCGTTGTCGCCTATACTTAGATAGTAGTCACGCAGTTGGTAGCCGTCCATGCCAGAGTTCTTCTCATCGTTGTGGCCGAAGGTGATGATGACGTAGTCACCTGCTGAGACATTTTTCTTGGCGGTCTGCCATAGCTCCTCATATCCGCCGCGCGAGTCTCTGCCACCCTTGGCGTAGTTGATACTCGTCCAGCCATTAGTCAGGAAGTTGCCAAAGTACATTCCCCATCCACGGGTAACGGTGGCAGATTCATCATAGGGAGCCATCGTGGAGTCTCCCAAAGTGTGCACTTTTTTTGCAGCTTGCACCTGAGATACACCTATCATCACGATGGCCATCAGGGCAAACATAAACTGAAATAATCTTTGTTTCATGAAAGTTGTTGTTAGAAATTGTTGTTGTGTGATTAGATTTTCTGGCTGCAAAGATAGCGTGTTTTCCCGATGAAATGGGGTGAAATTTGCGTCAAAGAGTATGAAAAATGCGTCATACACCCCTGTATGACGCATTTTTCCACTGTTTAAGTCGCTATACTTATTTCTCTCCACTCTCTGCCTTCATCCCCCTCTGTACTCCGTCGGGGTCTGACCGACGGCTTGCCTGAAGCTGCGGCTGAAATACTTCGGGTCGCTGAATCCGCAGGCGTATGCAACCTCAGAGACATTCTTGTCAGTGGCCTGCAGCATGTGACAGGCTCGCTTGATGCGTGCCTGATGCATCAGTTCCTGAGGAGTAACACCCAGAGTCTGCTTGAGCTTGCGTTGTAGTCCGCTGCGGCTGGTGGCTGCGGCAAGAGCCATATCGCCCACACCGACATCGCTGTTTGCGATATTTTCTTCTACAAACTGCATCACACGTTTCAGCATTGGGTCCAGATTGTCGGCCTGCAGGGTGATTTCTGAAGCTTGGTTACTGCCTTGAGGTTCAGGCATAGCTGCTTCATCATTCTTCTCTCTCACCTCAATCAGGGCCAGATACTTCTCCAGAGTCTCGCGCTGCTGTCGCTTGATACGCCTTATATATAATAAGGTATAGACAATTGCAGCCAATGTCGCAACTATGAGAAGCACTATAAGCAGCCGACCTGCTGTTGATTCCCAGAATGCAGGTTTCACTATCACGGTAAGCGTGCGCTGGTTGTCAATCCATTCGCCGTCGCTATTCGTTGACCGTATTTCCAGAATATAGGTGCCGGGGTTCAGGTCTAACAGCGTTGCCGAGCGGTCGTGACCTATGTAGTTCCACTCGGTACTGTCATTACGGTTGCTGGGTATAAGCCTGAAGGCATAGCTTATGCGCTCGGGGGCGTTGTAGTCTATGGCTGCAAAGTGTACTGTCAGGCTCCGCTCGTTGGGCATCAGCGTCAGTGTGTCAATGTGTTCTGCGGCCCAGTTGTCATTTCCTCCTTGTATAGAGACATGGGTCAGCACTACTTTCGGGCTGTAGCGATGCCATTCATTGTCCTCATCGGTGATGACGAATGCCCCGTCTGTCAGGGCGAATATCCATTGATTATGCTCCCTCTGTTTCTCTCTCGGAGCATTGCCGCGCTTCAACTGTGGGAGCAGCAGTGGTCGGGCTTCGCTGAAACGATAGTCTGAATGAAAGAAGTGAGCATCAAACACTCTTGCATGGTTCGTACTGTCCAGCAGGCTTACGAGGTGGCTCCCTACCACTATCAGTTGCCCGTCAGTATCAAACAACATAGACTGCACCACATCTGATGGCAGTTCATGGCTGCTTACATTGATATGCTGGAAGTGGAGTTGCTGTTTCGTCAGGTCCTTGTCCAGTATCTTGTTTACTCCTCCGCTCTCTGTGCTGACGAAAAGTTGGCCCGATGCATCCTCTGCTATGTCCATTGTGGCGCTGCTGCTGAGGCTTGACACTCGGTCAGACTCCCGTTGGTGAAGCGTGAAACGCATGTCTTGAGGCTTTGGCTCAATCTTAGAAATGAGAAGTCCCCCCGATGTGGCAACCAGCATTATGTTATCCTTGGTGATATGGATGTAGCGTGCGCGTAGTGCAGCATCCGCAGGATAGTGCTTTGGAGCATGGAAATGAGGCTGCTCCGCTTCGGGGTCGGTGGTGTAAAATATGCCGCCACCCAGTGTAGCCACCCATAGACGTCCCTGACGGTCGGAAGTGATATGATAGATATTCTTGTGTGGGATGTCTATGAAATGAGCTATTTTGTATGTATTTGGACTGCTTTTTACCAGTCGGTACAGTCCATTAGGCTTAGTACCCATCCAGAGTGTGCCGTCAGATGACTCATACATACAGTAAACAGCTGCTCCGAATCTTGTGTATGACGGACTGATATGCCCGTCCGCTCCCAGATAACCAATGAGGTGATTGTCAACAGCGCTGAATACTCTTACGGCTTCATCGTCTTTGGTTGCTACCCAGTAGCGATTATCGGAGTCTGCAAAGAGGGTCTTTACTTCTGCTTGCGGCGTTATGGGTAGGCGTCGGGTGCGTTGTCTGTCGGTTGTGAAGCGATAAATGCTTGAGTAGGAGAGTGCCCACAGGTTCTTCTGATGGTCAAGCATGACGAATGAGAGATTGCGGAAATTCTCTTGCAGCGGACAGGTCTGCTGACTGCCGTTGATGGGGTCAAGGTATGTGAGTCTTCCGCTGGTGTCCAGTGTCCACTGTGTCTTGTGGCAGTCTGTCCATGTATAGGGTTTGCGTTGCAGCGAACGGCTCATCCTCGTCCCTCTGCCTTTATCTCTCATCCTTTTGATCTTCTTCTGCTCGCTATCGCTAATGTCGCGGAAGCGATAGTCCTTCAGGTCAAAGATGAATTGCTGTTCGTCCAACCGGCATAGTATCAACCCTTCGGGTAGTAACTCGATGTCGCGTATGCGGTCGGTCATCATTCTGCATCCGTCGCCTACCTGTGGCTTGAATGTGCGAAATTCATAACCGTCATACCTACACAGTCCGTTCCATGTGGAGAACCACATAAATCCCTGCTCATCCTGCAGGAGCTGTGTGATGTGGCTCGATGCAACGCCATTGTCTTCGTCGTATCGTGTCACATTACAAAACGGCTGCGCCTGCATGGCTATAGTAGCCAGCAGGAGCAGCAGATATAGGAGATATAAACGTCTCAAGGGTTTAGCAGACGGATTAACAAATTAATGAATTACGTTTTTAACCGGCATTCTGCATTCTGAATTTTGCATTCTGAATTCTGAATTCTGAATTCTGAATTCTGCATTCTGCATTATTCCGAGCCTCCGCCGAGTGCTATGTAGAGTGCTATGACGGCTTCGGCAGCATCGTACATATTCATTGCCTGGCTGAGCTGTGCGTCGAGCAGCGACTCCTGGGCTTTGAGGACCTCGATGTAACTGGCCTTGCCATTGTCCATCAGCTCATGGGTACCCTGGTATGCCTTATTGAGTGCCTCTACCTGGCTCTGGTAGTAGCCGTGCTTCTCACGCGCTGCCATGCAGTCGGCCATAGCCTGATTGACTTCGTTGCCCGCATTGATAACCGTCTGCACATATTTGCGCTGCATGTCTTCTTCGGTGAGCATGGCTATCTTTTTGTTGGCTTTCAGCTTGCCTCGTGCGAAGATGGGTTGCGTAAGCTGTCCCAATGCATTGAGGAGAATCTTTCCCGGGTCAACGGTGACGCCTCCTGCGGAGTTTGTCCACCCCGCTGCACCGCTGAGTGTGAGGGTGGGGTAGAAGGCTGCACGTGCCACCTGAGTGTTGTAGAAGGCCTCTTCAATAGCAAAGTTGGCCATGCGGATGTCCGGACGACGCTCGAGCATCATTGCCGGTACACCGATGTGGAGGTATTTAGTGTCGAACATGCGCTGCTCTGCGTCGCCCTGCGCCTCCACGTGATGCAGTATGGAGCTGCCCCACTTCTGTCGGTTGATGTGCTGTGGCGTGATGGCAAGGAGCTGACAGATTGAGTTCTCCGTAGCGCGTATGAGGCTGCGAGTATCCACTATCTGTGTCTTCACGCTGAGGTATGACGCCTCCATCTGGTTGACGGCTGTGCTGTAGGCTTTACCGTTCTCCCAGAGTGAGGTCTCTGTCTCAAGTGACTTCTTCCAGAGGCTGTCGGTCATGGTGAGAATCTCGAGCTGACGGTCGAGCACCTGGAGGAGGAAGTACTGCTGAGCGGTGATAGAGATGAGATTGGCGCGTATGGCTTCTTTCTGCATCTGTGCCTGAAGGAGCACTGCCTTTGCTGCGCGCTTCTTGTTGGTGAGCGAGCCGAAGATGTCGATGTCTATTGACAGTTCCATCTGCAGGTTGTATGTCTTAGAGAGCTTGCCTCCGTCGAAGCTTGACAACGAGCCCTGGGGCGAGAGTGCGAGCGACGGCATGAAGGCGAACTTGGCTGCGCGGAGTGCTGCCTCACTCTTCTCCACAGTGATGCGCGCGGAGTTGAGGTCGGTGTTATTGGCGAGCACCTGCTCAATGAGCTGCTGCAGGACGGGGTCGGTGAAGAACTCACGCCACGACATCTGTGCCATGGTCTGTTCGCCCTGGGCCTGTGTGATTTCCTTGTTGACGCCAAATGCATCGGCAGGTGTCGGTGTGTTTGGCTCGTACTTCTTGTATAAGCCGCAGCCCGTGAGCATGACACCCACGGT
>DEKQ01000057.1:5419-5614 GCA_002353975.1 Prevotellaceae bacterium UBA2718
AAGGAGTTAAAGGAGTTAAGACATTTGTTCTTTATTTCCTTCTTCCTCTTTCTTTACTATAGATCCTTGGAATCGCTCGTGCAGGTTCTGGAATACTATGAAGAATGCGGGTACGACGAAGAGGAGTGCGACGGTTCCGACGCTCATGCCTCCGATGACTCCGAGCGCGAGTGCGCGGTTACCGTTGGCACCGGC
>DEKQ01000117.1:0-1844 GCA_002353975.1 Prevotellaceae bacterium UBA2718
AAGCTGGGCAAGTGTAAGCAGACCACATTAAACATGACTGGCGGTACGGTGAAGAGCAGTATCTATGGCGGTGGTGAGATAGGTGCTGTAGCCCAGAATGCAACGGTGAATGTCAATGGTGGTACNNGGTACTGTAGGTACGAAGGTCGTAGATTCGGAAGATGCTAATAAGTATTACTATTTCGGTAGCGTGTTTGGTGGCGGCAAGGGTAGCGTAGATAACATCACTTATCCTAGCACTACTCCGGAAGCAGAACAGATTCCCATCAGCGAGGCCGGAACGACAGGAGGCGACGTACTGGTGAAATTGAATGAAGTTCCAGCATCGAGCGACGATGCGAAGGGTGCTATCGTGCATCAGGTATTCGGTTGTAACGATATGAACGGTTCGCCCAAGGGCACAGTCACCGTACACGTCTATGCTACACAGAATGCAGACAAAGTCAACATCAGTACCAAATACGATAGGAAAACCAATAATTATGACGTAGAAACAGTCTATGGCGGTGGCAATCTGGCTGCTTATGAGCCTGCCGGAGGCAAGAGCACTACTAAGACTACCAAGGTCATCATCGATGGCTGCGGACTGACGAGTATCAAACAGGTGTATGGTGGTGGTAATGCTGCTTCAACACCAGCTACCAATGTGACAGTCAATGGCACCTACGAAATCCTAGAACTCTTCGGAGGTGGTAATGGTTTTGACAAGTTGCCTGATGGAAGACCTAACCCTGGAGCCAACGTAGGTTATAAAAACTATACCATTTATGAGGAAGACGGGGACAACTGGGTAGCCAAGGATGACCCTGCTTATGACACGAAAGAAAAACGAACTGCAGGAACCAGTGCCATTACCTATGGTACTGGTCAGGCTTCCGTGAATGTCTTCGGTGGTACAGTTCACCGTGTCTTTGGCGGCTCTAACACTAAGGGTAATGTGCGTCAGACAGCTGTCACCCTGCTGGATGAGAACGGCGGATGTGCATTCTGTGTGGACGAGGCATACGGCGGTGGAAAGAGCGCACCTATGGATGCTGAGGCAAAGTTGCTGATGGCATGTATTCCTGGACTGCAGGCTGCCTATGGTGGTGCTGAGGCTGCTGCTATTAAGGGTAACGTCACATTGAATATCACCAATGGTACCTTCGACCGTGTGTTTGGCGGCAATAACCTCAGTGGTACGATTGATGGTTCTATCACTGTGAACATCGAGGAGATAGGCTGCCGCCCTATTAAGATTGGTGAGCTCTATGGTGGTGGTAACCAGGCTGCCTACTCTGTCTATGGCTATGATGCTAACGGCAAAGCACAGGAATCCGGTACTCAGCTCTACGATGATCCACAGGTCAACGTGATGTCATTTACCAGTATCGGTAAAGTCTTTGGCGGTGGCTTTGGTAGCGGTGCTACGATGGTGGGCAATCCGACGGTGAACGTCAATGAGGTCTATGGCAAATACTATAATGACGACAAGTCTATTGTCCCTGAGAATGCGGAAACGCCCAATCATTACCCCATCCCGTCACATGCCAAGGGCAAGATGGGAGCTATCAGCGAGGTATTCGGTGGTGGTAATGCGGCAAAGGTAATCGGTAACACGACGGTCAACGTAGGAACCCTGGCAAAGGTATCTATAAGGAGCTTTGTGGTAAAGAGTGTTACCACTGGAGCTTCTGTAGAAGGCCTCTATACTCGTTCTGGAGAGGGGACTGGGGCAAGCCCATATAAATATACTGCAGCCACAGGTACTGCCGTAGCAGGAACAACATATTATGAAGAGAAAGATGTTGAACAGGACGTCCTTGGTGTCGACATCCGCGGTAATGTCTATGGTGGTGGAAATA
>DEKQ01000117.1:1948-7120 GCA_002353975.1 Prevotellaceae bacterium UBA2718
TCACAGGGGGACAGACCCCCTGTGAGCTTGGTGTTGGAGCAGGGAGCACTCTCCGGTAAATACAACAAGGAGAACCCGCTGCCCGCAGAAAGTGAGCGCGGACAGAAGTACAACCCTGTGCTGCCGCAGTTGGAGGCACTGACTGGCGAAATGACTGCCATCGGGCAGAAATATGGTGCAAGTTGTTCGCAGATAGGAATTGCCTGGGCCATCGCCAAGGGTACACTGCCCATCATCGGAGCCACCAAGGATCGTCATGTCATCGAGGCTGCCGAGGCTGCAAAGATTCAGTTGACTGCCGAGGAGGTGACCCGTCTTGCTCACAGGGGGACAGACCCCCTGTGAGCTCTGCGGTATCTGCGGTGAGCATGGTGGCGAGCCCAGCTCTGTGAAGTTCTGTGCCAAGATCGGCATGAACTACGCATCTTGCTCTCCTTTCCGCGTGCCCATCGCCCGCCTCGCCGCCGCGCAGGCCGCTGTAGAGGAATAAATTAGCTCTGATAGATTAAATAAGGGACTTGTCCATTTGGACAGGTTCCTTTCTTTATGCCCATACGAGGATTCCTGTTAATTTTTAAGTGAAAACGTCGCATATTGTGCGTTATTTTGCGGATTTGTTTGGTGATTCGGCATTTTTTTCGTACCTTTGCAGCCGATTTTGGGATTTCGAAATGAATAGTGCTCGAAATTCTTCTTTTGATTTGTTCCCTAATCAGAGAGGTTTGTAGCGCATTGTGGCAAACGTGAGGTTTGTCCGAACCATGACGGTTCATTATTCGTATTTCCGAGGGATGGAATAGATGACGAGTAATGAATTGTAAGAATACATTTATTAGTTTAATGAATTGTCACAAGTATTTTTGTGCTCTGGCTGTCTCGATGATAGTTGGAGCAAATGGCTGTGCGCCTGCGTTGGCACAGCACAGGATGAGTCTTCAGTCGCTCTTTAACCTGGCTGACCAGCAGAGTCAGCGCATCAAGGTCAGCGAGGTGGCACTGAAGGCTGCTGAGGAAGGGGTGGCATCGGCAAAGTCGGCCATGCTGCCAAGTGTTGAATTCAGCTTGCAAGGTTCTTACACGGGCAATGCTTTCCTGATGTCACGAGGCTTCTCCACCAGTGGTACTACAGAGTATATCGTGCCGGGACTGGGACCTCAACAGGTGGAGAACGGGAAACAGCCGACACCACATTGGGGCAACAGTTTCACCGCTCGGGCGAGTCAGGTAATCTATGCAGGCGGTGCTATTAGCTCCGGCATCGAGATGGCAAAGCTGGGTCGTCAGTTGGCAGAACTTGATGTTGAGAAAAATCGTCAGGAGGTACGTTTCTTGCTTACCGGTTATTACCTTGACCTCTGCAAGCTACAGAATCAGTCGCAAGTGATAGCTAAGAACATAGAGTTGACGGAGAAAGTGATCGAACAGATGAAGGCCCGCAGAGAACAGGGAACGGTGCTGAAGAACGACATCACGCGATACGAACTACAACGGCAGAGTCTGCTGCTTACGAAGGCACAAATTGACGATGCGCAGAAGATTATCCGACATCAGATTAGCACAACCGTCCACCTGCCCGAGGGTGAGGATTTCGAGGTGGATACACAGTCGCTCGAAGAGGAGGAAATGGCACTCAAGACGCTCACCTCCGAGGAGTCGTGGCAACAGACAGCAGCGGAAAACAACATCGATATCCGTAAGGCTTCGCTTGTATCGGAAATGTCGGAACAGAAAGTAAGAAATACTCGTGCGGCATCGCGTCCGTCAGTGGCTTTAGTTGTCGAAAACAATCTGTCTGGTCCATACACCTCCGACCTGATTCCGAAGAATGCCAACGTCAACGTGTGGTTTGTAGGAATTGGAGTGAAATACAATTTGTCAAACCTCTGGAAGAACAAGCATAATATCCGAAAGGCAAGGCATGAGAACACCCAGGCACGCGAAAGCGTGCAGCTGGCGCACGAAGGTATAGAGAAAGGTGTGCAGGCAAGCTACACCAATCTGCTGACCAGCTCGGTAGAGGTTAGAACGCAGGAGAAACAAGTGGAGCTTGCCGACCAGAATTATACGGTGGTCAAGAATCGCTACGACAACGACCTGGCTTTGCTGACCGATATGCTTGATGCCTCAAACATGAAACTCTCTGCCGATATGGCTTTGGTAAATGCACGTATCAATATGCTTTACAACTATTTCAAACTTAAGTACATCACAAATACACTTTAACGAATATGGAAAAGAATAAAATTTCAACCTACGGTTATAATGCAATCATCATCATATGTATAGTGTGCGGTGCCGTTTATGCCGCCAGTCAGTTTATGCATTTCGGAGGCGGCGAAGTTACGGATAATGCCCGTGTATGCCAGAACATAGTGCCGCAGAACTGCCGGGTGCAGGGTTTTATACGCGAGGTTCGCTTTGCTGAATTTCAGGAGGTGAAGAAAGGCGACACGCTAGTGGTCATTGAAGACGCTGAGTTTCGTCTTCGCCTGGCCCAGGCAGAAGCTGATCTCACACGTGCTGAGCGCGGTTCGCAGGGTACGGCAAGCAGTATCAACACCACAAAGACCAGTATCAGTGTGACCGAGGCTGGCATTGAAGCCGCTCGTGTGCAGATGGAGAATGCTCAAAGGGAGGATGCCCGTTTTCAGAAACTGCTCCAGCAGGATGCCGTTACGCAGCAGCAGTATGACAATGTCCACACCGGTTATCTGAGTGCCAAGGCTGGATATGAGCAGGCATTGCGTTCGCGCAACACCCAGACGGCTGTAGTGGCAGAACAAGGTCATCATCTCTCAGCATCGGAAGCTACCATAGAACTGGCTCGTGCACAGGTGGAGATTGCACGACTGAACCTCTCGTATTGCTACATCACAGCCACTTGCGACGGTGTGGTGGGCAGCAAAGATATCCATGAGGGTCAGTTGGTTAATCCTGGTCAGACGATGGTCAGTATCGTCGACAAGCATGAGAAATGGGTAGAGGCTAACTATCAAGAGTCGCAGATGCCGAATATCAAGGTGGGTGATAAAGTGCGTTTTACTGCCGATGCCGTTCCTGATGCTGAATATACAGGTGTGGTAGAGCGTATCAGCGATGCAACAGGAAGTGCGTTCTCGCTGATTCCTATCGACAATGCTACTGGCAATTTCGTAAAGGTAGAGCAACGTGTGACGGTGCGTGTGAAGATTGACGCATGCGATGAGCTGAAGAAGCTGCATGGTGGTTATAATGTTGTTTGTAAGGTAGAAGAGTAATGGGAAGGCTGACAGAATTTCTGATGCAGGCACCGCCGCCACCTTCAGGCATGGGCTTCAGTATGCCGATGATGAAAGGCTGGGTGCCTCGCAGGTTGCAACCGTGGATTTATGTTCTTACGGCTCTGTGCTTCCAGTTCTCGGGAGGCATGTATTTAGGTGCCCTCGACGAGATTCGTGGCACGACCAACTTCATGATCGAGGATGTCATGTTTCTGCTCTATGCCACGCTTGCCGGTATGGCCATGTGGTTCCCAATGCTGTTCAGAATGAAGTTCCGCTTCACCAATCAGCAGTTGCTGTGTACCTCGGCTATCGTCATGGGCATCTGCAACGTTATTACTATGCATAGCCAGTCGATGCCTGTACTCGTTGTGGCATGCTTCATTGCAGGGATTGCCAAGATACAAGGTACATTCGAGTGCATGAGCAACATCCAGTTGTGGATTACGCCAAAGCGCGACTTCGCCGTGTTCTTCCCTGTGCTCCACATCCTGCTGCTCACTGCCATCGAGGGTGGGGGATGGCTTGCTGCCTGGATGGGGCATCATTTCACATGGCAAATGATGCACGCTTTCACCGTAGGCACCATGTCGTTCGTACTGCTTACACAGATAATTCTGTGCCGTCCGTTCTGCCCGATGCCTAACAGGTTCTCGCTGAAGGGAACCGACTGGCAGGGGGCACTGCTCATCTGCGTAACGATGCTCCACCTCTCCTACGTTTTTGTCTATGGCGATCACTACAGGTGGTTCGCAAACCAGCATATCAGAATGGTGGGGGCTTTTACACTCATCTTTGCGGGACTCACCCTCTACCGGCTGATTCACAACCGCTATCCATACGTAGAACTTCGCCTGTTGAAGTGCCGCAACGTGGTGCCTATCCTCATCGTTACCATATTGGCAGAGCTGGCTTTCGGTGCCGAGCATACACTCGAGGAGATACTCTACTCAGAGGTTGTCGGGCTTGAGGAACTCACCAAGGAGAGTCAATACCTGTGGGCATTGCCGGGAATGTTTCTTGGCATAGGGCTCGACCTCTACTGGCTTAAGGTCCGGAAATGGAAAGTATGGAAACTGATAGGCATCAGCTTTCTGTCCATCAGCGCATACGCCCTGCTTATGTACACCACGGTAGGTATGTCGGTAAATATTGAGCAATACTGGCTGGCCATCATACTCCGTGGTTTTGGCTATGGCATTCTAGCACCAACCCTGATGTGGGCTTTAAACGAATCGGTGCCGAGTCTTGAGATGTTTTTCATGGGTCTGTTCGTATTTAATATCCCCCACATGTATCTGGGCGGTGCTATGGGCTATGGTTTCTATACCACTATCTTCTCGCATTTCCTTAGCGAAGACATGATGAACTACGGCCGCCAGCTGACACTCACCAACCTTGATCTCTCGCATTTCAACTTCGGAGAGTTCATGGGCGATGGCTATCTGCACTCGATGATGCTCGTGGCCATCAAGCAGGTTTATGGCTACGTCATCTGGTTCTCTCTGCTCCTGGCATCCATCTTCTTGCTGTGTGACATTCCTGCTGTCAGAACAAACATACGCAAGGTCCCTCTATGGCCTGTATTGGCAATAGAATATCTGGCAGGGAAACATAAGACGGTATAACCAAATTATTTCCTCTTATGCCTGAGGTATTGAGTGGGTGACTCTCCGAAATAGTTGGTAGAAAGAAAAAGCTCCTGAGCGCAGTACTTCACCGTCGGGAGTCCGTATGTTTGCTGCCGACCTTCATCATAATAGCTTCGAAGCAGGTTCTCGAAGCGAGTCAGCAGGTCGCTGGATGATTTTGTCTGCAATGAGAGTTGGCGAACATAGAATCTGGATATATATTCCAAGACAAGCTGCAGGTATGCCACGAGTATATGCTGTGTTCCATCAATATTCAGGCA
>DEKQ01000068.1 GCA_002353975.1 Prevotellaceae bacterium UBA2718
TTGCGCACCACCGTCTCGCGTATCAATGAGAGGTGCGTGTAGATGAGCTCTATAATCTTCTCCTGAGGAGCCATGCGCTGAGATGCCACCTCGTCGAGCCGGTCGGAAAGACGCTCCAGCTCAGACTCTATGACAGCCATATAGATGTCCTCCTTACGGCAGAAATAGGTGTAGAGCGTGCGACGCCCCTTGCCCGAGGCAACGGCAATATCGTTCATCGTGGTGCGCTCCACACCGTTCTTGGCAAACAGCTGGCGCGCCACGTCTATGAAGTGCTGGCGGGTTTTGGATATTGACATATTAGCCGTTCATTGCCATGAGGAACTCATCGTTGTCGTGAGTGCGCCTCATGAGGTCATGTATTTCGTTCATTGCTTCTGAGGCCGTCATATCGGCGATGTGCTTGCGCAGTATCCACATGCGGTTGATGGTGGTCTCATCCTGCAGCAAGTCATCGCGACGAGTGCTGGAGAGCACCAGATTGACAGCAGGGAAGATGCGACGATTGGACAGCGTGCGGTCAAGCTGCAGCTCTGAGTTACCCGTACCCTTGAACTCCTCGAATATCACCTCATCCATCTTTGAGCCTGTGTCGGTGAGGGCTGTAGCGATGATTGTCAGCGAACCTCCATTCTCGATGTTGCGCGCCGCACCGAAGAAACGCTTTGGCTTCTGCAGGGCATTGGCGTCAACACCGCCCGTGAGCACCTTTCCACTGGCAGGCGCAACGGTGTTGTATGCACGGGCGAGACGTGTGATAGAGTCAAGGAAGATGACAACATCATGTCCACACTCCACCAGTCTCTTTGCTTTCTCAAGCACCAGTCCGGCAATCTTCACGTGCCTGTCGGCTGGCTCGTCGAAGGTGGAGGCAATGACCTCGGCGTTGACGGTACGTGCCATATCAGTCACCTCCTCCGGACGCTCGTCGATGAGCAGCATCATAATGTATGCCTCCGGATGGTTGGCAGCAATGGCGTTGGCTATATCCTTCATCAGAATGGTCTTACCCGTCTTGGGCTGAGCCACGATGAGTGAACGCTGTCCCTTACCGATTGGCGAGAAGAGATCCACGATACGCGTAGAGATGTTGGTAGTGCTGCGGTCACCGCAGAGTGTGAACTTCTCTTCAGGGAAGAGCGGGGTGAGGTTTTCGAATGATATACGGTCGCGTATCTCGCGCGGATTACGACCGTTCACCTTAGTGACGCTGCTCAGGGTGAAGTATTTCTCTGCACCGTATGGCGGACGAACCTTGCACTCCACCACGTCGCCGGTCTTGAGTGAGTACTGGCGAATCTGCTGTACGGTGAGATACACATCATCGGGTGATGAGAGGTAGTTGTAGTCAGAAGAGCGCAGGAAGCCATATCCGTCAGGCATAATCTCGAGGACACCGCTTGACTCTATGATGTCTTTGAAGTCGTATGTGCCGGTAGCGCCTGCCGCACCGCTTGTGTCATCCTGTGTCAGGCTGTTGCGCGACACATTCTGCTGAGGTGTGTCAAACATATCGGTGTATGGAATGACACTGCTGTCCTCTACCGGCAGGTCTTCAACAATAATAAAGTCTGACCCGTCAGCGGGGTCTCCATCCCAGGGTTTATCCTCACTGGCGCCACCGCTGTTCATCTTGCTTTGCAGACGCTCGAGCAATCCTGGCTGGTCCTCATCCTGCCCTCCACTGGCAGAAGCGAATGCTTCTTCGGGGATTATGGGCTGTGCCTCCGTTAAATCCTCCGCGCCGTCAGCAGCCTCGGGGACGGCGTCTTCCTCTGTCTCGGTGGAAGGAGCCTCGTCGTTTTTCTTTGCCAGCGCCTCGGCAGCCAGGGCTGCCGCAGCTATAATCTCTGCCTTAGTCCTGCGGCGACGCTTGGGCGCAACAGCGGCATCATCACCTGACGTAGGGGCAGATGCACTCTCCCCCTCCTGTGGCAAGGCCTCAGGGGTGGATGCTGGCTTGGCTGGTTCTTCTTCGGGTGTAGAAGCGAAGTTAAGTTCTAACTGCCTGCGTGCCTCCAACTCAGCCTTGCTGGGGCGGCCACGCTTTCTCTTGGGCGCTTCTACAACTGGTTCAGTTGTAAGTATTTCTTCTTTTTCCATTATTTTCTGTTGATGTATCGGTCGGGAGAACTTGCTGTCCCCCTGCAACGGGTAACCTCGATTGTGTGAGGAGCTTCATACAGGAAGAGTCTTGAGGCTCTGCCCACTTAAATGCACGAAGCACGCTCCATTGCGTTAACGTGTACGAATAACGGGTGCAAAATTACGATAAATTCTTGGAATAACCGTAATCATGCACCCGTTAAGGCTGATTAATTATGAAAAGTTAACAAATGCCGAACTTGTAGATTGTTGTCTGGCGGTAGCGTTCTCCCGGGTTCAGCACTACCGGTGGGAAGTACTGTCTGTTAGGTGAGTCAGGGAAGTGCTGCGCCTCAAAGCATACGGCAGAGCGTCTCTGTGCCGTGAAGCCCGTCTGTATGGGGTAGTTGGTCTGGAAGTTTCCGGTGTACATCTGCAGTCCAGGCTCTGTGGTCCAGCATTCCATGGTGCGGCCACTCTTCTCATCTGCTATGCGGGCAGCGAATGACAGCTCGCCAACCTCTTTCTTGTTCAGCACAAAGCAATGGTCATAGCCGCTGCCGTTCTTTATCTGCTCATTGTCGGCATTGATTTCCAGGCCTATCTTCTTAGGTGTGCGGAAATCAAACGGAGTGTTCTCAACCTTCAATATCTCTCCTGTCGGGATGCTTGTAGGATCGATGGGGAGATAGAAATCAGCGTTGATCTCACACTGCAGGTCATCCACCGTAGGCGTTGGGTTGCCCAGACCCGTAATGGAGAAGAAGGCATGATGGGTAAGGTTGATAATGGTCTGCTTGTTGGTGGTTGCAAGATAGTCTATCTTCAGCTCGTTGTCATCGGTCAATGTATATTCCACATTGATGCGCACCTCGCCTGAGAAGCCCTCGCGTCCGTAAGGATCGGTGAGTGACAGGGCAACCGTACTGTCGCCCATCTGTATTGCTTCCCACACCTGAGCATGATAGCCGCAGGGGCCTCCATGCAGGTGGTTGGGACCATCGTTGGTGGCGAGCTGGTAGTCCTTGCCATGCAGGGTGAATTGTCCCTTTGCTATACGATTGCCAAAACGGCCTATGAGCGTTGAGAGGAACGGCTCGGGAGAGTTGATTACGTCCTGGATGTTAGAGTGTCCCTGAATGACATTCTCCAAGTTTCCGTTTCTATCAGGCATCATAAGTGCCACAATGGCACCGCCGTAGTTTGTGATGGCACACTCGCAACCGTTACTGTTTTTTAGTACGTACAGGTCCGTTTGCTTTCCGTTTACGACCGTGCGGAAGTCCTTCTTGTTCAGTCCGCACACGTTTTTTGCTTCTGTCATGATGTTTAGGTTTTTTATTGCCGCGATGGGCTGTTGTTGAATGTTTTGTATCTGCCTTATAGTCCGGCCCGGGAGCAATGCCCGCCGGCATAGGATTCTTCAGTATCTCTCTTCCCAGGAATTTCTCTATCCGCTTGAACAGGTAGATATCCTCCTGCGCCACCAGTGTTATTGCTACGCCGTCGCGCTCAGCACGGGCAGTACGCCCTATGCGGTGAACGTAGTCCTCCACGTCGTGAGGCACGTCATAGTTGATGACCATCAGGATGTCGTCTATGTCAATACCACGGGCAACGATGTCTGTTGCCACGAGCACATCTATCTCGCCAGCCTTGAAGCGGTACATCATCTGGTCACGCTCTGCCTGGGTAAGGTCTGAGTGCATCTCGCCACAGTTCACCTTCATCTGCCGCAGGGAGCGGTATATCTCCTTCACGCGCTGCTTTTTACCTGAGAAGATAATCACACGCTCCAGCTTCATCGGCTCCTCATCGGTGCTATGCTCAGGCTTGAAGCCGTTCTTGAAGATGCTCTTCAGTATCTCCATCTTCTGTGCGCTATAGCAAACGAACGCCGACTGTTGTATCTTCTCGGCAGGCTTGCTCACGGCAATCTTCACCGTGAGGGGATTATGGAGCAGTGTACGGGCGAGTTCCTCAATCTTCTCTGGCATCGTGGCAGAGAACATTATCGTCTGGCAATGACCTCCTATAGACTTTGCTATCGTCATAATGTCATCAGAGAAGCCCATGTCGAGCATCCTGTCTGCCTCATCGAGAATGAAGAACGACAGCCTTGACAAGTCCAAATTGCCCATCTGCATGTGCGAAATCAAGCGTCCGGGCGTGGCAATCACCACGGAAGCACCCTTCTTCAAGGCCTCCAGCTCCTGATTGTACCTTCCGCCATCGTTGCCACCATATACGGCTACTGAGCTGATGCCGTCCATGTAATAGCCAAAGCCCTGCATGGCCTGGTCTATCTGCTGTGCCAGTTCACGGGTCGGAGCCATAATCAGGCAGTTAACGGAATCCTCGGGATACCCGCCGTCGTCAAGACATGACAACACCGGCAGCAGATATGCCGCAGTCTTACCCGTGCCAGTCTGCGCCACGCCCATGATGTCGCGGCCCTCTATGATGGGATCGATACAACCGGCCTGTATCGGCGTACAGGCATCAAAGTGCATGTCATACAGTGCATCAAGCACGTTGTCATTCAGTTGAGTCTCCTCAAAATATACTTTCTTCTCGTCCAATGTTTCTTCTCTTTGTTCTCGATTCTTATTGTATTTTCTTTACCGGCTTTTGTCTTCGCGCCATGTCGGGCCTCATGTCAGCAGCCCACACATTAATCAGTTTGGTGCATTTCTGTAGCAGGCATACGCTATTCCCGCAAACAGTATGTTAGGTATCCACGCTGCAAGCATGGGCGGTGTGCCTGCATTGATGGCAAATGTGGCCGACACTGTCTGCAGCATGATGAAGGCAAAGGACAGGGCCAGTCCTATGCCGAGATACATTCCCATGCCTCCCTTACGCTTACGGGCGCTGAGCGAGGCCCCGATAATGGTGAGGATGAACGAGGCAAAGGACGAGGCGATGCGCTTGTGATACTCCACCTGATACTGCACGACGTTGCTTGAGCCACGGTTTATCTGTTTTGAGATATAGTCCAGCAACTCAGGCGAGGTGAATGTCTCCTGCTGTCCTTTGGAATAGACGAGGTCTATCGGCTCCATCTGTATCAGCGTATCGACCTGCATACCCGAGGTAATGACCTCCTTCATGCCGCGCATCTCACGGATTTTCCAGTTCAGCGCCTGCCAATGAAACTTACTGTCGGCTATGGTGTCATACTGTATCTCTGACGCCGTCATGTGAGAGACCAGCTTCTTGTTTTCAAACTTATCAAGACAGAAACCATATCCGCGCTTCAGTTTGTTGTCATAGTGCTGCATGTAGGCTATCACCCCTTCATCTACCTGCATCTGTACGTTCTCGGCAGACGTGTTCTTCTTCTTGTTCTTATAGACCGTCTCAAAGTTCTGCTGTATCACCGTTCCGTGAGGTATCACGTATGCTGCAAGGTAATAGGACAACATGGAGATGAGAACGCATGAGAACATATAGGGTCTCATCAGTCGCTTGAAGCTCACTCCCGCAGCGAGTATGGATATTATCTCGCTGTTGCCAGCCATCTTGGACGTGAAGAAGATTACCGCGATGAATACGAACAGCGGCGAGAACAGGTTGGCGAAATATGGGATAAAGTTAACGTAATAGTCGAGAATGATAGCCCTCCACGGAGCGTTGTACTCCGTGAAGTTTGACAGATTCTCATTGAAATCTATTACGATAGCTATGCTGATAATCAGCAGAAGGGCAAAGATGTAGGTGCCGATGAATTTCCCTATGATATAGCGGTCAAGTCGCTTGATGTACCGAAAGGGATTCAACGGAGCCAACGGCCTCAGCACCTTCGCTGCATATCGCTTATAACCGAACTTTTCCATTGTGTGAAGTCACCGTTTATAATATGCTCTCTCGCATCCGTCACGAGTCTGAGGTAGAATGCGAGGTTGTGGATGGAGGCGATCTGTAGTGCCAGATATTCGCCCGCCTTGAAGAGATGATGCAGATAAGCCTTTGTCGTGACACGGTCAATGTCGCACCCCTGAGGGTCCAGCGGACTGAAATCATCCTCCCACTTCTTATTCTTCATGTTGAGCGTGCCCTCGTATGTGAAGAGCATCGCGTTGCGTCCGTTGCGGGTTGGCATCACGCAGTCGAACATATCCACTCCGCGTTCTATGTTCTCAAGGATGTTCCACGGCGTGCCGACACCCATCAAGTATCGGGGTTTGTCCTTGGGCAGGATAGCGTTGACCACTTCTACCATCTCATACATCGTCTCCGTTGGCTCGCCGACAGCCAGCCCGCCGATGGCATTACCGTCACATCCCTTGTCTGCTACATACTTTGCAGACTCTGTACGCAGGTCTTTGTATGTGCATCCCTGCACGATGGGGAAGAGCGACTGCCTGTGGCCATATAGCGGTTCAGTCTCGTTGAAGCGCTTTACGCACCTGTCGAGCCAGCGGTGAGTCAGGTCAAGCGAGCGACGGGCGTACTGCCAGTCACTCTGTCCAGGAGGACATTCGTCAAGCGCCATGATGATGTCGGCACCTATGATGCGCTCTGTATCTATCACGTTCTCAGGCGTGAAGAAGTGCTTTGAACCGTCGATGTGGCTGCGGAACTCGCACCCTTCTTCCTTGAGCTTCCTGATACCGGTGAGTGAGAAGACCTGAAAACCGCCAGAATCAGTCAGCATGGGTCTCTCCCACCCTATGAACTTGTGCAGGCCACCGGCCTTTCTAAGTATCTCCAAACCAGGGCGGAGGTACAAGTGATATGTGTTGCCCAGGATGATTTGCGCCATAACCTGACGGCGCAGTTCCTCAAAATGCACTGCCTTCACCGATCCTACCGTGCCGACAGGCATGAAGATCGGCGTGAGGATAGTGCCGTGATCCGTGGTTATCTCTCCTGCACGGGCCGAGGAATACGGGTCTGTATGTTGTAATCGGAATATCACTCTTTCTTATCCTCCTCTTTCTCTACCGTGAATTGAACCGGATTTGCCACCATCTC
Organism: Prevotellaceae bacterium UBA2718; assembly: GCA_002353975.1. Classification (GTDB taxonomy): domain Bacteria; phylum Bacteroidota; class Bacteroidia; order Bacteroidales; family Bacteroidaceae; genus Prevotella. The sequence continues at coordinate 7,066 of DEKQ01000068.1, forward strand.
ATTGGTCAGAGCGAAGTCCCACACATCCTGCACATTCTCCACATAGTGGAACGTAACGCCCTTGAGATACTCTGCAGGTATCTCATTCACGTCTTTCTCGTTAGCTGAGCAAAGCATGATGTCCGTTATGCCGGCACGCTTGGCTGCCAGCAGTTTCTCTTTTATGCCGCCTACGGGGAGGACTTTCCCACGCAAGGTTATCTCTCCGGTCATGGCAACATTCTTACGCACCTTGCGCTGCGTCAGCGCCGATGCGATGCTCGTGGCTATTGTGATACCGGCAGAAGGGCCGTCCTTCGGCGTAGCACCCTCAGGAACATGGATGTGAATGTTCCATTGCTCAAAGATGCGATAGTCTATGTTCAGATAGTCAGCATGAGCCTTGACGTATTCAAGTGCTATCACGGCACTCTCCTTCATCACATCGCCCAGATTACCCGTGAGGGTGAGTTTGCCCGGTTTTCCCTTAGAGAGAGAGGTTTCAATGAACAGTATCTCACCTCCCACGCTGGTCCATGCCAGTCCCGTCACCACGCCGGCGTAGTCATTTCCCTGATAGATGTCACGGTAGAACGGCGGCTTGCCCAGCAGTTCCTCAATGACTTCCGTCGTTATCTTCTCATATTTCAGATTACCATCGCGGGTGAGATAGAATGCCATCTTGCGCAGAGCCTTGTTGATTTGCTTCTCCAACTGCCTCACGCCACTTTCGCGCGTGTACCTTTCTATTATATATTCCAGCGCAGTCTTTCTGAACATCAGCGACTTTTCAGGCTTCAGGCCAGTCTTGTCCTTCTCACGTGGCACGAGGTGCCGCTTGGCTATCTCTATCTTCTCTTCTGTGGTATATCCGCTTACCTCTATTATCTCCATCCTGTCACGCAGCGGTGCGGGGATGGTTGACAGGTCGTTGGCAGTTGCTATGAACATAACCTTGGAGAGGTCGTAGTCCATATCGAGATAGTTATCATGGAAAGCGCCGTTCTGTTCAGGGTCCAGCACCTCCAACAGAGCTGACGCAGGGTCGCCGTTATTGGTGTTTCGCGTCACCTTGTCTATCTCGTCCAGAATAAAGACAGGGTTGCTTGAGCCGGCTTTCTCTATGTTCTTTATTATACGCCCAGGCAATGCTCCTACATAAGTGCGTCGATGACCGCGTATTTCAGCCTCGTCGTGCAGGCCGCCAAGGCTCATGCGGACATACTTCCTCTTCAGAGCATCTGCGATACTCTTGCCCAGAGATGTCTTTCCCACACCCGGAGGACCGTAAAGACACAGGATTGGCGACTTCAGATCACCACGCAACTTGAGTACTGCGATGTACTCCAGAATGCGTTCCTTAACCTTTTTCATGCCATAGTGGTCACGGTTCAGTATGCGCTCAGCCCTGTTCAGGTCCAAGTCATCCTCCGTATATTCGCCCCAAGGCAGGTCAACAATCTGTTGCAGGTATGTCAGCTGAGTGTTATAGTCGGCACTGTGGACATTCAATTGGTTCAGGCGCTCCATTTCCTTATTGAAGACAGCCTCTGTCTCCTTAGACCACTTTTTGTTCTTTGCCTTCTCCAACAGCGTTTTCTTCTCCGGACCGCCCTCATCGTTGCCCAGTTCCTTGTTGATATTCTTCAACTGTTGGCGCAAGAAGTACTCTCGCTGCTCATCGTTGATGGTATGCTGTGTCTTGTTGTGGATGTCCAACCGGAGATTTGCGTACTGAATCTCCCTGTTAAGCAACTGCAACAAGTCCAGTGCCCGCATCTTCATGTCATCATACTCCAACAGGCGCATCTTCTCAGAGAGCTTGAATGGCATGTGGTATGACACCATGTTGAGGAAATACTGCCGGTTTGATATGTCGGCAATAGACATCTGCAGTTCAAAGGGCGTCATGTCGCTCTTCTCTATATACTCCCTCATCTTGTGGTGCAGGTCCGTGATGATTGTGCTGTATTCCAAGTCATCATCTCCCGGTTCCGTTTCTGGTGTCGGCACAACGTGCCCCTTGATGAAGGGGTCTTCCTGTATCACCTCTGTCATCACACAGCGTGCCAATGGTTGTGCAATGAATGCATATTGGTTCTCATGCCCTGGAACCTCAAACACTTTCAGCAATTGCGCAATGACTCCATGCTTGCACAAATCCTCTGCCGTGGGTTCTTCTATAGACACATCGCGCTGGCAAAACATCGCAAAGCGCTGGTCTTTGTTGTGTTCAAGGTACTTTATTATCTGCCGCGTTGCGTTGCGGGCAATCGTTACAGATGTCAATACTCCCGCAAAATTCACCATATTGCGAGTGATGAGGATGGGCATATCGTCTTCCTTGCCCATCTCAAATATCTTATTTATATCGCCATCGAACTCTGCAAACATTCGCAGTTGCGAGTCGTCATTGCGTGATATGAAACTGCTATATATATCCACTTCCGTCACTTTCTAATTTTTTTCATCTTCAGCTTAGGTATCTTGACCTTCTGACCTGGCTTAACTTCCTTTACACCATTGTATGCCTCGACGTAACATTCCATTCCCGGACCCAGATATGCTTTGGCTATAGAGCGCAGCGTCTGACCCTCCTTAACGGTCACTTCAGTCTCTGTCCCAATGATGTAATATGCTCCCGTCTTGACACGGTTATCGGAGTTATACTGAGTGAGAGGTTTCTCTTCCTGCTTCTGCGGCTGTGCCATCTGGGCAGGTTTGTTTGCTGTTGCCTTCTCTGCAGCAGGTGCCTCAGTCTTCTGGGTTGTTGTCTTAGCTGCTTCCTTGGTTGCAGCAGGAGCCGCGGCATCACTATCAGTCATCACTTTGGGATGAGTCACAGTGACACGGTCCTCATGTGCCTGTCCTCTCTGTGGCATTATATCCGAGAAGACATTTGTACAGCCTGCCCAATAGCCTAACGCGAAGAATATAATCGCTATGGCGATATTGGTGAGCAAACCACTATATTTGAATCTATTATCTTCCATTTCTTCTGTGGTTGTATCGTCGTCTGTCTTTGTATTGTTTTCTGTCTCTGATGCTATTTTGTCTGGTTCTACTTCATCCGGCGTTGCATTCTTTGGTTCTATGCTCTCCGGCTCCGACTTTTCTTGTATGCTTTCCGTATTCGGTGGTGTGGATTCTCCTTGGTCTTTCTCCTCTGCTTTCTCCTTCACCACCGTAACATTCTCTGCCAACACGGTAAGGTTTTCCGTCTTCAGTACCGGAGTTCCGCCTGAGGGGTTCATTATCGGCAAAACTGGAGTAGAAGGTTGCTCCTGGTCAACAGGCGCCTTCTCTTCTACTACTTCAGGCTTTTCTTCCGCAACTGCAGGTTGCTCTTCAACTACTGCAGGTTGCTCTTCGACTGCTGCGGACTGCTCTTCGACTGCTGCGGACTGCTCTTCGACTGCTGCGGGCTGCTCTTCGACAACGAAAGTCTTTTCCCCTTCGTCTGCAGAAATCACGTCCTCGTCGTGTTCTTCTTCGTCATCCACAGTCGGGAAACCTTCCTGCAGCAACGGGCTGTCATCATCAATCACTACCGTTTCGAACTGGGCAAAAGGTTTATTGATGATTTCCTTCATCACGCTGTCGGGCGTAAACGTCACTTTGTCGTGGCCTTCTATCACCACGCGCTCACCAGTGTTCACATTCACGCTGGCACGATCCTTCACGGCCTGTAGCTTGAAGGTGCCAAAGCCCTTTATCTTTACCACGCGGTCACTCAGCAGGCCTGCGTTGATAACCTCAACCATCTGCTGCAGGAATCTCTCCGCGTCTGCGCCCTTTAGTTTATGGCGCGAGGCTAATATCTTTGCGATGTCTTTTACCGTCGCCATAGTATTAATTTGTTTTTATTCTCTCTTTTAATGTTGCTACAGGCTTAAAATTTGCCACGAGTTTTGGGGGCACGAGCATTTTCTGTCCTGTTCCGGGATTAGTGATGATACGCTCCATACGCTTCTTCACCTCAAACGTCCCCAGTCCTCCGATGCTGACAGACTGACCGTCGCTCAGTTCATCTACGATAGAATAGACCGCAGTACGCACCATGTTTTGCGTATTCTCTGCCTTGTAGCCTGTCTTTTTCGACAATGCGGCTATGAATTCCTTATTGTTCATGTCGTTATGTGTATATTTGTCGCTAAAGATGTGTATCAAATCACGTTCCCGTAGAGGTCAAACTCCTCTGCATCGGTAATCCTTACCTTGTAGAAGCAGCCGCGGCGCAGTCGTCTGTCAGCCACCGGGATGAGGACTTCCGGGTCAATCTCAGGCGAAGCATCTTCTGTACGCCCCACATACCACTCGCCCTCTTTGCGGTCTATGATTACCTCGACGGTCTTCCCTACCCTCTCCTGCATCAGCTCCTGGGATATGCGCTGCTGCACTCTCATCAGCTTGTCCAACCGTTGCTGCTTCACTTCCGCAGGGACATCATCCTGATAGTGTTCCGCACTGTATGTGCCTTCTTCCTCTGAATAGGCAAACGCACCCATGCGTTCGAAGCGTGCCCACTTCACAAAGTCCACCAACTCCTGAAATTCCTCATCTGTCTCACCAGGGAATCCCACCATCAGCGTAGTGCGGAGCGTAATGCCCGGCACCGCCTCGCGCAGACGCTTCACGATGTCCATCGTCTCCTCCTTTGTGGTATGGCGGCGCATACGCTCCAACACGGATGTGGATACGTGCTGCAGGGCGATGTCAAGATACTTGCATACATTCTTTTTCTCACGCATCACATCAAGCAGCTCCATTGGGAACTGAGCCGGATAGGCGTAGTGCAGCCTTATCCATTTCACGCCCTTGATGTCTGCCATGCGGCTTATCAGCTCCGCTATCGTGCGGCGGCCCTCGGTATCCTTGCCATAGTAGGTCAACTCCTGGGCAATGATATTAAACTCCCTTACACCCTCGCTGACCTTCTCCCTCACCTCGTCAAGTATCTCCTGCATTGGGCGACTCGTATGCCGACCTGTGATAATCGGTATGGCGCAATAGGCACACTGACGGTTGCAACCTTCGGAAATCTTGATATAGCACGTTGCAGGCGAGTATATCGTGTTGCGGTTCAGGCGTGCCGCAGTCTTCTGCACGTCGGCATTCCTTTCCTCGCATGGCCTGACCTTTCGCAGTTCCTCAACGAGTCCCTTATAGTCAAACTTCCCGTAATACTTATCGACTGCGGGAATTTCCGTCTCCAGTTCTTCCTTATAGCGCTGCGACAGGCATCCCATCACATAGAGACGCTCTATCTGCCCCTCCTCCTTTGCCTTGGAGAACTGCAGGATGGTGTCGATGCTCTCCTGTTTGGCATCCTCTATGAAGCCGCACGTATTGATGACTACCACGTCGCCCGTCACTCTGTCGGCATCCAGCACACAACGGTATCCCTCCTTGAGAAACAGTCGCTGCAGGCTCTCACTGTCCACAAGGTTCTTGGAACAGCCCAAAGTTATGATGTCTATCTGTCCCGACATTACTACTTGCTATCCTTGTTACCGAAAAGCGAATCCACAAACTCACGACGGTTGAAGAGTTGCAAATCCTCCATTCCCTCGCCCAGTCCCACAAACTTCACAGGTACTTTCAGCTGGTCGGATATGCCTATCACGACTCCTCCCTTGGCCGTGCCATCCAGCTTTGTGATGGCGAGGCTGCTGATCTGGGTCACTGCCGAGAACTGCTTTGCCTGCTCAAAGGCATTCTGTCCCGTCGAGCCGTCCAACACGAGGAGAACTTCATCAGGTGCCTCGGGCAGCACTTTCTTCATCACGTCCTTAATCTTCTTCAGCTCGTTCATCAGGCCCACCTTGTTGTGCAGTCGTCCGGCGGTGTCGATGAGCACCACGTCGGCACCGTTGGCCTTGGC
>DEKQ01000001.1:0-3950 GCA_002353975.1 Prevotellaceae bacterium UBA2718
TTCCATCAGCAGCATCTGATTGACATAATCAATCACCGTGCGACCCGTCACCTGACGGACGATGCGCGACAGGTGAATGGGGGTGATATGAAGTCGTTCAGCATAGAACCCTATGTCATGATGCTCGATGAAGTGCTTGGTCAGCAGGCGCATAAAGGCAATGAACTGTTCCGTGGTGCGTTCGCTGACTTGACCGGGGCCGATGTTCCGAGCCATGGCATCCATCAGGTCAAGTACAAACTGAGTAAAAAGCGTTCGCAGTACTTCGTGCAGATAGCGATGGGCGGAGTGCTGATACTGAATCATTTCGTGCATGTGTTGCCAGAAGTGGGCCGCCTGCTGCGTGTTGAGATGAATGATGGGGCGTCCGAGTTCCGCTATCGGCTGATAGGCGGTGTGAACCACATTGCGCACGGCCGGTATCTCGAGTGCCGCCAGTTCGTCGATGATCAGGCAAACAGAATGGTAATCTGTCGAACCATTGATGATTCTGATTTTCACCCCAGGCGAGTAAATCAGCAGGTCACCCTTTTGGAGCGTCAGCATACGGTCGTTATAAAGCAGTTCCAGCCAACCGTTGTTCACCAGCGTATAAGAGTAGCCTGCCAGCGTCTCCTGCATCTGGTTGGTGAGAAACGTCAGACGGGTGTTGCTCTCTGTGCAATACAACTCACCAGACACCACTTTGTCCTGCGGCATACCGATGACCGATGTCAGAAAATCCATCAACTTATACATATCGGTGGCGAAGATACTATAAATAATGTGAAAAACCAAGGGAAAGCGCAAAAATGTTTGCCTGGGTAGAATTTTTGTTTGATTAGGACAACTGTCGTTTGTGGGATAATTCGTAACTTTGCACTCACGATAACTAACAACTTAACAAGAAGAAAAAATGATGACTAAAGAAGAAGCATTGAAGCAGTTTGCCTATCTTGGCGCTGTATGGTTTGGAAACAGTAAGCAACATTTCGCATTCTCAGCCTACTGCCGTCTGCAGGGCTGGAACAAGTTGGCCGACAAGTGGAAGGAAGAGGCCGAAGAAGAGTGGGAAGAGGCAGAGGAAGTGCTGAACCGACTGGTGGAGCTGGGCTGCAAGCCCGCTGACCTGCAGGAGGCCATGAAGACTATCGAGTTCCCCTTCTGCGACGATCCGAAGCAGCAGATAGAGGGCGACTATGAGCCTACCGCCATCCAGCAGCTGAGCGAGTTGGCCGCTGCCTTCAGCGATGACTACATCACCCAGAAGCTCATCTACAAGTGGATTGAAGACGAGAAGAACCACATGGCTTGGGAGGCTCAGTACCTGAACTACATCGAGAAACTGGGCTACGAGAATTTCCTCACCGCCATGATGTAATTAAACTTTCGCAAGCGTTGCTTGCTAAGTAGCAGGAGGGAGTTCTTGCTACGCAAGCGTCCCTTAGGGCCGAGCGGAGCACAAGCGAAACTTGAACTATTAACCAAACTACAGCCTATTTTATGAAGGAAAAAGTATTGCAAGCTATGCGCGAGGCGGGCAAGCCTGTCTCTGCCGGCGACGTGACAAAAGCACTGGGTGCCGACCGCAAGGAGGTTGACAAGGCTTTTGCAGAGTTAAAGAAAGAGGGTGCTATCGTATCCCCCATCCGTTGCAAGTGGGCTCCGGCTCAGTAAATTACATAAAAAACAATTAAGATAATGGAAGAAGCAAAAAAAGTATTCGATTTCCTGGAGAAAGCAGGAACGTTCTATCTTGCCACAGTAGAGGGCGACCAGCCCCGTGTACGTCCTTACGGAGCCATGCTGTTCTTTGAGAACAAGATATACATCATGGCCTTCGGCAAGACTAATGCTACGCGTCAGATTGCCGACAACTGCAAGGCAGAAATCTGCGCATTCAAGGGTCAGACTCTGCGCATCGAGTGCAAGTTGGTAGAGGACAACCGCCCTGAGGTTGGCAAAGCACTGGTTGACAAGATGCCCGTACTGAAGCCCGCCCTTGGCGAGAACGGCGAGAATGGCGTGATGTACTATCTGAAAGATGCCAAGGCCGACTTCTTCAAGATGATGGAGTTGGTAGAGACGGTTACATTCTGAGATGGCATTATTCATAGGACTGCTCATCCCATTGCTGGGAACCATGCTCGGGGCGGCATTCGTCTTTCTGATGAAGGACGAGATGTCGCCTCGTCTGCAAAAATCGCTGCTGGGGTTTGCCTCTGGCGTGATGGTTGCCGCATCGGTATGGTCGCTGCTCATACCCGCCATGGAGATGGAAGAGGCCAAGGGGGCGTGGTCGGTATTCCCTGCCGCCGTAGGCTTTCTGCTGGGCATGGGCTTCTTGTTGCTGATAGACGAGTTGACGCCCCACCTGCATATTGGTGCTGACACGCCCGAAGGTCCGCGCTCACATCTGTCGCGCACGGCGATGCTGGCTCTGGCCGTCACCATCCACAACCTGCCTGAGGGCATGGCCGTGGGTGTGGTGTTCGCCGGAGCGGAGAATGGCGCGGCAGGACTGACAGTAGCCGGTGCGTTGGCAGTTTCTATCGGTATTGCCATTCAGAACGTGCCAGAGGGAGCGATTATCTCCATGCCGATGCGGGCAGCAGGCAACAGCAAGTGGCGCTCATTCGCTATAGGAAGCCTCAGCGGAGCAGTAGAGCCGTTAGGCGGGTTGGCTGTTGTGCTGCTGGCCTCACTGATGACGCCCGTGCTGCCTTATATGTTGGCCTTTGCTGCCGGTGCTATGTTCTATGTCGTCGTGGAGGAACTGATACCTGAGGCATCTGAAGGCGAGCACTCCAACCTAAGCACAATCGGCTTTGCCATCGGTTTCGTTATGATGATGGTACTTGACGTAGTAATGGGATAAAACTTTAACTTAAAAGAAACAAAGAAACAATGGAAATCAAAGCAGTAAAATTCAGACGCGACGGGTACTATACCCAGCCCTTCGCCTTTGGTGGCGAGGAAGGTCCTGACAAGTTCGACCACAACATACGCTATCGCGGCAGTCTGCAGAACTATCTGATTGACACAGGCTCAGAGGTAATCCTCGTTGACACGGGTCTGCCCGCAGGCTTCCCTGAGGAAGTCGTAGATGAGAAGGCTATGGCCTATACCGGCAAGGACATCTGCAGCTATATGGAGGCGCTGACAGCCTTAGGCTACAAGCCTGAACAGGTGACAAAGATTCTGCTGACCCATCGCCACGGCGACCACTCTGGCGAAGTCCGCTCGTTCCCCAATGCAAAGATTTATGTGGGAGCCGACGAGATGCAGGCAGAAGAACTGAAAGGCCTGACCAACCTGGTGCCTGTCACCTATACGGACGGTGCCTATCACAACTTCCCCGAGGCGCAGAAGATTTGCGACGGCGTGTGGTTCATCAAGGCTAAAGGACACACCAACGGCAACAGCCTCGTCATAGCCGAGAGCGACGGACTCTACTATATGTTTCAGGGCGACATCACATACGTCGATGAGGCACTTTATGAGAACAAACTGTCTGTGGTCTATGACGACCTGCCCGCTGCACGTGAGACGATGAACCGCGTGCGTGAGTTCGTACGTAACAACCCCACCGTCTATATGGGCACGCATACCCCGCAGGGCTACGAGAATCTGGAGGCCAAGCGCGTGATTGATTTGGACAACCCCGTGCCGACCGTCCTCGCAGAAGTGGATTTCTCCAAAGCCGAGGCAACCGGCAAGTACGTGTGCTCCGTCTGTGGCTACGTGTATGACCCCGCAGAGCACGACGGCGTAGCCTTCGAAGACCTCCCTGATGACTGGCGTTGTCCGCGCTGCAAGCAGCCAAAGGAAAAGTTCAACAAAGCATAAGAAAAGAGCACAAGTCGCGCAAGTCGCTTCCGCACGTAAGTCCCTGGCTTGCGAAAGCCGGGGATTTTTCATGCAGGAGATATTTTCGTCCCGCTTTCGTCCCAACTCTACTACACAAAAAA
>DEKQ01000001.1:4009-6197 GCA_002353975.1 Prevotellaceae bacterium UBA2718
GACCTCCAGGTTATGAGCCTGGCGAGCTACCAACTGCTCCACTCCGCGATGTCAATAAAGAATCTCAAGCTTTCAGCAGGCTGAGCCTTTATTTTTTTTGCGGTGCAAAGGTAGTCATTTTTATCCAAATAGAGAACGGAGGAATAAAGAAATTGCATTGACCAAGACGTCAGAAAGGGATTTTTTGACCTCAATCAAGGTTCTCTGAGGTAAGGCAAAGCTGTTTCAGGTCATAGTAAGAGCCGTTGTAGAGATTGAAATCCACGTAGCCTTTGATGCCGGAAAGACGTCCCGCATCGGTGTGTTGCCAAAACTTCCACTCACCCTTATACTCCATCTTGTCCACATAATAGTGGGCAATCCAGTAGGGATAGCTGTCAAAGCGTTGGTCGGAGAGATATTTCTCCTTAAATTTATAATAGGTATAGAGTATAGGCTTGACGTGATACTGGTCTTCCACGATGTGCAGCCACGTAAGAATCTCTTTCTGGAACTCCTGTGTCTGCATACCCTCTGGAATGTGTTCCACGTCAAGGACTGGCGGCAGGTCACCCTCCTCAAGCTGTACGTTGCGCAGGAAGTGATAGGCCTGCTGGCGCGCTGCCGATTTGGTGGAATAGAAATGGTACGCGCCGCGTATGAAGCCATACTCGCGTGCGTTGTAGAAATTGTCCTTGAAGTTCTCGTCTATGAGTGTGGAGCCCTCGGTGGATTTGATAATGATAAATCTGACCGGAGCCTTGTTTATCATCGCGTTGCGCAACTTTTCCCAATCAATCTTCCCCTGATAGTGCGAGATGTCAATGCCCTGTATCTCAAACCCCTCGCCGTCGGGGTAAACCGGATCACCGTACAGGGCCCGCCATCTGAAGCCCGTAGGCATCACGAAGAAGTAGTAGAAGGCGACGATGTAAGCTACGACAACAAACAACCCTCCCATCCACCAGGCACGCCGGTATGGTGGACGAGAGGGTTTGTATTGCCGTTTTGTTGCCAAAGCTCTACAGGGTTTGGCTTAACAAGAGTGTTCGAGAACCAATGTCTTAGTAGGCTGGTCGCACACCTCGGAAGGACCAAAGTACTGTATTGGGCCGGGGTAGCAGTAGCATGTCTCCTGTGCCCACTTCTCACGCTGCGAAGCGAAGTATGCGAATGGCTTGCCGTTCAAATCTACGAGAGCCTTCTTGATAACAGGTTTCATCTCGCCGTTACGCTTCTCCATGTTCATCATCATAGTGATGGGGATACCGCCGGCAACCCACTGGTCGATAGGCTTTGATGTATTTTTAATCGAAGACATATAGCCTGTCTTGCCTGCTGCCATCAGCATCGAAGCGTTGAAGCCCAGCGAGTAGCAGTAGTCAGCATCGAAATTGGACGGTGCTGCACAGCGGCCTTCATAGCCGAAGAAGTGGTGCTGGGTAGAGAACTTACCGTTGAACTTGCCTTCCTTCTTCCATGCAGCGAGCTTTGCACCGACCATCTCAGAGAGCAATTTCTCAGTCTCGATGAGTGATACCTGCACATTGCCATGAGGATCACGGTCAAGGGCGAGCTGACGTGCTACGGCTGTAGGCAGTGAGTTGAACACTTCGAGGTTATCCTTGGCAAGGTGCGCCTTGACGTAGTCGATAGACTCGTGGCGTCCAAGGTTCTGGGCCTCAGGAGCTGCAAGCAGGTCATTAAGCTCAGCGATGAGCTTCTTGATAGCAGGAATAAACTCAATGATACCCTCTGGTATGAGAGCCACGCCGTAGTTCATGCCCTTGGCAGCACGGGCAGCGATGATTTCAGCCATGTATGTCACGACATCATCCAGAGTGAGGTTCTTTGCCTCCACTTCTTCACCAATCAGCGTGATGTTAGGACGTGTCTGCAGAGCGCACTCCAACGTTACGTGAGAAGCCGAACGGCCCATCAGCTTAATGAAGTGCCAGTACTTCTTGGCAGAGTTACAGTCACGCATGATGTTGCCGATAACCTCAGAGTAAACCTTCGTAGCGGTATCAAAACCGAAAGAAGTCTCAATCTCAGAGTTCTTCAAGTCACCGTCAATCGTCTTAGGACAGCCGATTACCTGAACACCTGCGCCGATAGCCTTGTAGTACTCAGCCAGCACGCATGCGTTGGTGTTAGAGTCATCACCACCGATGATAACGAGTGCCTTGATGCCCAGCTGGTTCAGTAT
>DEKQ01000110.1:0-13717 GCA_002353975.1 Prevotellaceae bacterium UBA2718
TTTCCTCGGAACAGTCCACCGTTTGTACCCTTATCGTCTATTTCCGTCGAGACTTGTTTGTTTGGCAATCAAATGATTTGTTCTAATCTGCATAGGCGCACTTGCAAGGACTTGCTTGCATTTTTTGAGAGAAAATTTGCCTGTTTCATCTTTTTTTGTTTATTTTGCAGCCTAATAGTGCATAATGCATAATTCTCAACTTTCAATACGTAAAGAAACATGCCACTGCTTATTAGACCTATAGCGACGCGTTTTTTCCTCTTCATGCTTATACTGGGCATGGTGAGCAGCATTGTCACGGTGCCTCCCTACAAGGATGCAAAGATGTATGATAATGCCGTGTGGGAACTATTGTTGGATGTGTACGTGGCATCGGCGGTGATTATGCTGATAGGCTATGTGTGTTCGCTGCCATTCGGCAAAGCAAGGGCGAAGGTAAGGAACGTCTTTACGTTCATTCTGCGCGCTTTGACCTACGTGTTCATGTATCCGCTGTATGTGATTGATACATTCTGCTTTGCAAAGTTTGGCTGTACGCTTAACCCGACGATGCTGTTGCTGGCAGGCGAGACGAACGGCAATGAGACGAGTGAGTTCTTCCAGAGCTACGTTACGCCAGATCTGTTGTGGGGGCCAGTGGGTATAATACTGCTCGTACCGCTGCTTCATGTGTTGTGCATAGTGTGGCAGCGAAAGCTTAGCTGTAAACGTAACAGTCGCATGCCAATAGGTGGCCTGAGCATGATACGCCTGCATGCTCCGATGAAGATTGGCATTGACGTGATAGTCCTTGCGGGTCTCGTTTACCTCACGTCGCTGTCGTGGCAGAACAAATCCCTGTACGCGTACACCATGTCCCGCGAGACAATAGGGCAGGTGGAGCACAGCCTGGCATACAGGCCACACACCGAGATGTATCAGCCGCCTATGCGATTAGCCTTTTCCATCAGGAGTAATGAACTGATAGGCAGGCAGCTGACGCGCCTGGAAGGACAGGTGGACCGAGTTGCCGTGGATTCGTGTACTGTTGATAGTAGCGAGATTGTTCTCATAATCGGTGAGAGCTTTAACCGCAGACATGCGCAGCTGTATGGATATGATAAGAAGAATATGCCTAATCAGGTGCGGCTGCAGAAACAAGGTTTGCTGACACCGTTGCAGGATGTTGTGGCACCATGGAACCTTACAAGTTTCGTCTTCAAGCACATTATGACTACTTACTGTGTGGGCGATACGGCAGAGTGGTGTGACTATCCTCTGTTCTGCGAGGTGTTCCGCAAGGCAGGATATGAAGTGAGATTCCTCACCAACCAGTTCCTGCCGCAGGCTAAGGAGGCTGTATATGACTTCAGTGGCGGGTTCTTCATAAACAATGAGAAGTTGTCGGAGGCGCAGTTTGACGTGCGCAACACGCAGCTGCACGTCTTTGACGAGGGGCTTTTGCAAGACTATGATGCGCTGGTCAAGCCGCGAGACGAGCAACAAGTGTCTGGGTCAAAGCACCTGACGATATTCCATCTCATGGGAATGCACGTAAACTATCGCATCCGTTGCCCCAACAGCAAGAAGCGCTGGGGTGCCGGAGATTATCCCAATGACATGGATATGCCGGAGAAGAGACGCAAAATCATGGCATACTATGATAATGCCGTGTGGTATAATGACTCGGTGGTAAACCAAATAGTAGAGCGATTTAAGGATAAGGAGGCTGTCATCGTATATGTTCCCGACCACGGAGAAGAGGTCTTCGGGCCTGGAGCCAGACACTTCTTTGGCAGGATGCACGATGCGAGGATAAACAAACGCCTCGCAGATGAAGAGTTCCTTATTCCGATGTGGATATACACCACGCCGCAATATGCTGCGAAACACCCAGAGACAGTAGCGGCAATAAAGGCGGTAAAGAACAAACGCTATATGACTGATGCCCTGTCTCACCTCCTCATGGGGTTGGCACAGATACATTGCAGGTACTATAATCCACGGTATGACTTGCTTTCACCCATGTATGATGAGCAGAGGCAACGACTTCTGAAACATCAGACGGACTATGACAAATTGACGGATTAACAAATAAAAGAATTAACGAGTTAGCAAATTGACACTATTAAGCAGACAAGAATGTGCGGCGCTTCGAGGAGCGGCTATCATAGGAATCTTCATGCATAACTACCTGCATTGGCTCAGTAGCATGGTGAAGGAGAATGAGTATCAGTTTCACCAAGGCAATGTAGATAGGCTGATGAGCCTGTTGTCTTCTCCTTCCTGGGACTTGCCGTTGCAGTTGTTCTCTTTCTTCGGTCACTATGGTGTGCCGGTATTCCTGTTCCTCAGCGGCTATGGACTGGTGCTGAAGTATGAGAATTCCGTATCCCTCAGCCATGAAGAGGGTGGGGTGGCTTCCTTTGTGTGGAAGCATTACATGAAGCTTTTCCCCATGATGCTGCTCGGATTTGCAGTCTTTGCAATGGTGGACTGGATAACGCCAGGGCACCATCACTGGACGTGGAAGGATATCATCATGCAGCTGACTATGACAATCAACTTCTCGTCTGTACCCGACAAGGTGATATGGCCTGGTCCCTACTGGTTCTTTGGACTCATAATGCAGCTCTACATTGTCTATAGGCTCTTGCTCTACCGCAGACACTGGGGCTGGACCGTCGGTGCCATCATCGTGTGCTGGGCTATACAGCAGGCCTGCATGGACAGTCCTGATGGTAATGCTATAAATATAATAAGGTATAACTGCATCGGAGGCATGCTGCCTTTCGGTATGGGACTTTTGGCTGCAAGGTTCGGGGCAGACCATCCTGACAGAAGCCTTGGCTTCTATGTGATGCTGTTTGGTCTCAGCATAGTTGCTGTCATCGCCCTGTCCTTGTCTTTCAGTACGTGGCTATGGGTGCCGGCATTCATAGTCCTGCTGAATGTAGGCTTTGTAAAACTGTTGCCCCAATGGTGTCTGAAAGCCTTTTCATGGGTGGGGGGTATCAGCGCAGCCATATTCGTATGCCACCCCATAACACGCAAGATATTCATACCGATAAGCCGTCATGGCGATTTGCTTGACGGATTGGCCATTTATATTGTCGCTACAATAGTGCTGGCAATGATTTTTAATGCTATAATAGAAAAACTGTCAAATAGATGAAGAACATATTAAAATTGATGCGTCCGTATCAGTGGGTGAAGAATATATTTGTCTTCATGCCATTATTCTTTGGCGGTCAGTTGACTGACACGGAACAGGTGCAGGACAGTATTGTGATGTTTATTGCTTTTTGTTTGGCGGCCTCAAGCATTTACTGCTTCAATGATATCATCGATGTGGAGGCTGACCGTAATCACTATGCCAAGCGCAATCGCCCCATAGCAAGCGGAGCGATAAGCATAGGGCAGGCATACATGATGGTGTTTATCTTGATTGCTGTCAGTGCCGCGATACTCTTCAGCTTTTTCCCCACCATTGACTCCTTGCTGATAGTAATGGTGTACTGGGTCTTGCAAATGACTTACTGTATCTGGTTGAAGCGCCTGGCCATCATTGATGTGTGCGTATTGTCATTTGGTTTTGTGCTGCGCATTATTGCAGGTGGCATAGCTGCTGATGTGGAGATAAGTAAATGGCTTGTAATGATGACCTTCCTGCTCACGCTGTTCCTGGGATTTGCAAAGCGTCGCGAGGATGTGTTGCTTTATAACAGGGACGGGAAATCACCGCGCTATAACACCAGACGCTATAACCTTACGTTCCTCAACCAGGCCCTGACAATCTGTGGCAGCGTGATGCTTGTATGCTATATCATGTACACCGTATCGCCCGAGGTGATGGCAAAATTCAAAAGCCAATACATATATCTCACCACTGTCTATGTGCTGCTGGGATTGTTGCGCTATATACAGCTCACGGTAGTTGACGAGAAATCTGGCGACCCAACAAAAATGCTGCTACACGACCGTATTATCCGAGTCGATGTAGCAGCATGGATACTTACATTCTTGTTCCTTATCTATATGTGATAGAAGGCGAACTGTCCGTCTGTTTATTTGTTATAGAATACTATCTGACCGTCTTTGCTGTCGATGGTGATGGGGTGGCCTTTGTCCACCGTGCCGGAGAGCAAGGACTTTGAGAGGGCGTTCAATACGTCTCTCTGTATTGCACGCTTTACTGGACGGGCACCGAAGTCGGGGTCAAATCCAGCCTCTGCGATGGCGTCGATGGCAGCATCGGTGCAATTCAGGGTGAAGCCTTGTTCTGCAAGCATGTCGCTGACCTTCTTCATCTGCAGCCTTACGATGTCGGCAATCTGCTCCTTGTTGAGCTGCTGGAAGTTGATGATCTCATCAATACGGTTCAGGAACTCAGGCCTGATTGGCGGCTTGACCATTCCGTTGCCATCCAGGATAGGAGCGCGACCATAGAGCTGATCCTTTGTCAGGTTGGAGGTCATGATGATGATGGTGTTCTTGAAGTTCACTACACGTCCCTTGGAGTCTGTCAATCTGCCATCGTCAAGGACTTGCAGCAGTACGTTGAAGACATCAGCATGAGCCTTCTCTATCTCATCGAAGAGCACTACAGAGTACGGCTTTCTGCGCACAGCCTCGGTCAATTGTCCGCCCTCGTCATATCCTACATAGCCCGGAGGAGCACCGATGAGGCGGGTGACGCTGAATTTCTCCTGGTACTCACTCATGTCGATACGTGTCATGAGGCTCTCATCATTGAACAGATAATCTGCCAAGGCCTTCGCCAGCTCGGTCTTTCCCACACCTGTGGTGCCGAGGAAGATGAAGGATGCGATAGGTCGCTTCGGGTCTTGCAGGCCTGCACGGCTACGACGCACTGCATCGCTGACGGCGCTGATGGCCTCGTCTTGGCCTATGACGCGCTTGTGAAGCTCATCCTCTAAGTGCAGCAGCTTCTCGCGCTCGCTCTGCAGCATCTTCGTGACAGGTATGCCGGTCCAGCGGCTCACGATTTCCGCAATGTCGTCGGCAGTCACTTCCTCCCTGACCATCTTGCTTGCACCCTCTTGGTTTATCTCCGTTTGGATGCGCTTGATGTCCTCTTCCAGTTCCTGAAGCTTGCCATAGCGTATCTCGGCAACGCGACCGTAGTTGCCTTCACGCTCTGCCTTGTCAGCCTCAAAGCGCAGGCGTTCTATCTCCTGCTTGTC
Source organism: Prevotellaceae bacterium UBA2718 (assembly GCA_002353975.1). Lineage (GTDB taxonomy): Bacteria > Bacteroidota > Bacteroidia > Bacteroidales > Bacteroidaceae > Prevotella. The sequence continues at coordinate 5,187 of DEKQ01000110.1, forward strand.
TTGCTGTATCTTGTCAACGAGGTTCTTTTCCTTAACCCATTCAGAGCGCATACGCATCTCCTCATCCTGCAGTACGGAAATCTTCTTGTTCAGTTCCTTCAGCTTGTCCTCATCGTTCTCGCGCTTTATTGCCTCACGCTCTATTTCCAGCTGCTTGAGGTGACGTGAGAGCTCATCCAGTTCCTCGGGCAGGCTGTCTCGCTCCATTCGCAACTTGGCTGCAGCCTCGTCCATCAGGTCTATGGCCTTGTCGGGCAGGAAGCGGTCTGAGATGTATCGTGCTGACAACGTGACGGCAGCGATGCAGGCATCATCCTGGATACGTACGCGATGGTGGTTCTCATAGCGCTCTTTCAGGCCACGGAGAATGGAGATGGCGCTGAGTTCATCAGGCTCATCGACCATCACAATCTGGAAACGACGCTCCAGGGCCTTGTCCTTCTCAAAGTACTTCTGGTACTCGTTGAGCGTCGTGGCACCAATGGCACGCAGTTCTCCACGCGCCAATGCCGGCTTCAGAATGTTGGCGGCATCCATAGCGCCCTCGCCACCACCGGCTCCTACGAGCGTGTGAATCTCATCAATGAAGAGGATGTACTTGCCGTTAGACTCTGTCACACCGTTGATGACACCTTTCAGACGCTCCTCAAACTCGCCCTTGTATTTCGCACCGGCTACGAGGGCACCCATGTCAAGGGTGTATATCTCCTTGTCCTTAAGATTCTCGGGCACGTCGCCACGCACAATGCGCTGTGCCAGTCCCTCGGCAATGGCGGTCTTACCAGTGCCGGGCTCGCCTATCAGTATAGGATTATTCTTTGTTCGGCGTGACAGTATCTGCAATACTCTTCGTATCTCGTCGTCACGTCCTATCACCGGGTCAAGCTTGCCGTTCTTGGCATCAGCGACCAGATTCTTGCAGAAGCGGCTGAGCGCTTCCTTGTTTGTCATTTGTTCTTCGTTGGGGTAGTTCATAGTTGTATGTGTTTTAGAGTTCTTTTTTAGTCACAAGTCATTATTTCAATATGTGTACCATTGTAATTTAAGTATGACAGAATGGCAAAAAAGTATGACAGAATGGCAAAAAGTGCTCTTTTTTATGCCGATTTTTCTTTGTTTCAAAAGATAATTATTAACTTTGCACTATGACATCGTTTACCATTATCACATGTACATATAATGCTTCAGACGTCGTGGGGCGTACTCTGGAGAGTGTCGCTTCCCAGACGTATCCCCATGTGGAGCACATCGTGCAGGATGGACAGTCCGGTGATGACACGTTACGGATTATAAGCCGATACTCCAGGGTGAAGGTGGTGAGCGAGCCTGACTCGGGGCTGTATGACGCCATGAACAAGGCGATAATGCGGGCTACGGGTGACTACATCGTATTCCTGAACGCAGGGGATAAACTCTATTCCTCCACGACGCTGGAAGAGATAGCCCGTCAGATAGATTCTTTCAAACCGGCAGAACGCCCTGCTGTCGTATATGGCAACACCAACATCGTGGATGACAATGGCAAATTCCTTGGGCCGCGACACCTGTCTCCACCCGAGACGCTGACTTGGAAATCCTTCCGGCACGGTATGCTGGTGTGCCATCAGGCCTTCTACGTAAGGACCGACATAGCCCGTGAAGTAGAGTATAACGTGGACTATCGCCTGTCTGCCGATGTGGACTGGTGTATCAGGGTGATGAAGAAGGCCGGGGAAATGCGATTGCCGCTGCACAATACCCATCTCATCCTGTGCGACTACTTGGAGGGCGGACTGTCAGTGCAGAACCACAGGAAGTCCCTCATAGAGCGGTTCAAGGTTATGTCCCGTCACTACGGACTGATAACGACACTCTTCATGCACCTTACATTCCTGTTCAGGAAATAGACCTACACCTATTATATATATATTAGTAACCCTTAAACCCTGACAATCTCATGATTACTTACCTGATAGAAACCATGTGGCTCGTGTGGCTCATCGTATGCATCTCGTGCTTGGTTATAGAGCTGTGCAGCGGTGACCTGTTCATCATCTGTTTCGCTTTTGGTGCCATTGTGCCCATGATATGTGCTATGGCAGGTGCTCCAATATGGCTCCAGGTCCTCCTGTGGGCGGTGGCATCAGTGTTGTGCATACTGTTTGTGCGGCCCTCGCTGTTGAAGAAACTTCATGCCAGAAAGGAACGCCTCTCCAATGCCGATGCCATGATAGGGCAGCAGGGTAGGGTGACGACAGCAATTCCCGTTGGTGGATACGGCTATGTGAAGATAGCCGGAGATGAGTGGCGCGCCGTGACAAAAGGCGATGCAGAGATAGCTGTGGGCACTACGGTCAGGGTGATCTCCCGCGAGAGTACCATCATCACCGTAGAGTAAAAGGGACAAAGACCGAAATACGGGATGTATCTCATTCGCGCCCTGCTCGATTTCCTGTTGCCGCGTTATTGCGTGATATGCGGTGAGCGGCTTATGGTTGACGAAGATGTCATCTGCGTTATGTGCGACCTCAAGCTGCCGCGCGTCACCGATGACAGCAGACTGATAGAGCGCTTCTATGGCAAGATACCGGTAGAAAGGGTGTCGTCGCTGTTATATTATAAAAGAGGTGAGCCAATGACGGAGTTGCTCTACTCTAAGTATCATCATCGCAGGGACGTGTCACGCAGCATGGGACGCCGCATGGCGAAGGAACTGGAGAAGAAGGATTTCTTTAAGGATATAGACGCACTCGTTCCTGTCCCCCTGTCTGCACGGCGCATCAGGCAACGCGGATACAACCAGAGTGAGGAGCTGGCACGAGGCATATCAGACATACTGGGCTTACCCATCATGAAGGATTGCCTGAAGCGCAACACCTTCACGGTTTCGCAGACACGCCTATGGTCTATGGACAGAAAAGAGAATGTAGAGGGACGCTTCGTATTGAATCCCAAGACAATGGGGATGCTGGCAGGCAAACACATCCTCATCATAGATGATGTGATAACCACCGGTGCGACAACCACGGAGTGTGGCAAGCAATTAGCCACCATCCCAGGCGTAAAGATATCGGTACTCTCATTGGCAATAAGGAAATACCTGCATTAATAACTATCAATTAAATACAATATGGACATCTTAGTAGTATTTCTAATCGTTATTCTGGTCTTGGCAGTCATAGTGCTGAAGAAGACCATCGTTATCATCCCACAGTCTGAGACTCGCATCATCGAGCGTCTCGGAAAGTATTACAGCACCCTTGAGCCCGGCATCAACATCATTATCCCCTTCATCGACAGGGCGAAGGAAATCGTCACACTCTCTCGTGGCAGGTATGTTTACTCCTCAAGTATTGATCTTCGTGAGCAGGTTTATGACTTTGACCGTCAGAATGTTATCACAAAGGATAATATACAGATGGAGATTAATGCTCTGCTCTACTTCCAGATTGTTGACCCCTTCAAGAGTGTCTATGAGATAAACAATCTGCCCAATGCCATAGAGAAGCTGACTCAGACCACATTGCGTAACATCATCGGTGAGCTTGAGCTTGATGAGACGCTTACCTCACGCGATACCATCAACACGAAGCTGCGCGAAGTGTTGGACGATGCTACAGACAAGTGGGGCGTGAAGGTGAACCGTGTGGAGCTTCAGGACATCACTCCGCCGGCATCCGTGCTGCAGGCCATGGAGAAGCAGATGCAGGCAGAGCGTAACAAACGTGCCACCATCCTCACGTCTGAGGGCGAGAAGCAGAGCGTCATCCTGAAGTCAGAGGCTGATAAGACAGCCGCTATCAATCGTGCCGAAGCCGTCAAGCAGCAGGAGATACTCCAGGCTGAGGGTGCTGCGCAGGCCCGCATACGCAAGGCTGAGGCTGAGGCCATTGCCATAGAGAAAATTACCGAAGCCGTAGGCAAGAGCACCAATCCTGCAAACTATCTCCTGGCACAGAAGTACATACAGACCTTGGAGCAGATAGCCAAAGGCAATGACACGAAGACTGTTTACCTGCCTTATGAGGCAACCAATCTCATGGGTTCCATCGGTGGCATAAAGGACTTGTTCAAAGCAGATTAGGCGTAACAACATGATTAAGAGAATAACTGTATTATCACTTGCCCTTCTCCTTACATCCTTCAGCTGCGTGGAGGCAAAGAAAAAGGTAACGCTACAGAGTGACCGTGAGTATTGGGCACAGCAGGCTTACCGCATGGCGGCTCCGGTGCTAGAACCTATGTCGCGTGGTATGCTGTCCACGGAGATGCAGATAGAGGTGTCCCCGTCATTTGACAAGCGCGACAAGCGTGTCACCTATATGGAGTGCTTCGGGCGCTTGATGGCTGGCATAGCTCCGTGGCTCGCACTGCCCGATGACGACACTGCCGAGGGTAAGCAACGTAAGCAACTCAAGGAGTGGGCGTTGAAAGCATACGCTCATGCCGTTGACCCGCAGTCGAAGGACTACCTGCTGTGGCGCAATGAGGGACAGCCGCTCGTTGATGCTGCCTATCTTGCCTCCAGCCTGCTAAGGGCATACGATGCGCTCTGGATGCCGCTGGACTCTCTCACTAAAGCACGTTACATCACGGAGTTCTCTCAGCTTCGTCGCGTGGATCCGCCATACACTAACTGGGTGCTCTTCGCATCGGAGGTGGAGGCTTTCCTTGCAAAGGCGGGTGCTTCGTTTGACTCCTATCGGGTCAACATGGCTGTGAGAAAGACTGAGGAATGGTATGTGGGTGATGGCTGGTACAGTGACGGCCAGGGCACCTTCGCCTTTGATTACTATTCGGCCTTCGTCTTCCACCCCATGTATCTTGAGACCTTGCAGACCATGCGCGACAAGAAAGCGCGTGGATGGAACATCAACTACGCCCAGTTCTATGAGCGTGCCTTGAAGCGTTGTCAGAAGTACTCCGTCATCCTTGAGCGTTTCATCTCGCCTGACGGCACCTTCCCCGTATTCGGGCGCAGCATCCCTTACCGTCTTGCCACCATGCAGCCGCTTGCCATGATGGCGTGGCAGCAGACGTTGCCAAAGGAGCTTACTAACGGTCAGGTACGCGCTGCGCTGACAGCAGTGATGCACAGGATGTGGGACAGCCCGGGCAACTACAATGAAAAGGGCTATCTGACGATTGGCTTCTGTGGACGCCAGCCCGAGGTGGCTGACTGGTACACCAACAATGGCTCACTCTACATCACTTCAGAGGTGCTGCTGCCACTCGGACTTCCTGCTGACCATCCGTTCTGGACGGTGCCGGCAGAACCGTGGACACAGGTGAAGGCATGGAATGGAAAGCCTTTCCCAAAGGATCATTATTGGAAAATAGATTAATATGGAGATGTTTAGAATAGGAATGGGATATGACGTTCACCGTTTGGTGGAAGGTCGCCCGCTTTGGCTAGGTGGAATAAAGATTCCATACAAATACGGACTGGATGGACACAGCGACGCAGACGTGCTGATACATGCCATCTGTGATGCTCTGCTCGGGGCGGCGAATATGCGCGACATCGGCTACCACTTCCCCGATACGGCAGAGGAAACGGACGGGATTGACTCAAAGATTCTCCTTGCCAAGACGATGGAACTGATTGCATCCAAAGGCTATCGCCTGGGAAACATCGACTGTACCGTATGTGCAGAGCAACCAAAGCTGAACCCTCACGTGGAGGAAATGAAGAAATGCCTAGCGCAGGTGATGGGTACTGATGTGGATAATATCTCCATCAAGGCCACCACAACGGAGCGCCTTGGCTTCACAGGCCGCCAAGAAGGCATATCTGCCTACGCGGTTGCACTTATAAGTGAAAAGTGAAGAGTGAAAAGTGAAGAATTGGGCCAATTTAAGCTTTAAGCTTTAATCTTTAATCTTTTAACTTTTAATTCTTCACTCTTCACTCTTCACTTCCATGAACCTCAACATTATTTCAAAATACAGAGGAGAGTTGATGGGCTTTGCCATCATCATTGTGATGCTGTTCCACGTTCCGGTTGCCAGAAGCAGTGACTGGTACGGCTTGGTGCGCATGGGCAACCTCGGTGTCGATATCTTCTTCTTCTTGTCCGGCATAGGGCTATGGTACTCTTGGAGCAAGATGCACGAGAAGAATGAGGCGTGTTTCACTTTTCGCTCTTCACTCTTCACTTTCTACCTCAACCGTGCCAAGAGGATATACCCTGCGTGGCTCATCATTGCGGGCTATTTCTATATCAGCCGCTTTAACTTCTCTGCTGCCACCACCGATTCGTGGATTAATCTCTTTGGGCAGGTGTTCTTCAACTGGAACTTTTGGCGTTTCGACGAACTGACCTTCTGGTATGTCCCTGCCACGATGATGATGTATCTCTTCGCTCCGTTCTACATGGAGCTGGTGCGTCGCAACGATGCCTTCCGCTGGCTTGTGGTCCTTCCGCTGATGTGGTGCATCATAGTGCAGTATGTCACCCCCATTCATGCTGCCGTGGGGCATATAGAGATTTTCTGGAGCCGCGTGCCCATATTCTTCCTTGGCATCAACATCGCTGAGGCTGTAAGGCAGAAAAGGCAACTGGACGGCAGCACGTGGTATCTCGTGGCATTCTTCTTTATCGTCAGCCTGTCCTCTTGCGTATGGCTGGAGCAGATGCGACACGGTAAATTCCCGCTCTATGTGGAGCGAATGCTGTACATTCCGCTGGCAATAACGACCATATTGATAATGTCTGCCGTCTTTGAAAGGCTTGCCACAGCCCTGCAGTCGGCTCCGCACTGGCTGCCAAGTGGAGCGGGCATCAATGCTTTCTTCACATTCGTAGGCGGCATCTCGCTGGAGATTTACCTCCTCCATGCGCAGTATGTCCTCAATCCTTTAGCTAAGATGCACCTCGGTTATTGGCCTACGTTCCTGTTGACGTTCGCCATTTCGGTGCCTATAGCTTGGCTGATAAGCAAACTATGCAAGAAAATAATTCCATAATTCATAATCTATAATGCCTCATCTCTCGTCCCTCCCCCTTGGGGGAGCCGGAGGGGGCTTAACTTTTCACTTTATGCGTTATAATTTTCTAATCGTTTTATTCTTCACTCTTCACTCTTCACTCTTCACTTTATCCGCTTCGCCTAAGTCCGATGAGGTGAAGACCATCATCCGTAACGTAAACGCTGCGTGGCAGCAAAGTCATCCCGACCCGGGTAATGCCTTCTGGGATAATGCCGTCTATCATACCGGCAACATGGAGGTAATCAAGCTGTTGGGCAACTACGACAACTTTATGGCCTACTCCCTCTCATGGGCAGAGAAGAATGGCTGGTGTGGCGCCACAGAGCCTGACAAGAGCAAGTGGCTCTACCGGAAGTACGGCGAGAAGCCACAGTACGTGTTGTTTGGTGACTGGCAGATATGCTTCCAGACCTACATTGACCTTTACAATATGTCCGGTGTCCAGCGTCCTGAGATGGTGGCAAGGGCAAAAGAGGTGATGGGCTATGAGGCAAACAGCGAGGCGTGTGACTATTGGTGGTGGGCTGATGCACTCTATATGGTGATGCCGGTGATGACCAAGATGTACCTCCTGACGGGCGAGAAGGCCTACCTTGACAAGATGTACGACAACTGGCAGTATGCCAACAGCATAATGTACGACAAGGAGACGGGACTCTATTTCCGTGACGGCAAGTATGTCTATCCCAAGCATACCACCGCAGCCGGCAAGAAGGACTTCTGGGCCCGTGGCGATGGATGGGTTCTTGCAGCCTTTGCCAAGGTGCTTGCCGACATGGATGCCGCAAAGGACAAGCGCCTCTCCGTCAAGGGTAAGTACCGCAATGAGATAACGAAGTATTATCAGCGCCTTGCCAAGGCTGCCATCAATCTGCAGCAGCAGGAGGGCCACTGGACACGCTCGATGATGGACCCCGACCAGGCACCAGGATATGAGACCAGCGGCACAGCCCTGATGTGCTATGCCCTCTTCTGGGGCATCAACAACGGATACCTGCCCATGAGATACGTTCAGCACGCTGAGAAGGCATGGAGATACCTCGAGACGATTGCCCTGCAGCCAGACAACAGCATTGGCTATGTGCAGCCCATAGGCGAGAAAGCCATCCCCGGACAAGTAGTGGACAAAAACTCCGTCTCCAACTTCGGCACCGGTGCCTTCCTCCTCGCCGCATCCGAATACGTCAGGTTCCTCGAGAAAAACCATAATTAATAGGACCTGCGTCAATTTAGGTGGTAAGAAAACACCCTGTGCTCAGCCATCTGTGACGCTTGCCCAAGCAAGGATTCATAATTCAATGGCGCAAAATGCAATCAAGCATCCTGCGCCATTTCTCTTTATAATTCATCCCTCAACGAGCATCCACCCGAGGCAGGAACTTTAATCTTGAATTCCCAATGGTCTGTGAAAATTTTTTTTAACATGTTTTTTTTCTCAGATATACACTAAAAATCACGTAACTACAAGAAAATAAACGAATTAACCCCTTTTTGACCTACACCTATACCTACACTATACCTACACTAGGCCTACACCTGATATACACCTGATCGAATT
>DEKQ01000110.1:13767-14153 GCA_002353975.1 Prevotellaceae bacterium UBA2718
AACGGATTAACGAATTACAAATACAAGTTTCAGGGCGCGAAAATAGAGTATGCATACATAAACAATTGGGGTTGTTATCTAAATATGTTTCGGTACAACAGATTAACTAATTAACAAATTGTGCCTCTCGCGTCTTGCCTGGCTACAGGCGAAGTTACTTACGAGCGTTGCTGAAGTTACTCACATGCTTAACCTAAGTTACTTGCACATGCGACCAAAGTGGCTCACCAATATGGTTTAATCTTCGATTTGTAATTTGCTAATTCGTTAATTTGCAAATTCGTTGATTTGTTCGCTCGACCCTTAAAGGGACGCTTTTTCCTAAAGATAAAAAGAGGTTCAATCTGGTGTACTTTTAGTGTATATCTAGGGTAGTTTTAGTGTAG
>DEKQ01000110.1:14176-14821 GCA_002353975.1 Prevotellaceae bacterium UBA2718
TAGTGTAGTTATAGGTGTATATCTAAAGCGACTTAACATCTTAATATACAATGATATAAATCAAAAAAGGTGTATATATTTAGAAAAAGCTCAAATTTTTTTTTAAAATCCCGAATTATTCAGAATAATTTAGTAACTTTGCGTAAAGAAAGGCATCGATTGTGTGTCTTTGTAAACGCCAGATAATCAACACGTTGCAATAGCAGGTCTTTTACCCTCTAAAAGACCTGCTATTACCTTGTGAAAGTTACTCCATTAGACCCTAATCGTAGGTCTATCACATCGTGACGAACACCCACCGAAAACAGTCAGGTGTATGTACATGATCAAAAAAACCACTCCCGAAATTGGTATTCAATATGATGTGCTCGTATTATGCTTACATCGATGCGTAAAGAATTGTGACACAAGTGTCGTCCCAAAGGGCCGAGCGACAAATCCGGCCGAGTGAGTTTTTTCGGACAAAAATGACTAAGAGCAATCCTTGTCATAATAGATACTTGTGTGATAGTCACCTGTTTGCCTTTTGGGTGAATGCGTTAGTAGGAATTATTTCAGTAACAGATTTTTTCTGTTTCTTGATGTGACACGAGATGTCCTTGTCACACTGGAAGTCAAACGGGATGAAGTGAACCCCAAAGTTTG
>DEKQ01000152.1:0-1569 GCA_002353975.1 Prevotellaceae bacterium UBA2718
ACGATGTCCGACACCTTCAGCGTACAAGAGCGCTGTATGCGGTCTGCCAGCTGAGCGGTGCCGATAGTGGTGGTGTGAACGGCACGGCCATAGAACTTGTGAGTGCCTACTTCCTTACGGTTGTCCTGATAAGTTACATACTGAATAATTCCTGACATAATGGTAATAAAATTAAAAAGGTTAATAAATAAAGTTGGTTAATGAAAAAAAGAAATAACGTTATTTCGAAGAAAAGCTAATTAGCGTGTCTTGTCTTGAAAGAAATGCGGAGTGTTTTTTTGGGAGAAAGAAATTAGTGGGGATATTGAAAGAAATTGGAATAATTAGAATAATTAGCTGGCGCGGTTGGGCTGTCCGTTACGATAATAATAACAATAATTCTTGTCCTTTCTTTTCAGTCCGCATGGAAAATTTTTCTTATTATTCCAATTTCTTTCAAAAAAACCCCGACAATTTCTTTCCGTTCCCGTCTCCTCCCCCTTGGGGGTTTCTGCCCCTCGGGAAACGAGGGGACTGGAGGGGAGTTGTGGGTGGGGGCTTCCCTACCTCAGTCTATAGTTTGAGATTGCCTGTCTTCGGTTCTCGCCTTCGTTGTTGTAGCTCACGTGCAGGCAGTGCACGTGTCCCACGCCGCGGATGGTCTTCATCTCCAGTATCAGCTGGTCATACTCCAGGTTCTGGCGGATGTAGTCATAGTACTTGCGGGCCACCTCATTGCTTGAGATGAATATGTCGGCGGCCTGCCCCTTCATGTGTTGTGAGTTTGGTACGCCCTTAACCTTCGCATTCAGCATCGGAGAGCGGTATCCGCTGGTGATCTTCAGCACGCCGAACTTCTTGCGCAGCGGTTCCAGCACGTGTATGCACAGGCACTGCAACGCCTCTATGTCCTCTATGTCGGGCGTGTTGTCAATGTCGTAGCGCAGGGCCACGGCGCTGCGGGTGAACTCACTGAGGCGGAAATGCTCCGATAGCTGAATGTCGGAAAGGTCGTTTAGGGCAGTGACCGTCATAATCTGACGAGACTCTACTGCCACTACTTGTGTGTTGGTCATGGTACTTAGTTATTGTTATATTTCTATTAATTAGGTTTTAGGACATTAGGCGGCTCGCTGGCCCTTCCATCTATCCTTTCATCTTTTCCTGATTTCTGAGTGCAAAGTTAATACTTTCTGCATCCATTTGCAAGCTTTTCGCCAACTTTTTTTGTTAAAAAATAATGGAGGACATCCACCTTTAGGATGCCCTCCATCGTTTATCATTCTTGTTCAGAGTGAGTTATTACTTCACCTGTTGGCCAGCAGCGTTATACTTCTTGCCGTTGATGTAGATAACAATCTGTCCGTTCTCCATATACTTACCGCTCTTCACGGTGCTCTCATTGCTCTGAGCCTCGCTGATGCCAGTGGTCTGAGTACCACCCTCGCCGTTTGCAGGAGCGATGTTCAGCGTTGGAGCGAACTCTGCAGAGCCCTTACCGTAGATCTTACCACCTGCTGCACCATTACTCATGATGATGATAGCATTCTGGCTACCCTCAGCTACGAGGCCCTTGATGTAGTCAGTTAC
>DEKQ01000152.1:1635-9728 GCA_002353975.1 Prevotellaceae bacterium UBA2718
CCTGGCAGTCAGCAACGGTAGTACCTGCTGGCAGACCGTAAACGTCGAATGTACGTGTGCCGCGTGCGCAGTTCACCCAAACGGTGAATGTAGCCTTGAAGTCATCGTCAGGCTGCAGGTTGCTCAGGTCAAACTCAGCGTAAGCCTGTGCGAACCATGATGTGCCTGCACCCCAGTTGTTGTAGTAGTGCTCCTCTTCGTCAACGAAGATACCCTCTGGGTTAGCACCGCCCTGTACGCTCCATGTGGTTGTCAGCGGAGTGGTGTAGTCGCGAGCCCCGTTGCCCACCTTAACGCGTACCTTAGCCTCTATGCCAGCGCCGGCAGAGACGGTGATGGTAGCAAATCCATCAGCTACGGCAGTGATCACGCCGGTCTCGTCAACAGTTGCCACGCTCTCGTCAGAAGAGGTGAATGTAACCTCTACAGAAGGTGCAATAGACTCTGGAGTGATGATAAAGCCGATAGTCTTCTGCTCGCCTACCTCCAGCTCTACGTTCTCCTCATCAACCTCGATGCCGTCGATGAATGCTGAGGTGAAGTCGCTGTTGAAGTGTATCTTTGCTGTCTCAGGCAGCTTAGCGTTCTCCAGGTTCTTCAGAGCATTCCACTGCTCCTCGCTGCCGCCGAAGAATACGTCCTCGATGGCTGTGCCGAAGAAGCTGTAGTAGCCTATGTCAGTCAGAGTAGAAGGCAGGAATACCTTCTTCATGTACTTATTGCCGTGGAAGATGCGGTCGCGCATCACCTCTACGCCCTCCATGAGGAATGCAGACTCCAGTCCGTCCTCAGGCAGCTCCTCGTATGCATTGTGGGTGTTGCTGTACTGCAGTGCACGGTGGTCGATGGTCTTAACGGTGCCTGGGATCACGATGCTCTTCAGGTTGCTGCCGATGAAGGCCTCATATCTGATGAACGATACCGGTACCATGCGTCCGTTGCTCTCTATGTGTGAAGCTAGATAGAGGGTGTCGCCGTCCATTGGGTGATAGTAACCCATCACCTCAGCGGTGCCGTCCTCCAGCTCGTCGAACACGAGGCGGTCGAGTACCAGACCCTTATCAACTGTCAGCTTCAGCTGTGCGCTGTAGTCAGTGCCGTGGCTCTCATTCTCAGTCCATGTAGCGGTGATGGTTGTCTCACCCTCAGCGATAGCGGTTACGTAACCAGTGTTAGCGTCAACGGTAGCTACCTCTGGGTTAGAAGATGTCCATGTAGCAGTCTTGAACGAAGCGTCAGAAGGAGTATATGTCACCTTCAGCGTGCGGCTGTTGCCCTGAGCGATGCGCTGCTCTGATGGCTCAAATGACATTGCAGTAACCTCGATGTCCTCCTCATAGAGCACGTTGATGGTCTTCTTAGTCTTGTCAACGGTGATCTCATATATATAGGTAGGTATCTTGGTAGCTGTCACGCTGCCCTGAGGCTGCAGCAGAGAAGTGTTCTGCATCTGGTCATAGCCAGCCTTTGTGGTAACGCTGAGCACATCCTTTGCAGATGCATCCTCGCCTACGAATACCTGTGCCTCTGAAGGAGCACCGGTGATGGTAACGGCAAACTCAGCAGGAGCAATGGTCAGCTCATACTCACCGCTTGGCTCACCAGGTGCACCGTTCTTGGCTATCACCTTAACTTTACCTGCCTTGAGAGGAGTCAGGTCGCCGCTCTTCTCGTCAATAGTAGCAACAGACTCGTCCTCAACAGACCATTTCACGCTCTTCAAGGTAGCAGTGGCAGGAGAGACAGTAGCCTTCATTGTAGTGGTTGCACCAATCGTAGCCTCTGCCTCGCTGATGGTGATACCGTCAGCAGCTACATAGCCGTCAGCCTCCCAGATTTCCTTGGTCTTCTGGATGTAGATATAATCAAGACCGTTATTTGCGCTTCCAACGCCATTGAAAATAACATCAACGTCATCAGCCACCGCAATGTTCTCAAATGACTTGTTATTCTGGTTTACGGCTCCTGTAGCAAACTCCAGAGTCTGGTCGCCTACAGTGAATTTTGCAGTGTGATGATCATTGCTGCTGTTGTCATATTCGCCAACTGCTATGGTATAAACGCCCATAGGAATGTTGGTAATAGTAACTGGTGATGCTGATGTACCTGCTGCACTGTTAGAGCAACGAACACCTACATTATTACCGCTACAAGCAGACATACCCTCTATGTTCTCACCCTCTGAATAGTATATCACATTGTCAGCCTTCTTTGAAGCAGTTATAACAACTTCCTTATTGTCCTGGTCGAGATTAAATGTGATATTATACTGCTTCTTGCTGTCATTGTACCTCTGATTCTCATAGAGAGTTGTTCCGTCAAGAGAGAACTGAGGATAAGCAGCAGTTACATTATCATTCTCGAAAGAAGACCCGCTGGCAAGCTTGCTTCCAAAGCTATTTACAACAGTATATGTAAATTTAGGCATCTCACGAACAGTTACCGTCACAACAGTCTTGCCATCTGCTCCAACAGTTTTGCCCTGAGCATCATCAGATACATAGCCGTACTTCTTGCTACCGTCTTCGCTATAGAAGTCAACCTTATCAGAGTCAGTCAGCTTTATGGCACTGCCTGATAATCCTGCTCCGTTAACTACCTTTACTGTATTGCCATCTTGATCTACATATTTTACTGCATAGTCTTTGATGTCCAACTTCAGGTCACCGACAGTCAGCTTCAGGTTCTGAATGGCAACAGATCCACAAGAGCCTGGACGTAAGCCTATAGAAGCCGGAGTACAGTTCATGTCGCTAACCTTAGCATACTGTACTAACGATGTCTTGCTGCCGCCAGCACCGTATTGCTCGATATTAACCAACACGCCTCCACTGTATCCTATCACCGTGATGTGATGCCAGTAATTAATTGCAAGCACGCTACCTGTAGCTGCCGAAATACGAGTACTTTTGTTACATGGATAACATGCAACGGAGCCTCCTATAGACAGTGAGAACGTATTACCCCAATTGGCAGCATCATCAATTGAGAAGAATGTATTTCCATTAGAATCCACCAGCTTCGTCTGACCGGCCTTTTTATTACAGCCACTGTAACCAGCCCAGTCAAACTCCAGTGTCCACTGGCCATAGGTAGTCACATCCTGATCTGTAATGGTAGCCACCTTGAAACCGTTAGAGTTGTTTTCACCCCATACATTGAGGAATTTGGCTCCATTAATCGGGCTGTCATATTCGTAATTGGCAGTACCCCTGTTGGAGTTTGAGCCGTCTGGTGTAAGACTGGGCGACGAAGCATCGCTAAATGGCAAATCAACCAAAACAACGTCAGCTGCAGCCCATGCTCCGCTGCTGAATAACAACATCAGCAGCCCCAAAAGAGAAAAAATCTTTTTCATAAGCTTTTTGTTTTTTGTTTGTTAGTTAAGTTAATTAAAATGTTAATAGTTTATTTTGTTGTTTTTATTTGTTTTTGGGGTTATTATTCACCAGGTAATTTGGCTCGCGCCTTACATCCCAGAAGTCATATACCTTTATATGGTCATCAATAACCCAAGCATATACCTCCATCTCTTCACGTGAGAAGATTTCGTCCAATTCGCGGAACATCTCTTCACTCTCCTGCCCCAAGCCATCGGCAGCCTCACGTTCAGCCTGAGCTATGCGGCTATGCAGTTCATCTATCGTATAGGGAATAGTATATCCCCCTAACTCCTGCTTATGCTGCAGGGCTGTCTTGAAACGCTCCATCGCCGTCACTTCCCTTTCATTCATAAGCATTTTTGTCTGGTAGTAAAGTTAATTAATTATTGTTTAGTTGTTTTTATATTGTTTTTCCTCTCGCATTCCTTATATATAATACGCATTTCGCGACAAAATTACAACTTACTTTTGAATTATGCAAGAAAAAATGCAAAAATATGTTATAACCCCTACACTTAAAGCCCCCAGACAGCAGAAATATAACCAAAAAACACCCTGAACAGAGAGTTTTTGCTTGCCCGTCTCAACGGAAAGCTGTAACTTTGCATACACACAGCTTTTATCACTGTCACTATCATGAGAAAAAGAGACGAAGCCCTGTCAAAGGGCATTACACCCAATGACACCGTCAGCAGTATGCAGCGGCGCTCATCCTGGCATGACTACTCAGCCGTGGGGACGTATATGCTCACGCTGACCGTTGCGGGACGGCGCCCGCTGTTGGGCACGCTGACCAGCAGCGACCCACCTGACGCAGACAGCGCCCGTATCGCCCTCTCTGCACTGGGACGGCAAATCCTCACCGAGGAGATAGCTAAGATACATCACTTCTACCCCATGGTGGAGGTGTGGAAGACATGCATCATGCCTGATCATATCCACATGATAGTGAGGGTCTCGGCTCCTATGGGCAAGGGGAAGCACCTGGGGCAGGTCATCAGCGGCTTCAAGGCCGGCTGCAGCCGCGCCTGGTGGGCGCTAAGCCCGGACTTACCCTGCGGAGAACCGCAGGGCACGGTAGCTAAAACACCAACAGCAGGAGCAGCAAAGGAAGCAACAGCAGGACCGGCAAGAGAAGCAACAGCAGAAGCAGCAAGGGGAGTTACCGTGCCCTGCGGTTCTCCGCAGGGTCAGAAGGTAGTAACGGCGGTGCCCTCTCATCCCCTGCGCCCTCTGCTCTTTGAAAGGGGCTACAACGACAAGATCCTCCTCCGTCCTGACCAGTTGGAGAACTGGAAGCATTACCTTGACGATAACCCGCGACGGCTGTTGCTCAAGCGCCGTCATCCGGACCTCTTCCTCACCATCAGGGACATCAACATCGCGGGGCGCAACTGCCAGATGATAGGCAACCGCTTTCTCCTCAACATCCCTGACAAACATCCAGTCATCGTGCACCGTGCTTACAACGACTCTGAATACGAGGCGCTGAAGGCGCAGTGGCTTGCTGCGGGAGAGGCTGGCGCCGTCCTCGTCAGTGCCGCCATAGCACAGAGGGAAAAAGAGGTGATGCGAACAGCCATGGACCGCGGATACAGCATCATACTGCTCAGGGAGAACGGCTTCCCCGAGCTCTACAAGCCATCAGGCGAGGCCTTCGATGCCTGCGCTGACGGTCGCCTGCTGCAGATATGCCCCTGGCGATACCACTCACAGCAGACAGTCATCTCCCGCTCGCAGTGCCTGCAGCTGAACCATCTGGCAGAGGACATAGCGAAAATGTAAAAACATTCCCCCTCTTTCATTTTCCACACCACTCTATTCTTTCTATTTTCTCTTTTCTAAATTGAAAAAAATAAAGAATAAGAAGAAGTGACGTTGAAAAGTGGAAAACATATTCCATGAAAGATGAAAATAACCCCTCTCGATACCCGAAGTAAAATACCTGCTATTACCATGTAAAAGACCTACTATCAGGAGGTAATAAACCTACTATTACCGAGTAAAAGACCTACTATTACAATGCCCACGTTTTGCCCCATTTCATCGGTGGAAAATGTGTTTTAAGCCACAGAAAAACATTATCTGTTGTCCACAGACTGAGAGATCATGCCGTTACAGTGAGGATAACCGGCGGTTTGTGAATGAAGTATTGATGAGGTTATCCACAGGGTTATGAACAAAATAAAGGGCAAGAAATTTGGTGGAATGAAATGAAAAGCGTAAATTTGCGGTCAGGAAAGAAATTAATGGGGGTTGAAAGAAATTGGAATAATAGGAATAATTTTCCCTGCGGACTGAAAAGTAAGGACAGAAATTTACGTAATTACCGTAATTATCCATGCGGATAGAGGAAGTATTTGCTCGGAATGTGGAGGAGATAATTAGTGAAATTAGTGTAATTCGTTGTAGAAACTTAGTGAAATTAGTGTAATTCGTAGTATAAATAAAAATATGAAGAAGAAAACAGTTATATTGTCTTTGTTGCTGGTGTGCGGGCTGCGGGCCGGTGCACAGGTTGTGTGCGGAGCAGGTGTGTGTGATGTGCAGGCTCTGCAGGCGGAGATGCGTGAGAACCGTGAGCTGTATGGCGACAACTATACCGCCTACCAGACTCCACGCGGTGTGCTGTCACCGGCTCCGGAGGGGTATGTGCCGTGCTATATGAGTCATTATGGCAGGCATGGGTCGCGGTATCTGATAGGTAAGAATGTGTATGAACGTCCCTACGAGGTGCTGAAGGAGGCTGACGAGAAGGGTATGCTGACGGCGCTTGGCTGCAGGCTCCTTGGGCAGCTTGACACGATACGCCGTGACGCGCGCGGACACATAGAGGAGCTGACACTGCGCGGGGCTCAGCAGCACAGGGGCATAGCGGAGAGGATGTATAGGAATTTCCCTGAGCTCTTCAGTGGCAACCAGAAGATAGACGCCCGCAGTACGCCGGTGGTGCGTTGCATACTGTCGATGGCTAACGAGACGATGACGCTGCAGGGGCTGAATCCGCAGCTGGAGATAGCGATGGATGCCTCGGCGGGCGATAAGTATTACCTGATCTATGATGACGAGCAGCTGCGCAAGGAGCGTCGTCCGAAGGGCTCCAGGGCTGACAGTGCGCTGACAGCTTTTGAGCAGCGTCACTATGACCCGCAGCGGCTGATGAATGCCCTCTTCAAGGAGGAGAGCTACTGGCGTGAGGCGGTGAGAAACCCGTGGCAGTTTGCTGCCGTGGATATATGGAAGGTGGTGGCCGACATGCAAAGCACGGAGCTGCGCCACACGATGCCGATGGACGGGTACTTCACCGATGAGGAGATGTATAACCTGTGGCTGATAAAGAACGCCGGATGGTATGTGTCGCACGGTCCGTCGCCCCTCAACGGCGGACGGCAGGTGTTCTTCCAGCGTAACCTGATAAGGAATATCGTCAATACTGCGGACTCGTGTCTGGCGCTGATAGAGGGGAGACCCTGCGGAGACCCGCAGGGCACGGTGGCTCCTCTTGCTGCCTCGCTGCGGTTCGGACATGAGGTGGTGGTGATGCCGACGGTGTGCTTCCTGAACCTCAACGGCTACGGGGAGCAGTTTGCTGACCTCGAAAGCCTTGCCGCTAACGGATGGCATGATAACCGCATATTCCCTATGGCAAGCAACATACAGATGGTGTTTTACAAGGCCGGAATATCCGGAAATACCGGAAAATCCGGATTATCCGGGAAGACCGGCGAGACAGCAAAGCCTATCCTTGTGAAGGTGCTGCTGAACGAGGAGGAGGCGATGATGCCGCAGCTGACGCCCGTCACAGGTTGCTACTACAAATGGCAGGACGTGAAGGACTATTGCCTGAAGAAGCTCGCGACCTTCAGCGGGGAGGAGCCGCAGTGATGACACTGCGATGCCGCAAAGCGGCACGCAACACGACACACAAAACATTAGCAGCAAGACACTGCGATGGGCACATTTCTGTTCTTTTGTTGGTAATTTGCAAATTGCGGTTTGCAAAATGACTGTTTTAATGTTCTAAAAGATGCATTTTTTGTATAATAAGGTCTAAAACCTTTGCAGTTTGACTATTTTTTTCTACCTTTGCACCCAAATTGGCGTATTGGATAACCGCCGGTTCCCATATTAGATAGTTAACATTATCCATAAAATTAAAATTACAAGAAAGGATCAAATTAAAGCAATGGCAACATTAGATCTGACAAAGTATGGCATCACCGGCAGTAAGGTGATAGCCCACAATCCAAGTTACGAGTACCTCTTTGAGGAGGAGACAAAGGCAGGCCTGACAGGCTATGACAAGGGTGTGAACACCGAGCTGAACGCTGTCAACGTGATGACCGGTATCTACACTGGCCGTTCGCCTAAGGATAAGTACATCGTTGACGATGCACAGAGCCACGACAAGGTATGGTGGACTACTGAGGACTACAAGAACGATAACCACCCCATGAGCGAAGAGGTATGGGGCAAGGTGAAGGATATCGCCATCAAGGAGCTGTGCAACAAGGAGCTCTACGTAGTTGACGCTTTCTGCGGTGCCAACGAGGCAACACGCCTGGCAGTGCGCTTCATCGTTGAGGTGGCATGGCAGGCACACTTCGTAACGAATATGTTCATACAGCCTACAAAGGAAGAGCTGGAGAACTTTGAGCCAAACTTCGTGATCTACAACGCTTCTAAGGCAAAGGTAGAGAACTACAAGGA